>NZ_JBMIRQ010000108.1:0-452354 GCF_049195265.1 Rhodococcus sp. MALMAid1271 | reverse complement strand
CCCAGTCCGATGATCACCACCAGCCACGCGGTCACCACCCACGTGAAATTGCCGGCCATGCGCGCACCGAACCGCGCCAACGGCCCGCCGGTGATGTCCGGCGGCGAACTGTCGGCCGAACTCTCGTCGGATCGAATATCGGTGTAACTCACATCGTGTCCTTACAGATCGGGTAGGTGGCCGAACCGTAGCACGGTACCCCCGGGGGTATCAACGATGCCGGATTCGTGCACCTCTCGGTGAGCACCCGAGTTCGAGCCCGTCCAGTGGAACCATCAACCATGCCGCTGCGTCCAACCCTTCAGTGAACTCTGAAGATGGGACCGAGCAGATGCGTCGTACAGGCCGATGGGTGCCAATCGGATGTGGACTACTCCTGGTGCTGGGATGCTCGACGGCCGTCGACGGCGATGCACTGGCCGATGACACCTCGACCTCCACTTCTGCCGCAGCCCCGACAACGCCCTGGGATCCCTGCACCATCCCCGACGAGGCCATCGAGCGAGCGGGACTGAACGCCAGCACCAAAGAGTCGGGAATCTTCGGACGCGACCAGAACGGATTCAAGATCTGCGGCTGGGAGAGCAGCCCGCCCGACGACGAATATTTCCTTCGAATTTTCGTCGGATTCGAGTCTCTCGACTTCGTCGACGATCCCAGCTATTTCGATCGACTCCAGCCTGTACGGGTGGGGACCCGCGATGCACTTCGCTATCAGCAACTGTCTGCGGACGCGTCTCGCGACTGCGGCGTCGCGTTCACCGCCGGGCCCGAATTGATCAGGGCAACCCTGATTACGAGCGCACTCGTCCAACAACCTTCGTATGACCCTTGTACAGAACTCAGCACGGTAGTCGCCGCCCTTGATTCCGAACTTCCCAGCTAGTTCCCACCGATCGAGAGATACCGAACCGTGACCGACGCCCAGCCGAACCTCATCACACATTGGCAAGACCTCAACGCTCGAGCCGACGCCGGCACCATCACCATTCCCGCCGACGTCGCCGCGCGGTGCGACGCAGCCTGCGTCACCTACCTGGCACACCTATCGAAAATGCAGGCTGACGCACGCGCACTGACCGAGACGAAGAGTTGGGGCGACATGAAGTCCGCACAGGACCTGCAGGCTCGGTTCGCGCGTCTCGTCACCGGCACCGACCGCTCTCTGGACGTCATTCTTCAGCAGCACATCGAGGTCATCGAATCGATGCGGATGCTCTTCCGTCGCTATTTCGACGAGACCGCCGACACCGATACGCGGACATCCGCGAATATCACCGCGCTCGATCCGGGAAACTGAACCGACGCAGCCTTTTTCGGTGAACATCGACCTCTCGCTTGTCGTTGTCCAGACGCCGTTCAATGGACTCGTACCCGCGGGAACGCCACCATCCGATGCTCTCGACCATGCTCACCATCGGACCCACGAACACATCAGTCCACCCCTGTGCCGCAAGACTGCGCTCGAGTTCCGCCAGCACCGGATTCGCCACCCGCTCATGGCCTTCCTCGGCGTCGACGATCAGACTCCCCACCCACGGTTGCCCCTCGCGCGGATGCGGAACCAACAACGCCATCACACCCACCACTCGTTCGGCCGAGCGAATCACCAAGCAGTGTGAATTCTCCATCGCCGTGTTGTGCCAGAGGAACTTCTCCACCTCTTCCTCGGTGAAGGCGGTGACTCCGGTGTGCAACGTACTCGCGTCGAGAAACCCGGGATTGCTGTTGAACACCGGCAGGAAGTCCTCGGGGCTATCACCACCGTCGACCTCACGGACTGCGTACGAACCCGCCTCGAATCCGAACTCCATCCCGCCACGATAGATCCCAGCATCGACCCACTTACGTGACATCTGGTCCGTAGTTGCACATGACAGTTGTCAGCAGTTCGTCATGACGTCGGAAACGACGTCTCATTTCGCGTTGACCTGGGGTTTCTCCTGGGTGAAGAGTCTGATGTGTCGCCAAGGAACACGGCCGAAGAACCACTGACGAAACAGCGAAGGGAAATGCAGATGACCACCCAGAGTTCAACTCGCACCGAGGCGGTGAGTACCGAGACTGCACTAGCGGTGCACGCCACCGGTGTCCACAAGTCGTTCAGCGACTCCACGGGGTCGAAGTTCCGCGCCGTTCGCGAGCTGAATCTGTCGATCCCGCGCGGGCAGGTCGTAGCGTTCCTCGGACCGAACGGTGCAGGCAAGAGCACCACGATCGACATGATCCTCGGGCTCACCGAGCCGGACGGCGGCACCATCGAGGTGCTCGGAACCGATCCGCTGACCGCAGCTTCGACAGGACGCAGCGCCGCGGTACTCCAGTCCGGCGGACTGCTGCCGGACGTCACCGTCGGCGCACTCGTGGACATGATGGGTTCGCTGTACATCGGAGCCGACCCCGCCGCTGCCATCACCCGCGCCGGACTCGGCGATCTGACGAATCGACGCGTATCGAAGTGCTCGGGAGGCGAACAGCAGAAGGTGCGGTTCGCCTTGGCGCTGCTGTCCAACCCTGAACTCCTCCTGCTGGACGAGCCGACCGCAGGCATGGATGTCACTGCCCGCAAACACTTCTGGCAGGCAATGCGCGCCCAGGCGGCCAACGGCACCACCGTCATGTTTGCAACCCACTACCTCGAAGAGGCACAGAACTTCGCGGATCGCATCGTTGTCATCGTCGACGGTGCTCTCGTCGCAGACGGCACCGTAGCCCAGATCAAGGCCACCGTCTCCAATCGGACCGTCGACGCCAACCTCCCGAGGAGTGAAGCCGAAGCTGTTGCTACACAAACTGGTTCGCGGTTACAAGAATTGGCCAGTGGCCGGTTCCGCTTCGTCTGCACCGACACCGACACCGTAGTGCGCGCGCTGAGCACGACGAGCTCCGCGACCGATATCGCCGTCGTCTCGGCCTCACTCGACGAAGCATTCTCCGCGCTGACCGACCGTACCGACCAGAACTGAGGACATCCGATGACAACCACGACCTCACTACGCCCGCGCCGCGGACTGCACCCCACCTTCGTACTGCACGACGTCCGCAGGCAGATCACCCCACAGAACCTGATCTTCACCGTCGCTCTCCCCGCAGTGCTGTACCTCGCACTGTTCGACGTCGTCGAGCCCAGCGCGGGAGTGAATCTGCCGCACGGCAACTTTCAGGCCTGGATGATGATCGGTATCGCCGTCTACGGCGCGTCGATCGGAACCATCTCCCGCGCGGCAGGCATCTCGAACGAGAAGGCCAACGGCTGGCTGCGGACAATTCGCTTGTCTCCCTTGGGTGCCGGCGGCTACGTCGCCTCACGCATCATCGCGTGCCAGGTGTATGCGGCGATCCCGGTCATCGTCGTCGGCATTCTCGGAGCACTCACCGGGGCCCGCGCCGACGCGATCGTCTGGATCACCGGTCTCCTGGTGGCCTGGATCGGATCGGCCATCTTCTCCGCCCTCGGCCTGGTCTTGGGCATGCTGCTGCCACCCGAGGTGGTCACCCACGTTCCCGGCGTAGTGATGACCGGCCTCGCCTTCCTGGGCAACATCTTCATCCCACTCTCGGGCGGAATGCTCGCGATCGCACAGGTCACACCCCTGTACGGGGTGGCGACGTTGGCCCGCTATGCACTGACGGACGGCTACAACCTCGACGGATCGCACGCCTCGCTCGCAGGTGCGCTCATCAACGTCGCAGCCTGGTTCGCCGGATTCTCGTTCGCCGCCATTCGCCGATTCGCCGGGGCCACCGGCCGACAGTGACTCACGTGCACTTTCCCTCCTCCCGACGCACCCAACGCATCGGCCACCACGGCCGCCGCGTGCACACACCTGCCCGAAATCTACGAGCACGAGGACCGCCATGATCACCCTTCTCGCTCCCGGACAAGGAGTACAGACCCCACGGATGCTGACGCCGTGGCTCAAAGATCCCGACCGACGCAGACTGATACAGAACTGGTCCGAGCGTGCCGACATCGATCTGATCGGACTCGGAACCACCGCAGGCAAGGACGAGATCGCCCGAACCGAGAACGCCCAACCGCTACTCGTCACCGCCGCACTCCTCGCCGGGCTTCCGGTGCTCGACGCCCTCGCCGACGCCGGCCTGGTCTGCGCCACAGTGGCTGGCCATTCGGTCGGTGAACTGGCCGCGGCGGCGCTGGCAGGCGCACTCGATCCGGCCGACGCGGTGTACCTGGCCGCCGTACGAGGCCGGGCGATGGCCGCGGCCTGTGCCGCCACTTCCGGATCGATGACGGCCGTGCTCGGCGGCGATCCCGAACTCGTCACTACCGCAATAGAATCGGCGGGACTGACCGTCGCCAATCACAACGGACCGGGGCAAGTGGTTGCCGCCGGACCGATCGACGCGATCGAGTCGTTCCTCTCCGCACCACCCGCCGGAACCGCAGTACGCCGCCTGCAGGTGGCAGGGGCCTTCCACAGCCCTGCCATGCGGTCGGCCACCGCCCCGTTCGCCGAGGCCATCGCCACCGTCCCCATGCGTGATGCCGGCATCGATATCGTGTCCAACGCAGACGGCACTGTCGTGCGGGACGCAACGCAGCTGGGTGAGCGTCTGATCGCGCAGATCACCGCACCGGTGCGATGGGATCTGTGCCTGGGGGCCTTCCGTGCTGCCGACATCACCAGCGCGATCTGCTTGCCGCCGGCCGACGTTCTGGCCGGAATCGCCTCCCGGACATTGCCGGCCGCCACCGTAGTGCGCATCAGTTCGCCGCGCGAGTTCGCGAAGCTGTCCACCAAGGTGAAGGGCGGCCGGTCCGATGCTGCTGCCTGAACTCCTTTCTCAGGGCCGCGAATCGGACCCGGCCGTCATCGATGGCGACAACGAACTGACGTACGGATCGCTACGAGAGCGCGTTGCCCGCGTGACGGCATGGTTGGTCGACAACGGCATCCGCCCCGGAGACCGCGTCGTGCACCACGGTCGGTCCAGTGCCGCATTCGTCGAGCTGCTGTTCGGAACCGTCTGTGCAGGAGCGGTGTTCGTACCGATCAACAACGAACTCACGGCGAGTCAGGCAGCCCATATCGTTCGCGACAGCGGCTGCCGGATCGTCGTCACCGACCATCCCGATCGTCACACCGGCAGCCCGGTGCAGGTGGTCGCCGTCGACGACGTCACTTCCGCGATCGACAACTACCGGTCCGCCGCACCCACGACCACGGCAGTTCGGGCCGAGGACATCGCACTGCTGATCTACACATCGGGAACCACCGGCAATCCGAAGGGTGTGGTGTGTCCACACGGTGCAGTCTCTGCCGCAGTCGGTGCCATCGGAGCCGGCCTGGCATACCGTCGCGAGGACGTCGTGTTGTGCCGACTTCCACTGTCGTTCGATTATGGCCTTTACCAGGTGTTTCTGACCTTCGCGGTCGGTGCTTCGGTGGTGATTGCCGAAGGCATCCAGGATCTACGGATACTCGACTTGGTCGAACGCCGCTCGGTCACCGTCATTCCTCTGGTGCCCGCCCTGGCTCAGATCCTGCGCATAGTCGCCCGTCGCAACACCACGATCACCACCGTCCGCCTGTTCACCAACACCGGTGCCCGGCTGGCACCCGAACTCGCTCGGGCGCTGCTGACATCGTTCCCGGGATCGCGCTACGCCTCCATGTACGGCATGACCGAATGCAAACGCATCTCGATACTGCCGCCCGAGGAATTCGACGATCACCCCGATTCCGTCGGCTACCCCATCGCCGGCGACGACATCCGCATCGTCTCGGCAGCTGGATGGCCCGTGCCTGCGGGAACGACCGGTGAAATAGTCGTGTCCGGTGCCACGGTCATGGCCGGGTACTGGAACGTTCCCATGAACGCCCAGAAGAGGTTTCGAGCCGGTCCCCGAGGTATGGAGTTGCACACCGGTGACCGCGGCTTTCTCGACGACGGCGGGCGTCTCTATTTCGTGGGACGCGACGACGACGTCGTCAAACGCAACGGAGTCCGCATCTCACTGCTCGAAATCGAATCCTGCGCCGAATCTCTCGACTCCGTGGACGAGGCCGTTGCTTTTCTCGCCGAGGACGGTGCCTTGCGTCTGGTGGTCACCGGGGCCGCCGATCCAACCTGGGTCCGCCGGCAACTACGAGCCGAGCTCGATCCGGTTCGGCATCCCAGCGACGTGATTCACCGCTCCCGAATTCCCCTCACCGCCAACGGAAAACCCGATCGACGTGCACTCCGCGCCGAGATCGACACCACCCCGACGATCCTTCCAGGAGACCACAATGCAGCGCTCGCAGTTTGATTCCGTTCTCGCCGCCCTCGCCCCCGAGTCGGTCGAGATGCCCGACCGCCCGTTCTCACAGTCCTCGATCGACTCCCTCGGAGTGGTGAACATTCTCGTCGCGATCGAGGATGCCTTCGGAGTCGAGTTCGACGAGCAATCCCTCACCGCCGGAGCTGCACTGAGCCCGGACGTCCTGTTCGACACCGTATCGAACCTCGCAGCAGCGTAGCTGCAGACGTGCTTCGTACCCGACTCTTCGAGGACGGATTCACCATGCTCACCACTACACCGCCACCGACACAGCCGAACCACTCGGCGCTACCGCGACTGTTCGACACCGTGGCAGACACCATCAATCTCGCAGGTGGACTTCCCGATCCACAACTGTTTCCCAGCAGCGACCTCAGCGATGCCATGCGCAGCATGCTGCGACTCGGCGGTCGAACCCTGCTGCAGTACTCCACCTACCGAGTACCCGACGCACTGGCCGCAGCAATCGCGGGTGCGATGGAGTTCCGCGGAGCACAGACCGACCCGGCGCAGCTCATCCCGACCGGTGGTTCACAGAACGGATTGCTCACCATTGCACTGGCATTCGCCGGAGGCGGTGCAACAGTGCTGTGCGAGACCCCCATCTATCCGGGCGCGGCCGCAGCCTTTCGTACTGCCGGACTGCACACCACCGCAATCGAATCCGACGGCGATGGACCCAGTCCCGAGTCCATCCGCACCGCCGCCGCCGACCTGAGAGATCAGGGTCGAACTCCGGTACTGCTCTACACCAACCCGACGTTTCACAACCCGACCGGCCGATCGTTGTCGGCCACTCGACGCGGCGAGATCGTCGAGGCGGCGGCCGCGGCCGGGTTGACCGTCATCGAGGACGACCCCTATGCGCTGCTGAGCTTTCCGGGAGTCACGATCGACGCCGCCACCGCTCCGACACTGCGCAGTCTCGCCCCCGAACGCGTGATCCACCTGGGGACATTCTCGAAGATCCTCGCTCCCGGACTGCGCTGCGGCTGGATCGAATCGCCTGCGGCACTGGCCGACGAGCTACGCACCGTCGCCGAGATCACCACCCTCTCGCCCGCGCCCCTGTCCCAGGCCGCCATCGGTCGTTACTACGCCAAGCACGGCTGGCACGATCTGGTGGACGCCTTCCGCACCGCCTACGCGCGCCGCGCCGCCCTGATGGACGCCGAACTCTCCGCCCGCCTCGACCGCGGCGAGTGGCAATGGCAATCCCCCCGCGGTGGGTTCTACATCTGGTTGCGTCGGCGCGACGGACAGTCGACGACGCCGGTCGTCGAACAGGCAGCCGCACAGGGCGTCAGCGTCGTCGGTGGTACTCACTTCTCACTCGCGAACGAGCACGCCGACGGCATTCGCCTCAGCTTCTCCCACGTTCCGGACGGCTCGGTGGTCGACGCGGTGAGCAGGTTCGCGGCGGGCCTCACCGCAGCGGATACGCCGAACACACCGCAGGTATCGAGGGCAGCCTCGTGACCGCCACCGAGCTGCCGCCTGCCACCGCAGCCGTGCTGGCCGACCCGCCCTTCAGCCGAACTCTCGCCCTCGGTACGACCGATTGGAATCTGTGGCGAACCGCCAATCTGCGCAGCGCCGGGTTCTCCGCCGACGGCCTCGAGGTGTTCGGCGGACCGTCCGCGACCACCGAAGCGGAGTTCATAGCTTCACGCGAGGACGAGGAAGCGCGGCTCACCGGCCTGGTCGAACGCACGGACTTCGTCACCGCACTGGTCTGGCAGAACCGCGGCGCGTGGCGTCAGATCTCCAGCCCGTTCTGTGGATCACCGTCGAAGCGACGCCAGCGCCTTCGCTCGATTGCCCTGTACTGGCAGCGCTATTGCGGAAAGGCCGAGACCATCGGCTATTTCGGTCCCGGAGCCTGGGTGGAACTTCTCGACGAGCCGCACGGCGACTTTCGGCACGGACCGCAGCTGATCCGTGAACGCCGTACCTTCCTCGAGGCCTGGGCCGCCGCGGCCATCGGTGCCGCCTGGTCCCGCGACGAACAGATCCGGCGCTGGTTCCCGCCGTATCTGCGACCGGATGTCGCGGTCGACCCGAACCGGTCGCAGGCCAGGACGGGGTCGAGACGCATTCGGCTGGCCGGGGACGATCTGCGCATCGTGCTTCGGTGCGACGGGCACGACACCATCGAGCGGATCGCTCAAGCCTTGGCACTCGACGCGTCGGCGGTGGAAGCAACCGTGGCCAGACTCGTTCGCCGGAAGGTGCTGAACTGGGATGCCCGCATTCCGACGACCGCCGACGCTCATCGCATTCTCTCCTCTCGCGTACTTCCCATCGCCGACGCCTCCGTGGCAGCCCGGTGCCTCCGTGATCTCGCGGACATCGACGGTGGCCTGCGGGCAGTCTCGGAGGCGGAGACACCGGGTACGCTCGATGCGGCCCTGACTGCGCTGTCGGCCGACTTCGAGCGCATCACCGAGGTCAAAGCGCAACGCGGCGAAGCCAAGTCGTACGCCGCCCGCAGCATCTGCTTCGAGGACTCCGCCCGCGATGTGACGATGACCATCGGCAGTGCTGCACTCGCACCACATGCCGACGCCCTTGCGCTGATCGCCGATGCGTCGCGGTGGTTCACCGACCGGCTCGCCCACTACGTCGTCGGCGAGATCGACGCGATCATCGACCGAGCGGCTCGCGGAGACCTTGCCTCGATCACTCTTGCCGAGGTCTGGCCTCGCACCATGACGGTGTTCTGGGGTGACGGGAACGGCGTCGATCGAGCCCGCCGCGACCTCGCCGATCGGTGGTCGGAGGTGATCGATCTCGAACCACACGAGCGCGGTGGTGCTGTCATACACCGCAACTCAGCGGAACTGGCATCACGGGCGAGGTTCTCGGATCTGACCGGCACCGCGGTAGACCTACCGCACAGCCCGGATCTGCAATTCGTAGCGGCGGATGCCGAAGCGCTGTCGGCCGGCGAGTCGACCGCAATTCTCGGCGAGATGCACGCCGCCCTGGTCTCACTCGATGTGCCTGTGTTCACGTGGAACCTCGGCGACGCCGACGACTTCAGGGACACCATCAACGCCGTCTCCGGGATCCGCAGGCTCGTCCCGCTGCTGCCCTCGACATGGGAGCGAAACACCGGTCGCTTCGTTCCCACCACGTGTGGTCACGAGGAGACGTCGATCGGTTTCACCAATGCTGCTGCCCGCGAACCGCGCTCGGTGGTGGCAGCGTCGGACATTCGGTTCGAGCGCACCGAGGGCCGCACGTTCGCGGTGCTGCCCGACGGACGCCGCTTCACGCTCGCCGAAGCCTTCGCGGTACCGCTGTCGATCGTCGCAGCAGACGGATTCAAAGCGGGCCTCGCCGGTCCCCACACCCCTCGGCTCGAGGTCGACAACACCGTGGTGTTTCGGCAGACCTGGCGCAGCCCCTGCACCGAACTCGACCTACCCACCAAAACAGCTGCTTGGCAGGACTTTCAGGCAGTGACTCGGTGGCGAGAAAGCCTGCGCCTGCCCGATCGGGTGTACGCGAAGGTGCCAGGTGAAACCAAGCCGCTGTATCTCGACCTCGACAGCCCGACGCTCGTCGCCGCGTTCGTCCACCAGGTTCGGCGAGCGCAGGGACGGATACAGCCGGACCGGCTCGGTCCGATCGTCGTCACCGAGTGCCTGCCCGAACCGAGGAATTCATGGCTCGCCGATGCCGCCGGGCGCCGTTACGTCAGCGAGATTCGCCTGCAGATGCTGCCGGCCACATCTCCCCCGAGAACCGGAGAGCCATCATGACCGTAATTCTGGACGGCACCGCAACCCGACATCCGATCAGCCCTGTGCACGACGGCATCGTCGCCGCCATCGGCTCCACCCCCATCGTTCGACTGGACCGGCTGTTCCGCACCGCGGGTTCGACGGTGCTCGCGAAGGTCGAGCGAGTCAATCCCGGTGGCAGCACCAAGGATCGACCGGCACGTGAGATGGTCGAAGCCGCCTTGGCCGAGGGCCGCGCGGTTCCGGGCGTCACCACCATCGTCGAATCGAGTTCGGGCAACCTGGGTGTCGCGCTGGCGCTGGTGTGCGCGTATCACCGACTCGGTCTCCATGTGGTGACCGATCCGAAGGCCTCGCACACCAACCTGGCGATCATGCGGGCGCTCGGCGCGCAGGTCGACATCGTCACCGACCGTGATCCCGCCACCGGCGAGTTCTTACCGACCAGGCTACGGCGCGTCCAGGAATTGCTCGCCTCGATACCCGGCGCGCTGTGCCTCGACCAGTACAGCAATCCCAGTGGTGCTGCCGCACATCGGCGGACGGCACGCGAAATCCTCGACGCCACAGGTGAACCGGACCTGCTGTTCATCGCGGCGGGATCGTGTGGCTCGCTACGCGGAATCGCCGATCATCTTCGCAGCAGCGGAGCTCACACCCGCATCGTCGCCGTCGACGCCTGTGGCAGTGCCATTTTCGGCTCGATGGCACCGCCCGCCCCGGACTACGGCCGCACCCTCCCTGGGCACGGGTCCACCATCGTTCCCGGCCACTTTCGTGACGATCTGGCCGACGACGCGCTGTTCGTGACCGACGCCGAGTGCGTGGCAGCGTGCCGTCTGCTCGCCGAGCGGGAAGCGATTCTCGCCGGCGGATCCTCGGGTGCTGTGATCGCAGCCATAGCTGCGTATCTGCCTCAGGTACCCGTCGGCAGCACCGTCGTGACGATCCTTCCCGACGGCGGGGACCGATACCTGCATTCGATCTACGACGACGTGTGGGTCCACAACCACATCGGACTGCCGGCAGTCCATGCCGCATCCACCCGACTCGAGGAGTTGCTTCGACGATGAAACTGCTGACCGCCGACGATGTGCACCGGGCACTGGTCGACTCCGAGGTGGCCGTGCTGCGCGCCGTCCAATCCGCTTACATCGCACATGATCTGGGGCAGTCCGATCTGCCGTTCTCGGCCTTCGTGCGGCCGATCGATCAACCGAGCACGCGCTTCATCGCGTTGCCTGCCTACCTCGGGGGCGACCACCCACTCGCAGGCGTCAAATGGGTGTCGTCGTTTCCGCACAACGTCGACACCGGCCGCCAACGTGCCTCGTCTCTGGTGCTGCTGTCGGGCCTCGATACCGGCTACCCGCGCGCAATCGTGGAGGGCAGCAGGATCAACGCCTGGCGCACGGCGGCCTCGGCGGCACTGGCCAGCATGACCCTTCGAGCAGGCAACCCCGTCATGGTGATCGGAGTGATTGGGTGCGGGACCATCGCGCTCGAGCAGGTCCGATTCCTCCGGGTCGCCCACCCCGAGTCGCGCACGGCCCTGCTGTTCGACCACGACCCTCAGCGCGCACGGCAGTTCGGCGACGTCATCGCCCGCGAATTCCCCCAGCTGACACCGACGATCGTCGACCGCGCCGAGCGGGTGGTCGAGGGTGCGGACACCGTCGCCGTCACCACCACGGCACCGGCACCCTGGCTGACCCTGCCCTCGTCCGGAAGACCCGCAGGGCAGGTGCTGCTGCACGTCTCGCTTCGAGACCTCACCACGGCGTCGATTCTGGCCGCACGCAACGTCGTCGACGACGTCGAGCACGTCAATCGGGAGAACACCTCGATCTCGTTGGCCGCACGACAGCAACCCGATCTGTCGTTCGTACAGGGAACCCTCGGCTCGATTCTGCGAGCCGGCAAATACCTGCCGGACCCGGCGGGAGTCGTGTTCTCTCCGTTCGGCCTCGGCATTCTCGACCTCGCCGTCGCCGCGCTGGTTCTCGACAGGTCCAGCAGCCTCGGCCTGGGAACCGAGGTCCCCGGCTTCGACCCGCCCGAACACGTCGTGGCGGGAACCATCATCGACTCGACAGGAGCACGCTCATGACCGACACCCCAGTGGCCGATCGTCCGCCCGTCGCACTCGTGACGGGAGGATCGCGCGGCATCGGAGCTGCCGTGGCGATCGCACTCGCCGAGGCCGGATGCGACGTGATCATCAACTACCGCAGCAGTTCCGTCGACGCCGAGAAGGTGGCCCAATCGGTCCGAGAACGCGGCCGCGAAGCCACCATCATCGCTGCCGACGTCGCCGACGAGGATGCCGTCCTCGCGATGTTCCGCGAGATCCGCTCTCGCTTCGGCCGACTCGACGTCGCGGTACTCAATTCCGGGATCACCGCCGACGGACACTTCGCGACGATGAGCGCCCGCAAATGGAGCTCGGTCATCGCCACCAACCTGACCGGCACATTCCTGACGGCTCGCGAGTCCACGAAACTGATGTTCTCCACCGGCGGAGCGATCGTGATGATCAGCTCCACCAGTGGCGTTGCAGGCAGGGCCGGGCAGGGCAACTACGCCGCCAGCAAGGGCGGCATCATCTCGATGGCCAAGTCACTCGCGGCCGAGGTCGCCAACCGAGGCATTCGCGTCAACGTCGTGGCCCCCGGGTTCATCGAGACCGATATGGTCCGCGCGGTCCCGAAGGCCATGCGTGAGATCGCTCGCGACGCAATTCCCCTGCAGCGCTTCGGGACTGCTGCAGAGGTGGCACAGGCAGTCGTCTTTCTCGGCATGCCCACCTCGTCCTACATCACCGGCAAGGTCCTCACCGTGGACGGCGGAATGATCGCCGCCTGAGCCGGACCCCCACAGATCCCCTCGAACACCACACACAACCGGAAGGAACGTCATGACCACCGCAACCCCCACCTCCACTCGCGCCGCAGCCACCGAACGCCTCGCTCTGAACAATCGACTCAAGGAACTCATCATCGACCGCCTGGGTCTGCAGACCTCACCGGAGCTGGTGTCGGACAACCAACCCCTCTTCGGCCGCGGCATCGAACTCGACTCGTTGGACACCCTCGAGCTCGTCGTGGCCGTGGCCGCCGAGTTCGAGGTCGACATCACCGACGACGACACCAAGGCCTTCGGTTCCATCAACGCGATGGTCGATCACATCGTCGATCGGACGCAGTGATGAGTGCACCCACCATCGATTCCACGTCCAGCGAGCCCTCGATCCACAAGACCGGAACACTGAGTTTCGGCATCGACGACATCTCGCGCATGCTGCCGCATCGGTGGCCGATGTTGATGATCGACCGGGCCTTCGACGTCGTGCCCGGCAAGTCCGGCCGCGGCATCAAGGCCGTGTCGGTGAACGAGCCCTATTTCGCAGGCCACTACCCCGGGCACTCGATCATGCCGGGCGTGATGATCGTCGAGGCCATGGCTCAGCTGGTTGCCGTCGTCTACGTCGCGGAAGCACTCGAGACCACCACCGGTGCGCAGAACCCGGCCGACGGCGTCGGATACCTCGGTTCGATCCGCAACATGAAGTTCAACCGCCTCGTCGTACCCGGCGACATGCTCGAGCTGGGCGCACGACTCGGTGCCCGGCTGGGCGGACTGCGCTCGGTGGAGGTCACGGCCTCCGTGGACGGGAAAGCGGTGGCCGCGGGCTCACTCGTGGTGACCGAGGGGCGGGGGTGAGATGAGTACCGGGTCGCACACCACCATCAGGCCGTTCACCCCGAGTGATGCGGATCAGGTGGCCACCCTGCTCACCGCCCGTGCGGACTCACCCAACCGTGTCACCGGTGGTATCACCGCCGAGGATGTCCTTCGAGAACTCCAATTACGCCGCACAGTAGCTTTTTTCGTGGCAGAGGACACCTCGGGCGAGGTCCCCGAGCTCTACGGCACGCTCGGATTGTTCCGCACGTCCGGTCGACGAACCACCGCGCCCCGCGAGGTCATCGCCGACATGTTCTACCTGGCACCCGGGCGACGCGGCGGTACGGCCACCGGCCGGCTCTTCGCCGCCTCCCTCGAAGCGGTGTTCGACGCCGGCTACGACGTCCTGCGGTTGACCGTGAACCCTGCCAACACCACGGCGTTCTCGCTCTACCGCCGCGTCGGCAGCGTCTGCCTGCGGCACACGACCGCGGGGGCCGACGGCAACGTCGAGCTCGTCAACCATGTGCCGCTCGTCCTGCGTGCCGTCGCGCCCCACCTCGACGACACCGCGCGGGCGGCACTGCGAGGGATCACGTCCTTCGGTTCGGTGACCGCTCCCCGCGGTGCGGACCTGAGCGAGGACCTCGAGATCGAGGACGGAAAGCCCGTCGTACGATATCGACTGCGGTTCGGCGGGTACTCGGTCGAGGCCGTCGTTGATCCCCTGCACAACGTCGTCGATCGGGCGGTCCTGACCGATCCGAACGGCATCGATCACGCACTGGACCTTCCGATTCGGGGGCACCAGCAGCCGGTCGGGCCCCAGTTCGTCGAACTGGCTGTCGGATCGATCAGGGCGACGGTCGACACCCGTGACGGTCTCTTACGAGTGTTCGACGACCGAGCCGACGTCGTGGGCCCACTGCTGACCGCGACCCTGCCGAATCTGCACGAGGATCGACTCTCGGGTTGGCGTGACTCGCAACCTCGCGTACTCGATGTGCACACCGTGGGAGATGCCATCGTGGTAATCGAACACAGCGAGGACGTCTCACTGCGTGCCGAGTTCGAGATCGGTCTCGGTGGAGTGCGGCGCACGTACTCCCTCGACGTCGCCGGTGATCGTCCGCCCCAGTGGACGGGCGAGCTGTACGACACGGTCGGTCTTCGGCACGGCACCGTCGATATCGGTGACGGACCGGTCTCGACCGCATCCGGGGTGGATCTGCGTGATTGCTCCGAGATGCCCTCGGCGGCAGTGCCGATCGACTCGACCACCGGACTGATCTGGGAGGACGCCTCGCGCGGAGTTCGCCTGGGATGCTCCGGAATGCAGGCGGGCGGACTGGTGACCGGCACGCTGCTCGCACATCGAGTGGGACCGGGCACGCAGACCGTCGATGTCACTGTCGATCTCACGCCGCAACACACTGTGCGCCAAAGTATCTCGGATCACATCGAGGCCGCGAAACCGGTCGAGACGGTTCCGAACTCCGCACTTGCACTGGACGTGGACCGCGGTGTCCTGGCGCGGTGGCGTCGGGACGGCCACCGCGTGTTGTCCACCCCCTGGCCGAGAACATCGGCGATCGGCCCCAATCCTGCTCGATCAGGTGGCCTGTGGGTGACCCCCGAACCGGGTCGCGCCGATCGTGATCATGGAATAGGCTGGGGCGCAGCGCAATCGACAAGCTGGACCCGGAACAGCGAATGGCTCGAAGGCCACGGCGGCCTCGTTCGGTGGTCGGCACGTCACCACACCGATTCCGTTCACGAAATCCTCGCCGTCGAGGTCGAGGGCGGTGGCCACGGCGACGTGGTCGTCTGGTCCACACCGACCCTCGCTCGCGGCGCTCGGATCGGAGTCCGCGACGGAGCCGGCCCCGAGACCATGCTCGACGTCGACCGCCGGTTCGAAGTCTGGACCGACGAGCTCTCGGTCCCCACCGCAGCGGGTGTCACTCTGCGGATCAGCAACATCACCGGTCATCACCCGGAAATTCTCGTTCGCGCAACCTCGTCCGGACTTCTCGTCGGATGCGTCACCGCCGCAGCCGATCTCCCCGCCCTGTGGGAATTCGACTGCACCGACACCGTGTCGACCCTCTCCCTCGCCGGCTAGATCCTCTCGCCGGACAGATCATCTCACCCATCCAACCGCCGCAACGAAAGGCCAACCATCATGAACACCAACGATTACCGCATCATTCGTGAAGCTGCAGCCGTCTACCCGATCACCTCGCCGCTGATTCATCTCGAAGGCGACGATCGGCTCGAGCTGCTCGACACCTTCCTGTCCAAGTCATCGGATTTCGCCGATCCGGACACCACCCGCGAAGCACTCGCGCTGCGCAGCGACGGATCACCGTTCGCCTTGGTACTGCAGGTCGAGGGCGATGAGGACACCTGGCTGATCCCGCGGACCCCCACCACCGCCGCCGAGATCAGCGCCTACGTCGACGAGCTGGAGGTGCCTGCGGGCGTCACCGTCTCGGTCGCACCCGAGGGCTGGTCGGCGATCGCGGTCGAGGGCCCGCTGGCACCGCGCGTCGCCGAGCACTTCGTCGACGGTGATATCGAGGACCTGCTGCTGCACTCTGTGGTCGACGTCGAGTGCGACTCCGCCGACGGCGCCAGCCGACTGGCTCGGGTGGGAACCACAGGCGAGTACGGCTACCTGCTGCTCACCACCGACGGGCCGGCTGATCTGGCACGTTTCGAGGAACTGGCCGCAGCCGTCGACGGCGGCATCGTCAGCGGCGAGGGATTGGCTCGGGTTCGGGCCGAGGCCGGAATGCCCTACTACGACCACGGATTCGGTGCAATGACCGTGGCCGAGGCAGATCTGTCGTGGATTGTCGACTGGGAACGCATCGGTGAATTTCTGGGCTCGGACGAGCTCGTCCGCCCCACCGCCACCTCGCCCAAGCTGACCCCGATCGTCACCGCCCCCGGCAGCCCGGTCACCGCGGGCGCTCCGGTGCACGCAGACGGCGAGCGCATCGGCACCGTCGTCTGGACCGCAGCGGCGGGCAATGCCACCGAGGAACTCGCCTTCGCACTGCTCGACGACCCGTTCGTCGTCCCGGCCCTCGAGGTCTCGGTCGACGAGATCTCCGCCGTCACCGTCACCCTGCCCCGAGTGCTCTCGCGCTCGAGCGCAGGCGCATCGGCCTGATCGCCGAGAGATCGCCGAACCTCGAGGAGATGACATGACACGTCAGGAAATCGCCGTCACCGGCGTCGGGCTCATCACGGCCGCAGGTGACACCACCGAAGAATGCTGGGATGCCATCTCGAACGGCCGGTCCGGCATCCGAATCAACACCCTGTTCGACACCTCCCAACTGCGGACCGAATGGGCCGGCATGGTTCGAGCGCCGCTACGTCAGGACCTGGACCGGTGCTACGCCCTCGCCGAACGCGCGATCCGCGAGGCCTTCGCCGGTGCCGACTTCGACCCGGCGCGATCGGATCGTCGCGTCGCCGTGGTCGTCGGCAGCAGCCTGGGGGCCATGCCGACCCTCGAGGCCGAGCATCGCCGTTTCGTGGAGACCTCCGGTTTCGACCACACGGCCGTGGCCAACTCGCAGTTGCACTGCGTTGCCGACTGGATCGCAGGCGAATTCGGCATCTCCGGACCCCGCATCGTGACATCGAATGCCTGCGCCGCCAGTGCCGTCGCCGTCGGCTACGCCGCCGAGCTGCTGTGGAACGACGAGGTCGACGTCGTGCTCTGCGGTGGAGTCGACCCCCTCGCGTCCCTGTCGGCACACGGATTCACCTGCCTCGGTGCGCTCGATCCGCAGCCGTGCTCACCCATGGCTGCGTCCACGGGAATATCGCTCGGCGAGGGTGCGGGCTTCATGATCCTCGAACGCACCGGGGAGGCGGCCGATCGCGGAGCCCGCGTCATCGCCGAAGTAGCCGGGTACGGTCTGACGCTCGACGGCTATCACCAGACCGCACCCGACCCCACCGGCGAGGGAGCGGCCCGCTCGATCACCGAGGCGCTTCGTACGGCGGGACTGCACGCGGACGATATCGACTACGTCAATCTGCACGGCACCGGAACACCGACCAACGATGTGGTGGAGCCCAAGGCAATTCGGGCCGTGTTCGGTAAGGCTGCCCCGCCTGCCAGCACGACGAAATCGATGATCGGGCACACCCTCGGCGCGGCCGGAGCCGTCGAGGCGGTGTGCTGCATCCTGGCCATCGCCACCGACCTTCAGCCGCCGACCGTGAACACTCGCGGGCTCGAATCGGCAACGGGACTCGACATCGTCCCGGACGTCGGGCGCAGCGCACAGACCGATGTGGTGCTGTCGAATTCGTTCGCCTTCGGCGGCAACAATGCCTCACTCGTCATCACCCGCGCCGGACAGGCACGCGACGAGTCGGTTGCGGCGCGGCGAGTCGGTGCACGAGCCGTCATCACCGGGATGTCCGCGATCGCGGGCACCGCCACCTCCACCGAGGAGACGGTGACCGCGGTGGCGTCGGGAACGCCGTTGTTCGGCATCGAGCGCATCGGCTCGGGCGGGAGTGGACCGTGCGACCCGACGCAGGAATCCGACGGCAAGTCGATGCTGTTCGGCAAGGCCAATATTCGCGGGTTGTCCAAGGGCATCAATCCGGCCAAACTCCGCCGGATGGACCCGCTGAGTGTCCTCGCCGCGGCCGCCACCAACGAGCTTCTGAAGAAGTTCGGCAAGCTCACTCGCGCCGAGGCCGAGGAGACCGGGGTGATCTTCGCGACCGGGTACGGACCGACGACAGCGGTATCGGACTTTCACCGCGGCATCGTCGAGCACGGAGCAGCAGGGGCGAACGCCCTCGTGTTCCCCAACACCGTCGTCAATGCCGCAGCCGGACACCTGGCCATGCTCAACCGCTTTCGCGGCTACACGGCCACGATCTCGACCGGGGGAACGAGCGCAATCGCAGCACTGCACCTCGCCAACCGAGTCATCGAGCGAGGCGCAGCACGACGCATTCTCGTCGTCCTCGCGGACGAGTTTCCCGAGATGGCCGCTCGCACCGTGGCCGGGTTCCCCGGATATCGCGGCGTCGAAGAAGCCGGCAGTGGAGACGGCATGGTGCTCAGCGAAGGATGCGCGGCCTTCCTGGTCGAGTCCGAGGAATCAGCGACAGCGCGCGGAGTTCGGCCGGTGGCTGAGCTGGAAGGGTTCGGTGCGGCGGGCGACACCGGCGGTGTCGGCCGCATCGACCCCGACGGAGCACAGTGGGGCGCAGCGATGTCGACCGCGTTGCGGCAGGCCGGAATCGAGGCCACCGATATCGACCTCGTGGTTCCGTCGGCAGTCGGTAGTGCCCTGCTCGACCGCGCCGAACGGGCGGCCCTGTCGGCGACAGGTCTGGCCGAGGCAATGCAGCACCGATTCAAGAACACCACCGGTGAGACGTTCGGTTCCGCATCCGCAATCGGTCTGGTCAGTGCCCTGTCTGCGAGCGAGGGACCGTCCCGAGTGTTGGTGTCGGCGCAGGCATACGGCGGCAGCTACGCCGCAGCCGTTGCTCGGAGGCTGTCGTGAGCACGCCGGACGCCATCGACCTGATCTCCACCCGACGCCGCTCACTTCCACGAGATCGAGCCGGGTATCCGGTGCGTTTGCACGGTAAAGGGTTGATCGCGGCAGCGGTGCAGTGCCGTGACGGCGTAGCACCGGATCGGCGGTCGATTCGCACGGACGCGTTGCGTCGGTGGACCGTAGCCGATCGCGGACTGCACGCCTCGGTGGCGCATTGCGCTGCCGATGCCGTCGTGGCATTGCACCCGAGTGCCCCGGTGGGAGTCGACCTGCAGGATTGTCGCCCACGCCCGTTGGCGCTCGCGTGGCTCGGGGAACTGGTCGCACTACCCGGTCCGTGCACCATCGCCCAGTTCGCCGAATGCGAGGCGCTCATCAAGGCCTCGCATCTGACCAAGGAGACATTCCGCGGAGTGCGGCTGCCCGACCCGGCACCCGGATGGCGGCCCATACACGCCGGCTACTGGGTCCACACGGCGGTGCAGCCCGACGGAAGTGCAGTGGCCGTCGTCACCACCGAACCGATGCCGTTGCGCTACAGCACTGCCGAAGATTCGAACGTCCTGAAGGAGGCAGCGTGAGCTCCGCAACTGCAGCAGTGGACCGGCGGTACCGGCGCAAGCTCTCGCGTGTCGAGCGGACCTATGTCAACGCACGCACGCTCGGCGCGAACACCCTGATTCGACTGGTGGTCGACGGCGTGGGATCGATCGAGCCCGCAGCGTTCGACGCCGCGGTCGCAGCGGCGTCCTCGGTAGCCCCTGGACTGTCGGTGCGACGCCGCGGCGCGACCTGGCACGGGGGTGGGCCCGCACCGGTGGTCGCTCACCTACCCATCGACCGATTGCACTGCGATGCAGCGTTCTTTCACGATCCGATAGATGTCACCGAGGGTCCCGTCGTTCGCCTCGCCGTCGGGCATTCCGATCCGGCCGACGCGGCCCGCCCACGTACCCGCATAGCCGCCGTCGTCGATCACGCAGTGACCGATGGACACGGTTTCACCGCCTGGCTCGCCGATGTGTTCCGCGAGCTACGAGGCGAGCAGGCCCATGGTTTCCCCTCGGAAGACGCCGACATCGACCTCGCGCGTCGGGCACCGAAATTCGGCAAGCGGAGTGCGCCGACGCCGACGCCGGAACCCAGGCCATCCCCGCTTCGTCGCAGCGGAGTCAGCACCGAGACGACCGCGTGCTGGTATCGAGCAGAACTGCCACCCGTCACCGAACCCGTTGTCGGACATATCGTTGCAGCAGTAGCCGGGTCGCTGCGCTCGGACACCGGTAGCGTGTCGATTCCGGTCGATCTGCGCAGACACTCGCCCGGCATCCGGTCGACGGCAAACCTCTCCTCGCCCGTCGCACTCTCGATCACCCGCGACACCGACGCTCGGTCGGCACAGAGCACCGTGCTGATGGCCCTGATGCGCGGCCGAGAACTCGATCCGTATCGCAGCGACTACCGCGCGTCCAACGGCTTCGCCCGGTCACTCGACTCTGCTCTCGGCACCGACTCCGACGGTGGACATCCCGTCACGGCGATCATCTCCGATCATGGCGTCATCGACGAAAGGCGTTTCAGCACCGCGTCCTTCGAGCCGCTGACGATCAGCACACTGCCGATGGTCGTGCCGCACGCCTCGATGTTCGTCAGTGCCGTCACGACCTCTCGGGCGACCGTGCTGACCCTCGGCTGCCGACGCGACGACGACCCCGCACTGTGCCTGAATCTGCTGAACTCCGCCTCGGTTGCCCTCGGAGGAGCTGCGAACGCCGCGGCCCTTCCGGGCGGCGGCCCCGCCGATCGAGGAAGTATCCGATGACCACCCGTACCGTCGACATCGACCGCTCGCCTACCGCACCGGCGGAGATCGAGCCCACCCGCCGTGCCCGGATGACCATTGCCTGCGCACTGGCCGGAACCCTGCTGGCGACGCTGGACACCACCGTCGTCAACGTCGCGCTGCACTCGGTGACCGAGCGGTTCGGCACCATCGACAAGGTGCAGTGGATCGTCACCGGGTACTTGCTGGCACTCGTCGCGACGATGCCGCTGGCCGGGTGGTTGGCTGCCCGCATCGGCGCAGGCCGGGCGTACATCGGTGCCATCGCGTTGTTCGGGACGGGATCTGCGCTGTGTGCGATCAGCCCGTCTCTCGAGCTGCTGGTCGCCTCGCGTGCGCTCTCGGGCGCCGCCGCCGGAATCATCATTCCGCTGGCCACCGTCATGGTTGCGCGAGATGTCTCCCGCGAGCAATTCGCGCGAGTGCAGGCGCTCAACGGCAGCATTCAACTCATCGGGCCGCTACTGGGACCGACGGTCGGTGGACTGCTCATCGACGCAGGCGGATGGCCGGCAGTGTTCTGGCTCAACGTCCCCGTGTGTGCCGCCATCGCGTGCGCCGGAGCGTTCATCGCGGGGCCGAAACCCACCGGACACCCTCGCCCGCTCGACGTCCTCGGATTGCTCACCGGTGCCACGGCCACAGTCTGCGCCGTGTCGGCCATCTCCGCTCTGTCGCAGAACGATTCGCTCAGGTGGGTACGGGTCCTCGCACTCGCACTGATCAGTGCGCTCGCCCTGACACTGTTCGTGCTGCGAGAAAATCGAACCGAACACCCCCTGCTCGATCTCGGTCTGATGCGACACCGCATCTTCGCGCGTGCCTCGGTCAACGTCTTCCTGCTCGGATTTCTGCTCTACGCACCGATGGTCGTCATCCCTCTCTATTTCTCGGCAGCGCGCGGCGAATCCAGCGTCACGACGGGGCTCCTGCTCTCCACCGCCGGACTGGGCGTGGTGATCTCGGGAATTCTGTGCCCGCGGCTGATGCGTCGCTGGGGAGCCGGGCGCACGATGATCCTCGGGATCGTCGCTACGTTCCTCGCCACCGTCCCGCTCGTCACGCTGTCCGACGACACGTCGTATCCGTTGCTGTGTGGGCTGCTCGTCGTTCGCGGAGCAGGGATCGGCCTCGCCGTCGTCGCGGTGATGACCAAGGCATACCAGTCGAGCCCGGCCGACTCGATCGCCGACGCGGCCGCTCAGCTCAACCTGCTGCAACGCATCGGCGGGGCGCTGGCAGCGGCTGTCGTCTCGTTCGTCCTCGCGCACGCCGCAACCGAGCACGGCGGCCTGGTCTCCGGCGCGTTTGCGCAGACCAGCTGGTGGCTCGTCGGTGCTGCCGCTGTGACGCTGGTGCCTGCCCTTGCACTGGCCAGGGCCGAGGTTCGCACCGCTGCCTGATACCGACCAACTGGCCCTGTTGCTGTTGCGAAACTCTTCTGCACGGGTAACGATGACCGCATGGGGGTCGATTGGGGATTCTTCGCACTGGGCCACGCGCAGTACTTCGCGCCGCCCTGGGCGGAGGGTTCACCCTGGCTGAGGGGCCATTTCTCCGATCCGGCAGTCCCCGACGGGTGGATCTCGAGCGACAGCGGGCCGTGGCGGTCGCATCGACCGGCAAGCCCGCTGTCGCCCTCCGGGTGGAAGGTCCACGTCTCGGCGCATCCCGACCACGCGGCCAGAGCGGTCGAGCACACGGCACGGGTGTGCGTCGATCACGGCGTCGCCTTCAAACACCTGCGCTCGTCGGGGCTGGCCCATGCGCTGCAGATGAAGTTCGCTCCCACGGCCCACAGCGGCAAGGTCGTGGTGTGTTATCCCGAGCCGGACACCCTGGAGGATCTCTGCTCCGGCCTGGTCGAGGCACTCAGCGGTATCGAAGGACCGGATATCGTCGGTGAGCCCAGAATCGGGACCTCGCCCGTCTACCTGCGCTACGGCGCGTTCTCGGGCGAGTGGATGGTGACCGATGACGGCGTCGTACCCGCGATGCGGTGCGATGGGGAGCTCGAGCAGGATCGACGCGGTAGCGGGGACCACTGCCGATCGCATCCCTATGCCGATGCGGTGGTCGACGACTATCGCAGAACCCTCACCGCAGCCACGCTCCCGTTGCGAGACGCGCGGCTGATCCACCGCACCAACGCCGGTGGTGTCTACCGCGGGACGTGGGAGGACGGTCGCGCAGTCATCGTCAAGGAAGCTCGGCATCGAGCGGGGCTCGATCTCGACCGGATCGCGGCACCGGTCCGGCTGGCTCACGAACATGCTGCGCTGCAACGACTCTCAGGACTCGGTGTTGAACCCGAGCCGATCTGGTACGGAACCATCGGCCCCAGCGATTTCCTCGCCATGGAGGACGTCGGGGTGGCCACGCTGGTTCATCACCAAGCGCGCCGTCATCCGGCCGTCATCCCTGGCATCGACGTGCAGGCCTCGGGGTACGCCCGGTGGATCGACGACGTACTCGACGCGGTCCGCCGCGCCTTGGCCGTCATGCACACCGCAGGTGTTGCACACGGCGACGTTCACCCGGCCAATGTCGTGATACAAGAACACGGTTCGGCGACGCTGATCGATTTCGAGTCGTGTTCGATCGACGGCGTCGCGTGTTCCCGCGGGATCGCGGCAGCCGGCTACTCGAACGGTGGACCTCCCACGCCGGCGGGCGACCTGGCAGCCGTGGACAACATCGCCGACGCCCTGCTGCACCCGGCTGCAGCGAACGCGGTGTCGGCGGCCGTGCGCGCGGACATGCTCGCAGGTGCCAGGGCCGATCTCGGGTTGGCCCCGCACTCGAATCGGCTCCCTGGACCGACAGCGGCCGCAATCGCCGACGGAATCCGACGGACAACCACATTCGACGCGCCGGATTCCCTGTTCCCGGTGGACCACCGCCGATTTCACGTACCGGGTGCCGGATTGTCGTTGCTGTGGGGCACGGCAGGTGTGCTCGTCGAACTGCACCGCTGCGGTGCGGATCGAGCCCTGCTCGACGCCGGAGCGACGTGGCTGGCGAAAGCAGCACTCGCTGCGCCGCCACTGCCGTCCGGGTTCGGTGACGGCGGGCATGGAATTGCCTGGGCGCTTGCCGCACTCGGAGATCATGCGTCGGCCGAGCAAGTACTGGAGCGTCTGGACGACGGTCGCCCCGAGCCAGCAGGGCCCTGGTGGCGCAACGGCACCGCCGGAATCGCTCTCGCGTACGCCCACATCGCTCGTGCGACCGGACGAGAGGATCTCCGCGACCGGGCGCTTGCCCTCACCGAGTCCCTGCCGAGAACGCGCACCCGCCCGGTCGGCCACATCCCCGGCATCGGGTTCGGCGGCGCTGGAGTCGCCTGCGCCGCACATGCTCTCGGGCTGCTGCTGGGCGGCGATACCTCGACCGCCGCAACCACGGCACTCGACTGGGACCTGCAGACGTGCGAGCGGCGGTCCGATGGACTCTACGGCCGCCAGGACACGGTGCTGCTGCCGTACCTCGGACGCGGCAGCGGCGGCCTCGCAGTGGCCGCGAAGCTGTGCGGGATCGAACTCGACGCCGACGCGGTTGCCGGACTCGCCGCCGCAGCAGCGACACCGATCGTGGCGTTCGGCGGGTTGTACGAGGGCCGAGCCGGGTTGGCCGTCGCCGCACACGCGATCTCCGACGGGGCGCATCCGTACCTGCCCGAGCTGACCCGACGGCTGTGCTGGTCCGTCGGCAGCGTCGATGGCAGTCTCGCTTTCAAGGGTGACCAGAATGCCCGTTACACAACGGATCTCGCGACCGGAGCCGCCGGGGCGCTGATCGCTCTGGCACAGGATCCGGTGACCGCATTCGCGTCGAGCTGCGGGTTTTCGGCATGACGGGTGTCATGTTCTCGGTAGCCACAGCGTCACGCAGAACACGTGATCGCAGGTACTGCCGATCACGGGGCCCGCTTCGGCAATATTTCCGGTGTCACATCCACACGAACGAGGGACCCGATCATGAACATCGCCGAACTGCACGATCTCACCATCGACAAGACCTCCGACTCCATCGACATCGTCGCTGCCATGAGTGCCGTGTCGGTCAACGGTTGGTGTCTCTGACCGACCCGCCCTGCTGCGCTGATACGGCCACTCGACGTCCTCGCACCACCGAGGAATCGAGCCTGCGGGACGACCCATCGATGGATAAGGTGAGTCGATTCTCGAGAAAGCGGTTTCAGTGACAGCGCCGACCGGCAATACCCGTTCCCGCGACAGATACCCGAGCGAGTCGCTCGCGTTCGCTGCGACGTGGCTCGTCGTCGCACTCATTTCTTTCCTCGGCCTCACCAACATCTTCGATCGTCGGATCGACACCGGCATACCGGTCGCCGTGGTGGCTGCGGCAATCGTCGTGTCCGTCGGAACCATCCTGGCGTTGGCTCAGCACGCGCTGGCCCACAACTACATCGGACCGAAGTTGAGGATTGCCGGTTGGGTCGCGATTCCGCTCGGAATCCTCAACATCCCGCTGTCGGAAACCTGGGAAACCTGCTGCATTTCCATTGCAATCGCCGCGACGTTGGTGCGGGGCAGTCGCGCACCCATCACGATCGGTGCCGTATGTCTGCTCGTCATTGCAGCCACCGTCAACGCGGACCGGGACGACGGCGTCGAGGCGTTCGGGATCCTGTTGGGGACCGCAGGCCTGGCCGTGGTTCTGATCGCCTTCTCCGAACTCGCTCGGTCACTCATTGCACTACATGCATCACGGGAGGAGGTGGCCAGATTGCAGGTCGACGCCGAGCGTCACCGAATATCGCGGGATCTGCACGACGTCATCGGGCGGACTCTCGTCACCGCCCTGCTCCGCAATCAAGCTGCGATCCAGTTGTTCAGCATCGACCCGGATCGTGCCCGCGAGCAACTGGACCACGTGCATCAGGTGCTCAGCGCCGGGCAGGCGGATCTCCGACGCTTGACGACCGGACCGATCCTGGCCGACTTCGCGGCCGAGTTCGCCACCGTCGAGGCGATGTGCGCACGGCTGGACATCGTGTGCCACTCGGCAGTCGAGCCGCCGGAGGACGAGGACATCGACCGGGTGTTCGCGGCGATCGTCCGGGAGGCGTCGACCAACATGCTCAAGCATGCGCATCCGCGTCGTTGCTCGGTGCGCGTCGCTCTCGAGTCGCAGGCACATGTCCTGGAATTCGCCAACGACGGCATCACGCATCGAGGAGCAGTCGAGTCAGGAACGGGACTTGCGGACCTGACCGATCAGGTGACCCAACTCGGGGGGCACCTCACCGCGGACTACAGCTCTGACGGAGAATTCGTGGTGCTGGCTCGAATACCGCTGAGCAAGGGAGTGTAAGTGGCGATCAGGCTGTTGTTGGCCGAGGACGTGGCGCTGCTCGCCGAAGCCTTCGAGGTATTGCTTTCCACCGACCCGGATATCGAGGTCGTCGGCCGAGTTGCGCGCGGCGACGAGGTACGTCCAGCCGCAACCGAGCTGAGTCCGGACATCATCCTGATGGACATCGACATGCCAGGGATGACAGGGATCGAGGCCACCGCCGACCTGCGTCGGGCCGGCGTCGCGACCCCGGTCCTGCTGCTGACCGCACTACCCGGAAGCGGCCACGTGCACGACGCGCTCGCCGCCGGGGCCAACGGATATCTGCTCAAGTCGACCGATGCACAGCATCTGCTCGACGGCATCAAAGCCGTCGTCTCCAAACACACCGTCATCGACCCGGCGCTGGCTGCCGAGGCGCTCCGCGCCGGTCCGAATCCGTTGCGCGACCGCGAACTCGACGTACTGCGCTTGGTCGACGAGGGACTGTCGACCAAGTCCATCGCCGAACGCCTGTTTCTCAGCCCGGGCACCGTGCGCAACTATCTCTCCAGTGCCATCACCACACTGGGTTCCAACAGTCGCCTCGAGGCCATCCGCACCGCACGCGAGAACGGATGGCTCTAGGCCGAACCCGACGATGCGGTCAGCCGCCGTGCGCTTCGACCGCAACGGGCTGCCATTCGCGCCAGCTCTCCAGTCGAGACTGGTAGTCCTTCGTGGCGATCTGCAGCGGAGCATCACCGAAAAAGACTCGTAGCGGTGGCTTTTCGGCGTCCACCACCTTCAGAAGTGCCGATCGTGTTGCAGTCGGATCACCGGGGGTCGACTGCCTCGAGCTCCTGAGTTTCGCCGCCTTGTCCCGAATCGAATCGTACGCAGCGATCTCGGTGGACTTCTTCGCCGACGGACCGGACCAGTCGGTGGAGAACCCACCCGGCTCGATCAGCGTCACATGGATGCCGAAGTCGGCCACCTCCTGAGCGAGAGCCTGGCTGAAACCCTCGAGTGCCCACTTGGATGCGTGGTACGCACCGACATTCGGGAACGCGGAAATACCGCCGATGGACGAGACCTGCAGAATGTGGCCACTGCCCTGCGCGCGCATGAACGGCAACGCCGCCTGCGTCACCCACAGCGCACCGAAGACGTTGGTCTCGATCTGCGCGCGGGCATCTTCCTCGGAGAGCTCCTCGATCATGCCGAACTGGCCGTACCCGGCGTTGTTGACGACGATGTCGAGTGAGCCGAGCTTCTCGTGAGCGTGCTGTACGGCCGCGAAGTCGGCTGCGCGATCGTTCACGTCCAGTTCGATCGGCACAATCGCGTCGCCGTACTGCTCGACGAGGTCTTTCAAGGTATCGGTGTTGCGGGCTGTCGCTGCCACACGATCTCCGCGTTCCAAGGCCGCGATCGCCCATTCGCGTCCGAAGCCCTTGGATGTGCCGGTGATGAACCATGTCTTTACTGCCACTGGATCCGTCCCTTCACTGCGAAGACAAGAGTAGGGACGACGCCCGCTGCAAACGCCTCTCGGCGAGTGGTCGCTCGTAGCGACAAATGGGGTGAGGCCCGGGGCTTGCCGAGCGGACGCCGTCAGCAGAGTCCAACGAGGCATCGGCCCCGGCTATTCCCCGCACCTCAGCTGTGTTCGGTGATCATCACGGCCATGGTGTTCGGCTCGAGGGCCTCGAAGATGTGCGGCACATCGCCGGGATAGGCAACGTAGTCACCCGGGGCCAGTTCGACTGCCTCGCCCATCGGCCCCACCATGGCGCGCCCGGCGCTGAGCACCACGTGTTCTACAACTCCTGGTGAGTGCGGGTCCGAGCGCCTCGGCTCGCCGACATCGGCGCTGATCAGGTAGATGTCCCGTCGAGCGTTCGGCGGCGACGAGGCCAGCAGCGTCGCTGTGTAGTCCGCCCGGTCCGAGGCGAATCTCGGCCCGTCGCCCGCACGGATGAGCCGGACCGACTGCTTTGCGGGCTCGACCAGGCGGGAGAACGGCACGCCCAGGGTGACGCTGAGCGCCCACAGGGTTTCCAGACTCGGGTTTCCGGTTCCCGATTCGAGTTGCGAGAGTGTCGATTTCGCAATACCTGCGCGACGGGCCACTTCGGCGAGCGAGAGGCCGACGCGCCGCCTTTCCTGCTGCAGGGCGGCGGCGATCGCCGCAATCGGTGGGCCGGCATCCGCCATTCGTTCACTCCATCGGTACGTTCGTTTGATTTGACGAACAGAATAACATCGTCCAATATAACGACCATGCGTTCGACATGGCGAACTCTTCAGGGAGTCAACTTTCGAGATATCGCGCTGGTCTGCCTGGCCGACGCACTGGTAGGGGCCTCCTTCGGAGCCATCTCGGTGGCCGCGGGACTGCCCCTGTGGCTGCCGGTGGTGATGTCGGTGGTGGTCTTCGCCGGCTCGTCACAATTCATCTTCGTCGGCATCCTGGCCGCCGGGGGCAATCCCATCGCCGCCGTGGCGAGCGCACTACTCGCCAACACCCGACTGGTACCGCTCGGCTTCTCCATCGGCACAGTGTTCGAGAACGTGCCACCGCTGCGGCGTCTACTCGGCAGCCACCTGATCACCGACGAAGCCGTCGCCTTCAGCGTCGCCGAAGCCGATACCAAAAGCCGTCGAACAGCGTTCTGGCTCTGCGGAATCGGACTGTTCGCCACCTGGAACATCGGCGTCCTGGTCGGCACACTCGGAGGTGGCGCAATCAACGACACCGCCGCACTAGGCCTCGACGCCGCATTCCCGGCCATCCTGCTGGGCCTGATCATGCCAGCGCTCCGCGACCGAGCCACCCGCAACGCCGCATTCATCGGAGCAGCAATCGCCCTCATCGCATCGATGTTCCTACCCAGCGGCCTACCCGTACTCCTGGCCCTGATCGCCGTGATACCGGCCGTCCTCTCCACCGCCACCGTCGCACCGAAAGAACCCGCATGAACCTCACCGTCCCCCTGATCGCACTCGTCATCGGCACCTTCGCCCTCCGCATCGCCGGCCCGGCACTGCGAACCCGAGTCACCCTCTCCCCGCGCATCGACACACTCACAACCACAGCAGTCGCCGTCATCTTCGTAGCAATCGTCGCCACCTCCACCCTCCTCACCGAGAAGAACTTCGCAGGATTCGCACTACCAGTAGGCGTCGCCGTAGCCGGAATCCTCGCGTGGCGACAAGCGCCCTTCGTCGTCATCGTGATCGCAGCAGCAGCAACAACCGCAACCCTGCGATGGTTCGGTGTCCCTTGACATCGGCGGCAGAGGTGCAGTGGTCGGCGCTACCGAATCCCCCACCCCACCCGCGGACCCCCGAGTCCACTCGATGTGACATTGACCCCCTAAAAGGCCACTAGATGTCACATTGACTGCAGCGAAATGGGCTGACTGGTGGCACCGACGCCGAACTCGTCGCGCACCACCGACTCCGAACACCCGGTGCGCCGAACTGGCGATCGTCTCGTGGATCCATCGACACGCTGCGTCGCCAGGTGACCGATACGTCGAACTACTGATCTGAGCGTCCACTATTTCCCTGCCGCGACGGCATTCCGTTCCTCGCGCCAAATTGTGGACATCGACCACAGTCAACTGGTGAAGCGCAGACGCCCGCGAGCAGGCCCTGTGAGATCACCCTGCCCGTTCACCGCCTCCCCAAGTCCACTCGATGTGACATTGACCCCCGAAAAGGCCACCAGATGTCACATTGAGTACCGACAAACGGGAACAATGGTGAGGGGAACACGGAAACGACTGTCGACTTTGGGAGCAGCAATGACCGCGCTGGATGAGATACGCCGACGGTGGCCGAAGACGATGCCTCTGCAGCCGTTGCCGTCGGAGTCGTGGGCGAAGCAGGAGCCCACCTGGAAGGGTGCGAATCCCCAGGTCATCGAGTCTGCGCTGAAGCGTGCGAAGACGCGGACGTCGGGCAATTGGTTCGTGTTCGCCGCCAGTCGCGATGTGAAGGCCGACAAGCCGTTCGGCCGTTATGTGGGCACCACCGAACTCGTGGCGTGGCGCGACTCGTCGGGCAAGGTGCACATCGGCCCGGGTGCGTGCCCGCATCTCGGCGCTGCGTTGGACACCGCGAAGATCGAGTGCGATGCATTGGTCTGTCGCTGGCATGGATTGGCTCTCGGGCCGAAGGGCAAGGCTGGTTGGCGTCCGGTTCCCGCGTTCGACGACGGGGTTCTGGTGTGGGTTCGGCTCGATGAGCTCGGCGGTGAGGAGCCGACGCCCGTGCCGGTGGTCCCGATCCGACCGCCTGCGTCGACTGCCATCGCCGGTGTGGTCACTCTGGTCGGGAAGTGCGAGCCCGATGACATCATCGCCAACCGGCTCGATCCCTGGCACGGTGCGTGGTTTCATCCGTATTCGTTCGCGAGATTGAAGGTGGTCAGCGAGCCGACCGAGATCGATGTAGCAGAGGAAGACGATCGTTTTCTCGTCGACGTGACCTTCCGCGTCAGCCGAGGAGTCGGGGTGCCGGTACGGGCCGAGTTCGTCTGCCCCGGTCCGCGCACCATCGTGATGCGCATTCTCGACGGCGAAGGGGTTGGCAGCGTCGTGGAGACGCATGCGACTCCGCTTTCTCCGGCGTCCGACGGAACCCCGCGCACCGCGGTCATCGAGGCGACGATCGCAGCCTCGGATCGCACTGGGTTCCAGATGGCGCGCAAGGTGTCCGGACTGTTGCGTCCGGCGATGAACTTCACCGCCGCCCGCTTGTGGAAGGACGATCTCGAGTACGCCGAACGCCGTTACGAACTGCGTTCGACGGGGCGGGCCTAAGTGCAGCTCTACCACGTTTGCTTCGCCGTGCGCGATCTCTCTGCGGCAATGTCGGACCTATCGGCGACGACCGGTGCACGTTGGCGAGCGCCCCGTACAGGCACGCTGGGCGAGTGGACGTATCGCATCGTGTTCTCCATCGCAGCTCCACATTTCGAGTTGATCGAGGGACCATCAGGAAGTCCATGGGACTGCACAAAGGGCCCGCGATTCCACCACCTCGGGTTCTGGTCCGACGACATGGACTTGGACCGGACGGCCCTGGACGGCGTCGGAAAAACTGTGTTCGACGCCTGCCCACTGGGCCGGCCGTTCAGCTATCACCGGATCGACACCATCGGAGCGGACATCGAACTGGTGGACCGCTTGGCCGAACCGGGCTTCCGCACTACGTGGGAACTCTGACCACCCGATCCTCGACGAACTCGGCGAGTTGCCCGATGACGGTTCCCCGACCGTCGTAGAAACCCAAATCCTCGTGCATCTTTCGGTCTTCGACGTTGCGGTGCATCACGTGGGCTCGGTAGTCCGTTCCGTCGGGGTGGTCGGTGAACGTGATCACCGCGGTCATGAACAACTGCGGTGCGGGTCGCCATCCCTCGACGAGGGAGTTCGTGAAGACGATGCGTTCACCGTCGTCGACGGCAAGGAAGCAACCGTCGATGTGGGGCTCGTACTGCCCGCCTGATTCGCTGATCAGTGTGCGGAATGCGCCACCGGGTTTCGGATCCCAGGCGTCGACGCGGCACAGCGCTGGTGCCGGAATACCACTTCTCGAATTTGGACGGGTCTGTCCATGCGTCCCATACGGCGGCGCGCGGAGCCCTGATGACGCGGGAGATGGTCAGGTCCAGGTCAGGATCGATGGGTGTCATTGCGCTGCGATCGGTGCGGGATTCCCAGAGGGCCCGCTGTTCCTGCAGCCAGTGGCCTGCCGTATCGAGGTTGGCTCGTTCGATCGTGCATGCGCGCACTCGGCCGACCTTACGCGTGCTTGTCCATCCACGTCGTTCGAGCAGTCGGATGTGCTTCATGAACGACGGCAACGTCATGTCGAACGGTTCGGCGAGCTCTCCCACAGTGGCCGGTCCCGACCCGAGCCGACCGAGAATGGCGCGTCGCGTCGGATCGGCCAATGCCTGGAACACGTCGAGGACCGACCGGCCCGCACTATGTACCGTCGGCGAGATCCTTGAAGTACCGAGCAACGGGCCATCGCTGAAAACCGTTCGCCTCGTATGCTGCTCGCGCTGGGGCGTGACCTGGATCATCACCGGTCTCGACCATGATCATCCGAAGTCCGGCCACCCTCACCCTCTCGAACGATCGCTTCATGAGCGCTCGTCCGACACCCGCTCGCTGCCAGGCCGGATCTACGACGAGTACATACACCTCACCCATGTTGTCGTCGGGGTGCAGTCGGGTGCAGACCCAGCCGATCGGCTGGTCACCGCGCAGAGCAACGTCCACGTTCTCGGGCTCGTCGTCGAGGACGGCCGCGAGATCTTCGTATTGTCGAGTCCGCCAACCCGCCGGATAGAAACAGTCGTACACGAACGGAGGGACAGCCTGTTGCACGAGAGGGAACACCGGTTCCCACGCGCGAAGCGACAGCGCGAGCACCTCGGCTCGGTAGTACTCGACGTACGGCACGATGGTCGTCACGGACGCGAGTGTAAGCGGTGACGGAGGCCGCTTCCTGTCGTTTTCAGCTCGACGCGGCCGCGAGCTCGACCCCACTGCGCCGCAGCACTATTGGAGCTGAAAATTTCCTGAAAAATTGCCGAAAGACACTTGGCACTCGGCACAGGAGAGTGCTAATTTTTGTTCTGCACAGTTCGAGGAGCGACTCACCACAGGGGTGAGCGCATCTGGGTACAGGAGGTGGTTGCTGTGCTTCGTTTCGATCCGTTCCGTGACGTCGATTCACTTGCCTCGGCGATGTTGGGTGTCTCTTCCGGTTCGGACCGCGCTCCACGATTCATGCCGATGGATCTGTACAAGGTCGACGATCACTACGTACTCAGCGCAGATCTGCCAGGCATCGATCCGGGATCAATCGACGTCGACGTCGATCGCGGCACCTTGACGCTCACCGCACATCGCTCGGTACCGGAAAGTTCGGGCGTGCAGTGGATTTCCTCGGAGCGTTTCGCCGGAACCTATCGTCGCCAGGTCTCACTCGGTGACGGTGTCGACACCGAGCGTATCGCAGCGTCGTACGACAACGGCGTTCTGTCGGTGACGATTCCGCTCGCGGAGCGTGCGAAACCACGAAAGATCGACATCGCTCGCTCCGAGTCGACCAGCGAGCAGAAGTCCATCGAACCCGAGCCGGCCTGACGAAACCGACCATGACACGGCAGTGGGGTTGATGCGCAATGGAATCCGATGCGGTGGTGTGGACGGAGTCGACGGACCGTGAGCAGTGGTGGCGCACGGTTGTAGGCGTCGAGACGAGCATGAGCGAATGCTCCGCGGCGGATGTGCTGGACCAGTGTCGAGTCGAGCCCGTCGACGACGATCTCTACCCGCACACACCGCACGCAGCCTGACGAGATGGGCCGGCACCGAGCACTCGGTGCCGGTCCACGTTCTCGAAGTCTCTACAGCGACAACGAATAGAACGTGCTCGACGGATCCCGCACGTAGTCAGCGAACGGCGGGCACTCGACGAATCCGTGCCGCACGTACAGGCGACGGGCAGCTGCGAAGTAGTCCTGCGTTCCTGTTTCGAGGCTCAACCGCGCGTACCCGCGTCGACGCGCATCGTCGAGAACGTGGACGAGCATGCTCGACGCCACCCCGCGGCCCCGCGACATCGCCGAGGTACGCATCGATTTCAGCTCCCCGTGATCGGCCGAAAGCTGCTTCAGGGCAGCAATTCCCAGCAACACGTGTGCATCCCAGGCGGTCCATACGGTGACATCTGATCCGCGCAAGTCGGATAGATCGAGGGCGTGCACGCTCTCGGCAGGCGAGGTGGCGTGCATGTCCGACAGATGCTCGGCGAGCAGGGCGTGTACTGCTGGCCGGGTGAGATCATCGACCACGATCTTCACCTGTTCAGCAGCTTCTCGATAGCGTCGAACATCGTGAATCGTCCGCTTATCGGCACTGTTTCGATGTCGTGGCCGGCGACGCCCCAGCTCGACAGCAGCGTGTTCGCAGCGTGTAATCCGGTGGTGGCCGCGCGTTCCATCAGAGCCACGGGTAGGTCGATCCGGATTCCGTCGCCCGCGAGTACCAGCCCCGGCTCCGGTGTGCGGACCGTCGGCCGCTCGGCGAACGCTCCGAGGCCGAACATGGGGCAGTCGTTGCGCCACTCGGATCGCTCGGCAATCACCTCTGCGGCGGCAGTTTCCGGGTAGATCTCGTGCATCAGGTCCATCAGCTGCGCGCGGGTGATCTCCTCTGATTCCTCTGCGGCGTAGGCGTGCAGTTCGACGACGGAGCCGCCGGTGCGCGCCGCCCACTGCGCCGCCTCGTCCTCGAATCGTTCGAGCACGCTGATGTTGTCGATCGGCGGCATTCCGCCGGTGCCGATGAATGCGGGGCGGTCTGCGTTGACGGGCTTGCTCAGCCACACTCGGTGTACCAGGAACGGTGGCGTGTTCTGCAGCGTCGCAACCTGTTCACGCCACGTGGACGATCCCAGCTCGGGTGACTGCTCGAGCACGGTCTGTAATCCGGCGATGTCGGTGGCGAGGACCACCGCGTCGGCGTCGATGATTCTGCCCGCGTCGACGCGGAACCTTCGCAGCCCGCCGCGGCTGATCTCGCCGCACCGAGTAGAGGTTCTGATGTCGACTCCGAGTCCGGTCAGATACTCCCCCAGCGGGTTCCACAGAGCTTGGGGGTAGGGGTCACGTGGTACATCGAAGATCAGGCCCTCGGAGGAGCCGAGGAAGTAGATGTGGAACATCATCGCCAGCTCCGCGGCAGACATCTCCTCGGGATCTGCGAAGAAGCTACGCGAGAACACCCCGAATGCCAGGTGCCGAGCGGCATCGGGAAAGTTGATGTTACGCAGAAACTCTGCAGCCGGGGTGGTATCGAGCTGCTCGAACGTCTTGGGCACGCTCACCGTCATCAACGGTAGGGCGGCGACACCGTTGAGCTTCGTGAGATCCTTCCACCGGAACGTCGGGCTGCGCTTGACGAAGGCGAAGGCGTTCAGCGGCGGTGTATCGGGCAGCCCCTTGAATCCGTCGATCCTGCCGCTACCGTCGATCAGCGGGTAGTCGTCGACCGGACGCAACCTGACCAACCCGGGATCGGTGCGACGCAGCAGGTTTCGCAGATTGTAGTACTGCCGAAAGAATGCGTGGAATCCACGGCTCATCGTCGCGGGCGATCCGTCGTCGAGCGTCGTATCCCACCCGCCGACGCGGCCGCCGAGGTAGCTCTCCCGTTCGATCAGGTGCACCTTCACACCACGCTCGGCCAGCGCGGTCGCAGCGCTCAGACCTGCGATACCGCCCCCTACCACCACCACGTGCGGTATGTCCGCCAACTGACGCGCGTCGGAATATCCCTGTGGCGCAGCATGAGTGACCTTCTTGGAATCGGTCAACGCTTTTCCTCCGCGGGACGAGAGCCGAGGAAGGTGTGTACCACACCGTTCTGCCATCCGGTCATCGTTTCTCTGGCGACGCCGGTGTAGCCTGCGCGTTGCATACGTCGCATGAACGCCGACGCGCCGTCGAAGGTGACGACGCTCCGCCACAGGTGCCGGTACAGGGTCGCGTCGCGGGTGGCGAGCCAGCCCAACGGGATGATGATTCCCCAGCTCACCACGTTCCAAGAGATCCTGGCTCGCAGCGAATCGTGTACCGAGTACTCGTGAAAGGCGATGGTCGATCCCGGACGCAGCAGCGCCAGTAGCGATGTCAATTCGGTGTCGGGCTCATCGACGTTCCTGATCAGGTACGCGGCCAGAATCGCGTCGAACGGTCCGTCGACGCCGTTGATCGCCAGATCCTCGACGCGCGAATGTACGAACGTCACATTGGACGGCCAGTCCTTGCCACGAGCAACCTCGAGCATTTCGGCGGACGCGTCGGCGGCGACGATCTCCGCGTGCGGAGCTGCTTCGAGCAGAGCGGCAGTGGATGCGCCAGTACCGCAACCGATATCGAGTAGGCGAAGGCCCGCACCGAGATCGGGGATCCGCAGCCGCTGGGCCGACTTGATCAAGTGTTCGTGATAGCCGGGGTTGGCTCCGACGAGTCGGTCGTAAGCCTTGGCACCGACGTCGAATGCTCCGGGAACTTCGTTGCGCGGCAGTCCGCGCTTGCCGACCTTCACAGTGCCTCTTCCTTGCTCACGCGGGCCGAGGGCCCACCCTGCACAGACACGACGTCACCGTGCTGCAATTGCCGTCCACGCCGCACGTCCACGTCCCCGTTGACGCTCACCAAACCGTCGGCGATGACACCCTTGGCCTCGGCACCGGATTCGATGAGGTTGGCGAGTTTCAGGAATTGGCCCAGCCTGATCGATTCGTCGCGGATGGGGACATCATGTGCGTCGGACATGTCTCCATCCTGTACTAGCGAGCCGCTTGCTGCTACCAACGAGTCACATCGCGGAACGGAACCTGCGCAGTCGAAGGCTGTTGCTCACCACGAACACCGAGGACAGCGCCATCGCCGCACCCGCGAGCATGGGGTTGAGCAGGCCGGCAGCGGCGAGTGGGATCGCCGCGACGTTGTATGCGAAGGCCCAGAAGAGGTTGCCTTTGATGGTGCTCAGGGTGCGCCGCGAGAGCCGGATGGCATCGACGACGGCTCGCAGGTCACCGCGCACCAGCGTGAGATCGCCTGCCTCGATCGCCACATCGGTGCCGGTGCCCATCGAGAGCCCGAGATCGGCGGTGGCCAGCGCCGCCGCGTCGTTGATGCCGTCGCCGACCATCGCCACGACCTTGCCCGAGGCCTGCAACTCTCGGACGGCGTCGACCTTTCCCGAGGGCAGTACGCCTGCGATGACCTGATCTATCCCCACCTCGTCGGCAATCGCCCGGGCAGCGGCCTCGTTGTCACCGGTGAGCATCACCGGCGTCAGGCCGAGTGCGCGCAATTCGGCGACAGCCTGCTTCGAGGTCGGCTTCACGGCATCGGCGACCACCAGCACGCCGCGGGCCTTGCCGTCCCACCCGAGTGCGACGGCGGTGCGTCCCTGGCGTTCGGCTGCGTCGAACGCGTCGGCGAGTTCGACAGGCAGGGGCATCGACCGATCGGCCAGCAATGAGCGACGGCCGATGACCGCCGTCCGGCCGTCCACGACGCCCTGTACGCCGAGACCGTCGAGGCTGGTGAAGTCCTCGACCGCCTTCGAGGGGGTCGACGCGGCGATGGCCCGCGCGATCGGATGCTCCGAGCCGGACTCGAGGGCAGCAGCGACCGCGCGGACGGTGTCCTCGTTCTCACCGTCCGCCACCCGCACCGAGTGCAGAGTCATCTGGCCCGTGGTGACGGTTCCGGTTTTGTCCAGCACGACGGTATCGACGCGGCGGGTGGATTCGAGAATCTCCGGGCCCTTGATCAGAATCCCGAGTTGCGCTGCCCGTCCGGTCCCGACCATCAGCGCGGTTGGAGTGGCCAATCCGAGCGCGCAGGGGCAGGCAATGATGAGTACCGCGACTGCAGCAGTGAACGCGGCGGCTCCGGAATTGCCTGTCAGGAGCCAGAATCCGAGTGTCGCGATGGATATTGCGATGACGATCGGTACGAAGATTCCGGAGATGCGATCAGCCAGGCGTTGTGCCTGCGCCTTGCCTGTCTGCGCGTCCTCCACTGCTTTCGCCATCTGCGCGAGCTGGGTGTCTGCACCGACTCTGCTCGCCCGCACCGTGATTCGGCCACCGACGTTCATGGTGGCACCGACCACCGCGTCGCCGACGCCGACTTCCTCCGGTACCGATTCGCCGGTGAGCATCGATCGGTCGACGGCAGTGGACCCGTTCTCGACGGTGCCGTCGGTGGCGATCTTCTCGCCGGGTCGAACGACGAAGAGGTCGCCGACGGCCAGCTGTTCGACTGGGATCTGTTGTTCCCGGCCATCTTTCAGTAGCGCGACGGTTTTGGCACCGAGGTCCATCAGGGCGCGCAACGCTGCTCCGGCTTGCCGCTTGGATCGGCTCTCGAACCAGCGGCCGGCAAGGATGAAGGTGGTGACCCCTGCCGCGGCCTCGAGGTAGATGTTGTCGGCACCGTCGCTCCGCTCGATCGTGAACTCGAACGGATGCGTCATCCCGGGCATCCCGGCGTGTCCGAAGAACAGTGCGTACAGCGACCATCCCAGCGCTGCGAGGGTTCCCATGCTGACGAGGGTGTCCATGGTTGCGGTGCCGTGCCGCAGGTTGGTCCAGGCGGCTCGGTGGAAGGGTAGAGCTCCCCACACGACGACGGGAGCAGCCAGTGTGAGTGAGAGCCATTGCCAGTTGGTGAACTGCAGGGCGGGGATCATGGACATCGCGATCACCGGGATGCTGAGCACTGCCGAGACGAGCAGCCGCTGCTTCAGCGGATCGGTGGTCTGCTCTGCCTCGGCGGGCTCGACGGCGGGCAACGATGCGGTGTATCCGGCGGCTTCGACGGCGGCGATCAAATCCTCCGTGGCCACCCCGGCACTGGTGACGCGGGCCTTCTCGGTGGCGTAGTTGACCGTCGCCGAGACTCCGTCGAGCTTGTTGAGTTTGCGCTCGATGCGGTTGGCGCACGACGCGCATGTCATTCCGCCCAGAATCAGTTCGGTGTCCTGGCTCGCGTTCCGTCCCTGCTTCATTCCCTTACCCTACCCCCCCAGGGTATCTACGTGCCAGTTCCGAAAGCAGGCCGGTTCTCCCACAGCAGACGGATACGCCGAACGGGTCACGCCGAAGGGCCGTCGAATCCCATCGATGTGATTCACGGTGGAAATGTCGTGCGCACCAGGCCGAATCCTGTGCTGTGTAACGCGAACGATCCCGCCGACGAAATGCCGGGTAACCCACTGGCAACTGCAGTCGGGAAAATCGGTGTCGGGCCGTGAGCGATGGGGATCTGAAACATGGACTTTGGCAAGTCGAAGCGAGCGCGCGTCGCGTTGAGCGCCTTCGCGATCGGAGCACTCGGTGCCGGAGTGGTCGTGGCCGCACCGTGGTCGACATCGACAACCAGCACCGAAGCGTCCATCGAACTGGTGTCGACGGCGACGTGCTACGACATGGTCAGCATCGCGATCGGCGGACGCGGCGATACCCCACGCGAGGGCGTCAAGTGGCTCACCACCCCTGACGGCGACCGCCTGCCCGCCGCGATGTCCGGTGACTACTCCAGCGACTGGATCGACCAGGCCGTGCGTGCACCCAACAACGGCAATGTGGTCCCCGACTCCTACGCCGCCGTGTACGTCGAGTACCCGGCCGATCTCGCGAGCTACGAGAACGCCGTGCAGACCGGTGTCACCAACTCCCAGACCATCATGAAGTCGATCTCGTCGTCCTGCCCCAACACTCGCTTCGCCATCGTCGGCTACAGCGAAGGCGCAGACGTTGCCCGCCGCACCGCCATGGAGGTCGGCAACCAGGTTGCCGATGGCGACGGCAAGTACGGCATCGTCGATCCCTCACAGGTGGTCGGCGTCGTGATCTTCGCCGACGCGGGCCGCGTCGCAGGAGAGGGACCGTTCCCGGGAGCCGAGAACCCGTTCAGCAACCCGGACGGTTTCGACACCAAGTACCAGAACGGCAACACCCCGATTCCCGGCCAGGGCGCACTGCCCGGCACCTCCGGTGGATTCGGCGCGCTCGACGGCCGCGTGGCGTCCTTCTGCTCCGACGGAGACCTCACCTGCGCACTACCCGAGAACACGTCACTGATTCATCTGGCCGCCAATGTCGGTCGCCAGGTCAATGCCGACGCGTTGCAGAACGAGCAGCTGACACCGGCCACCGGAGCCGATCTGGCACTGGCATTGGGTCGCATCGCCGTCAATGCCTTCAACGACATTGCTTCGCAGCCCAATTGGATGCAGAGCGACGAGACGTTCCTCGACGTGCTGATCAAGGTGTCGGAGCCCGGCTACAAGCCCGGTGCAGCGACCACACCAGTCGCCGCGAAGGTCGACGGCGAACAGGAACCCATCGAGGCCGGTCAGATGGTCGACCTGGTGTACCTGCCGCAGAAGATCTTCCGCGAGATCACCGGATTCATCGCCTCCAACCAGAACACCGTTCCGGTGATCATGAACGATCCGTACGGCCTCACGCTCGGCCCGGGATCGGGACATCACTTCGACTACTGGCGTGACGCCGATGCAGCCAACGGCAAGCCGCTGACCTCGGTGCAGTACGCCGCAGCGTGGCTGACGCAGCTGGCCGAGCAGGCCAACAAGGGCGAGCCGGTCAAGTCCAAGGAGGTCCAGGAGAAGGCGGGACGTGCCGCTGTCGAGGCCATCACGGCACCGGTGACCACCTCGGCGACGGCAACCCCGACGCCGACGCCGACGACGACCGCACCTGTCACCACCAGCCCGGTCACGACAACCGCAGTCCCGGCCACGACGCCTCCCGCTGTCGAGACTCCGGCACCCGCCACCGTCACGACGACCCCCGAGTGCACCGTCCCCGTCGAGGGTGAGACCCCCGCCGAGGGAGCACCGCCGGTCTGCGTCACCCCGACCGAAACGGCTGCCGAGTCGGCAACCGAGACAGTCGTTCCAACGACCACCGAGGTTGTGCCTGCGCCGTAGTCCAGTGCAGAACGCTCACGAGCCCGTCCACCGCAGTCATCGGGTGGGCGGGCTCGCGTGGTTTCGCATCGATTGTGCGACAGTAGAATTCAGTGACCAGCCGAGTCTGTCAGCCAACGGGGCAAGACCGAGGTAGTGCTACTCGACGCAGAGAACTACCAGTAGTGCTCTCGCCCCGGAGTCGAGGTCGATCAGAGACGCAGTCATGTGTATCGGCTCGTACTCGTCGTCGAGGGTCAAGAAACGTGCAGTCAGTTCTACTGTCTTTGCGGGGCCGGCACCGATCAAGGATTGGGCGGCTGCCAATGCTGCCGGCATGTCCTGTGGGTGCAGCACCGGTTTCTGCGCGGTGTTGCCTGCCATCCAGGCAATGCGTGGGGCTGGTGGACCATGCCAGTACAACAAATTCAGCGATACCGGATCTGCTATCGCGCGGTACTGCAACTGCGGCGTCAGGGCGTCGGCGATCCGATCGCCGAGGTTGGTCGATGGTTCTGGAACGGATTGTGGCCTACCGAGGTCGACGGAGAGACCACGAACGAAGCGGGCAGCGCAATCGTGCTGAGTTCCGGACTTCATCATGCGGGCAACAAAATGCACCTTGTGGTCACCGTCGGGGCGATGCTCTACAACGGTCTGACGGTGAACCGAACCGTCCAGCTTGCTCGCCAACAGGGCCAGCGCTTTCGTTGTCATCTGCTCCAGATCCACCTGACGCATCGCGTCGGCGATCGGCCGCCGTACCGGTACGCCGATATCTGCCCAGTGCCAATCAACACCGACTGCTTCGCTGCGCACGGCGCTGCCGTCGTCCAGGTCCCACAGGAACGCCCACGTCGGAGGGTGGGCAGGCGGTGGTGTCGACGGTTCATGAGTGCAGACCCAGACGCCGTGCACGAGAGCGTGAACGCGTTCCACCACCGGCACTGCGGATATCTGTCGAGATCGAGCAGTCTGCACCGTGGTTGCTGTCTTGGTGCGACACGAACGAAGCACCGTTGCCAAAATTTCGTCGTGGTTACGGCGGACAACCGATCGCCAGGACACGCCTTGTTTGACTCTGTTGCCGACCATCACTACTCCGGGATGGCGACGGTCAAGGACGTCCAGAAGCAACCAACCGTTGTTGTCTGTCACCACCGAACCGTCCCACACCCGAGGGTGCGAGGGGGAACGGCCCGCAGTCGAGCATGCGGTGACGCGAATGTAGGCACAGTGCGAATCCGTCCGACCGACGGTCGTGGTTCAGGCCGTCCCGCGTAGCTTCCCCCGGACCACGATGCCCACGATCGACAGCGCCACAGCCACGAACACCACCATCGACGGACCGCCACGGTCAAGACCCGTCAGCGTCGGAAGTGGCGCGAGCAGCGCCAGCGCCAGCGGCGGCAAGGTGAGTGCGCCGACGCCTCCGCCGTACCAGTACCCCTTGACTCGCTCCCAGTCGGAACGACTCTTGACCCGGTCCTCCAGATGCACCATGGCAATTGCCAGTGGTACCGCCGCGATCAGCCACATCAGCGGAGACAGCGGCAGTCCTGCCCTGCCCAGCACCGCGTCGGTGATGAGTGTCGCACCGAAATACGAAGGTACGAACATAGCGACGGCGACGAAGAACCCCAAGGTCACATCGGAGACGTCGTCGGGCAGATCTGTGTTCTCGCCATGATCGGACATCAGATGCACGCCGAGGCCGAGCTGCCCACACCGGACAAGCCGATGAGGAGATCGGCGACCTCCTCGGAAGCGTTGGCCGGGAACGAACCGTTGCGGACGACGGCCGGGGCCTGTGTACCAGACGGAGCGGCGTTCGCGATCATCGGCGACAGTCCGGCCGCGCCGATTCCGATTTCTGCGGTGACGAGCGCCGAGGCGGCGCGGACGCGACCGGTGATGAAGGCGTGAGAAAGAGTGCGAGAAGACATGGGTATCCCTGTAGGTGAGTTGTCGGAGTCGAAACCTCGCCCACCGCTCCACATGTTGGGGCGGCAATTCCTTCGGCCAACATGGCCGGGAGAAGGTGCTCCCGACGTGTACAGGGATGCGCCCTCAGCTCGCGCGATATGCGCTACGCGAAGAAGTTACCAGAAATCGACCGGCCGAAAAGGGGCTTCCTGGCTATCTGCGCCGCAGCAGAGCGCAGGCACCCGTCACCACCACAACGACAACGAGCCCGGCCACCGACAACACCAGGTGGTCGGGCTCGGTCGTGCGCGCGGCGACAGCAACGTCCGAGGAAAGTGACGGTATGTAGCCGGCGGAGATCACCGTCACCGGTAGTGCCATGGTGAACAGAGCGGGCAGCGAGAGTGCCAGAGATCCCGGTGCGGTCGAGAGTGCGGACACCAGCACGTACGCGGTGACGAGCGGCAGCACGAACTGCGCACTCTCGGGCAGATCGAACTGACTCTCGAGCACTTTGGCCACCGCGATGACGAACAGTCCGCCCAGCCCGACGTACAGCTGCGGCCACCGGTAGCCGATGCCTGCCCCGACGATCAGCAGGCCCACACTCGCAGCCAGCTGCGCGCTGTCGCCGGCGGCCAAGCCGAACGACCCAAGGGCAGCCGCCGATCCCGCGAAGAGCGCCAGTAGCACGCGTCCATCCCGCCCCGGCAGAGCGAACGCCGCAATCAGGGCAAGAACCGTCATACCGGCGAATGCACCGAGCCACTCGGCGCTCCGCGGTTCGTGACCTGCAGCAATCCAACTCAGGACACCGGCCGCGATGGGCAGCGGAAGGCCGACGAGCAGGACTTTTCGGGGCTCGTGTGGCTGCAACACCTGGTTGCGTTGGGCCAGGAACAGCGCGATCGCTGCAACCGATGCGATGATCACCATCGCTATCGCCCGCTGCGGACGGACATCGTCCTCGGCACCGACCACATCCCAGACGAACACCGGACCGTCGTTCGCCTGCAGTACCGCATCCAACGCACCACCGAGTAGTCCCGCACCGAGAACAGCGACACTCAACGTCGCCTGAGCAGCGCGATGCTGTCCCGACAGCACAGCGGCCGAACCGAGCAGCGCCCCAGCGCCCACCGCGACGGCCCAGTCGCCCACCATGCCGGGCACCGTTCCCACGGTCTGAAACACGACCACGAGTACAGCGGCGATCGCCACGACGGTCACGGCTCGTGCACTCGCGCGGGCCAGCGCGACCGCGGCCGCGCACGCGGCCAGGGCAACGACGGTCAGCCCGTTGACAATTGCCCAGAACGATCCGAACTCGGCCGTCCTGCTCAACAAGGAGTAGGACGGCCGAATATCACTGATGGCGTAGCCGACGGTGAGGCCGGCCAGGAGCATCGACAGAACTTTCATACTGTCGATCATGCCGTCAGCCGAACTTCACTCCCTGTGCCAGGGGCAGTTCGTTCGAGTAGTTGACGGTGTTCGTGGCTCGGCGCATGTAGGCCTTCCAGGCGTCGGAACCGGATTCGCGTCCGCCGCCGGTTTCCTTCTCGCCGCCGAACGCACCGCCGATCTCGGCTCCGGAGGGTCCGATGTTGACGTTCGCGATGCCGCAGTCCGAGCCGAGGGTGGACAGGAAGCGCTCCGCCTCGCGCAGGTCGGTGGTGAAGATCGACGACGAAAGACCCTGCGGCACATCGTTGTGCAGTGCGATGGCCTCGTCGAGGGTTTCGTAGGTCAAGACGTAGAGAATCGGCGCAAAGGTCTCGTGCTTGACGATGTCGGACTGCGAGGGCATCGTCACGATCGCGGGCTGAACATAGAACGAGTACTCGTCCACCACGTTCACCCGCTCACCACCGACGACGACGGTTCCGCCGTCCGACACCGCGGTCTCGAGCGCCTTCTGATACCCCGCGAATGCGGTGGCGTCGATGAGCGGGCCCACCAAAGTGTCACTGGCCAAGGGCGATCCGATCGAGAGCGACTCGTACGCCGAAACCAGCTTGGCCACCAATTCGTCTGCGACCGAGGAATGCACGATGACCCGTCGCAGCGAGGTGCAGCGCTGACCGGCGGTGCCTGCTGCCGAGAACACCAGACCGCGCGTCGTCAGATCGAGATCGGCCGACGGCGTCACGATCGCTGCGTTGTTTCCGCCGAGCTCGAGCAGCACCCTGCCGAACCGTTCGGCAACACGCGGCGCCACCGCACGGCCCATCCTCGTCGAACCGGTGGCCGACACGAGTGCGACCCGCGAATCGTCCACCAGCGCTTCGCCGGACGCGCGATCACCGATCACCAGCTGCGCGATCTTGGGGTCCACTCCGGCTGCAGCGGCGGCACGCTCGAACAGCGCCTGCACCCCGATGGCCGTGAGCGGAGTCTTCTCGGAAGGCTTCCAGATGACGGTGTCTCCCGCGACGAGCGCCAGGGCCGTATTCCAACTCCATACGGCAACAGGGAAATTGAAGGCGGTGATGACTCCGACGACACCGAGGGGGTGCCACTGCTCCATCATCCGATGCCCTGGGCGCTCGGTGGCAATCGTGTTGCCGTACAGCTGACGCGAGAGCCCCACCGCGAAGTCGCAGATATCGATCATCTCCTGCACTTCGCCGAGCCCCTCCGAGACGATCTTCCCTGCCTCGATGGACACCAGAGCGCCCAGATCCTCCTTGTGTACACGCAGCAGTTCCCCGAGTTCTCGGATCACCTGCCCCCTGGCCGGGGCAGGCACCTGCGACCACGACACGAACGCGGCGTGCGCATCGGCGATGACACCGTCGACGTCGTCGGCCGAAGCACAGGTCAACGACGCCAGGTTCCCACCGGTGATGGGCGAGCGCGCGATGATCGCGTCCGGTCCGGCGGGCGCGTCGAGCGCGATCGTCGCACCCATCCGGTCGAGGATCGCGCGAGTGCGCACACTCAACTCGTCGTGGGTGATGGATGCAGACATGCGCGTACACCTTTCGTGAAGAGAACCGAACTGTCGGAGATCAGCCTACCGAGAAGCACCAGAACAGTATTATTTCCTGCTCTACCGACTTGCTTACGGAATTTTTATGGGTATCTTCGAGTTCATGACGCAAGTATTACAGCGCACAGGAGCACGCATCGATGCCTCCACCGTTCGCGAGGTGATCGGCAGCCACCTGCTGGCCGACGGGTTCGAGTTGGTCCTCGACCTCGACGCCTCGACCGGATCCACCCTGGTCGACGCCAGGGACGGCTCCCGCTACCTCGACCTGTTCACATTCTTCGCGTCCAATGCGCTCGGCATGAACCATCCCGCCCTGGTCGACGACTCGGAATTCCGGGCCGATCTGATGCAGGCGGCAATGAACAAGCCGAGCAACTCCGATATCTACACCGTCCCCATGGCCCGATTCGTCGACACGTTCGCCCGGGTACTGGGCGACGATCGGCTCCCCCACCTGTTCTTCGTCGAGGGTGGCGCGCTGGCTGTGGAGAACGCTTTGAAGGTCGCATTCGACTGGAAGTCCCGATGGAACGAAAGGCGCGGCCTGGACCCATCGCTCGGCTCCCAAGTGATGCATTTCGAGCACGCGTTTCACGGGCGCTCCGGATACACGATGTCGCTCACCAACACCGACCCGAACAAGGTTGCGCGGTTCCCGAAGTTCGACTGGCCGCGAATCCCATCCCCGTTCATCAGGTCCGATGTGAACATGGACGAGCGAGAGGACGCGTCGTTGGCTGCGGCTCGGGCGGCGTTCGAGGCCAACCCGCACGACATCGCCTGCGCCATCATCGAACCCATCCAAGGCGAGGGTGGCGATCACCACTTCCGGCCCCGCTTTCTACAGAAACTACGCGACCTCTGCCACGAGTTCGACGCCTTGTTCGTCATGGACGAGGTGCAGACCGGTGCCGGAATGACCGGTACCGCATGGGCTTTCCAGCAGCTCGACGTGGTACCGGACGTGGTCGCCTTCGGCAAGAAGGTTCAGGTCTGCGGCGTCATGGCAGGCGGTCGCGTCGACGACATCGACGACAACGTCTTCGCCGTCAGCTCTCGCATCAACTCGACGTGGGGTGGCAACCTCACCGACATGGTGCGATCGCGTCGAATCCTGGAAGTGGTCGAATCGGAGAAACTTATCGATCGGGCCGGAGAACTGGGTACGACACTGCTGACGATGCTGCAGGAGTTGGCAACTCGACACACCATGGTCTCCGAGGTACGCGGACGTGGCCTCATGTGCGCCTTCTCCCTGCCCGACGCCGCCACCCGCGACCGCGTGATCGAGATGTTGCGCACCGAGGAACACGTGCTCGCCCTCGGATGTGGCACAGCGGCAGTGCGATTCCGACCGGCTCTGACCATCACCGCGGCCGAACTGACCCAGGCTGTCGAGGCCATCGATCGGGTGTTGGGCAGGCTCTAGGGTTGTCAGGCTTGGCTTGACAAGCCGACCTCTCGGTGTCAGGCTTTTCCTGACATCAGGAGGTCGGTCGTGGATCCCATCACCCTCGCCACCGAGGCGAACATCGACACTGCAACACGGGCGGTCGTGACGGCAGCGGCCACCGAGGCCGGACGCATTGCCGACGAGATCATCGGCACCGGTCCCCTACCCGGAACACCGGAATGGGAGGCCGAACAGTCGACCGATATGCCGGCAAGACGGAGCCTCGCATGGCACCTGCTGAGCCTGCGCGTACAGCTGGCCGCAGGGTTGGACGGCATCGAAACCGTTGTGGTGCTGCGCGTTCAAGGTGCAACGTGGGCGACTATCGGCACAGCAGTGGGCATGTCGCGGCAGTCTGCGCACGAGCGGTGGGGCGCACGATCCACAGCGATACTCGACCCGGTCGGCGATGGGCTGCCCGCGATCGTCCCGAACGACAGCCGGGCCTGAACTACAGCAGCACCCGACTCGCATGTGCTGCCACCGCATCGGCCGCACGGTGGAGTGCGGGTGACGAGAGCGACCATTGCTGCCAATACAGCAGCACGTCCTCGATTCCGTTGTCGTCGAAGCAGGTCAACGGCTCCCGCGCCTGGAGATCCGGGATCATGCCCCAGCCGAAACCCAGATCGACGGCCCGCGCGTAGTCGGCGGACGCCGGGACGAGGTGCCGCGGCGGCTCGTGCGGGTCGATGCCGAAACGCTGTAGGTAGTTGTCTTGCAATCGATCATCGGCGTCGAAGACGACCACCGGGGCGCTGCGCAGTGCGTCGGCACTCGGACCTGCAGCGAACCAACGCGCAATGAAGTCCGGGGTGGCAGAAGGCCGGTACCGCATCGCACCGAGGCGTCGAACGGAGCAGCCACGCACCGGGTCTTCGACCGATGTGATTGCGGCGGAGACGACCCCGTCGTGCAGCAGTTGCGCGGTACGGTCCTGATCTTGCCGATGCAGGTCGAAAGTCGTCGCCCCGGCAAGCCCGGCGAGTGCTGGCAACACCCAGGTAGCCAACGAATCTGCATTGACGGCAATCGAAATGGGAGCAGCCACACCGTCGTCGCTCAGCTCGGCCCGAGTCTGGTCGGTCAAGGTGTCGATCTGACGGGCCAGGCGCAGCACCGCGATGCCGGACTGGGTAGCAACCACCGGTTTGCTTCGCTGGACGAGTGTTCGGCCCAGCGACTGCTCGAGCGACTTGATCCGCTGGCTCACCGCTGAGGGAGTCACATGCAGAGCGCGGGCCGCCGCCTCGAATGTGCCGCCGTCGACCACTGCCCTCAATGCTCTGAGCTGCTCGATCTCCATTAGATGAATGTACGCTAATCGATACTGAAATACATTCGCTGGACCTAATCAGCACGCACTCCTAGCGTTATCGGCATGACCTCTCTGGCCGCCGCGCAATCGACCCTCACCGGCTTGGGCGTCGGCCTGTCCCTGATCGTTGCCATCGGTGCGCAAAACGCGTTCGTGCTGCGCAAGGGGCTGCAACGCACTCACGTGCTGCCGGTAGTGGCGGTCTGCGCTCTCTCCGACGCGGTGCTCATCACGGCCGGGATCGCGGGAATCGGCGTTCTCGTCGATCGGTTCCCCGTCGCCCTCGGTGTCGTGACCGTCCTCGGCGCCCTGTTCCTACTCGTCTACGGACTGATGGCGCTCAACCGCGCCCGAAATCCCGCCGCCCTGACCGCCGAGATGACCGGAGGCGGTTCGCTGATCGCCGCCATCGCCACGTGCCTTGCTCTGACCTGGCTCAATCCTCACGTCTACCTCGACACCGTCGTGTTCCTCGGCTCGATCGGCAACCGTCAGCCGGGCGAACTGCGGTGGTGGTTCGCGCTCGGTGCCGTGCTCGGCAGCGTCGTGTGGTTCGTCGCGCTCGGGTACGGATCGCGCCTGCTCAGCCCCCTGTTCGCGAGACCGTCGGCCTGGCGCATTCTCGACCTCGGCATCGGAGTGATGATGCTGACACTGGCGGCACTACTGGTGTTCGGCTGAAGGGCCGAGTACATGGGCTTGATCGACGGTACAACGAGTGATCTGATAGTCGCGACGACCGACCGCACGGTCTGACAACCCTGGAGGATTTCCCGTGCCGTACCTCGGCCTACTGATCATGCTGCTGTCGATCTTCTGCTTGATCGACGTCATCACCGCCGACGACTCCGGCATCCGCCACCTCCCGAAGATGGTGTGGTTGTTGCTCGTCATCGTTGTGCCGCTTGCAGGGTCCATCGCGTGGCTCGTCGTCGGACGACCCGAGGGTGGCGGAATCTGGGGTGGCAGCGGAGCGCCACGGACTGCGTCCGCATATCCCCGACGCGATGCCGATCGCGGCCGGCCACTCCCTCCGACGCAGGAAACTGCCGAGGAGTACCTACGCCGTTGCCGCGAACGTGCCGAGGAACAGCGCCGCATCGCTCGTGAGCAGCGCAGTAGCGAATGAGACCGACCGCTCTCGATGCACGAAGAACGGGGACGCCGTGACCAAGCTGACGACATTTCCCGAACCCGACTCGGCACTGTCCGATCCCGCCGAACTTCTTCGGGAGTACCTGCGCTTCTACCGGAGTGAGCTGGCTCGGCGAATCACCGCGCTCAGAGGCGATGACCTCACCGCCTCGTCCGTCCCCTCGGAGTGGACTCCCCTGCAGATGCTGACCCATCTGGTGCACATGGAGCAGCGCTGGTTCGTCTGGGGATTCCTCGGCAGGGCGGTGGACGCACCCTGGGGAGACCAGAAGGACGGGCGCTGGGACGTACCGGCCGACATCGATACCGAAAATCTTCTGGCGAGGCTCGAGGACGGTGCCCGACTCACCGAGGAGGTGCTTCGCTCGCATCGGATGGACGAATTGGCCACCTTGGGTGGACGATTCACCGAGGAGCAGCCGACGCTGATCTGGATTTGCTTCCACGTGCTTCAGGAATACGCACGCCACCTCGGCCACCTCGACGTTGCCGTCGAGCTGGCAGGCGGACCGACAGGGGAAGGACCGGCATGAGAATCAACATCACCAGCGTCTTCGTCGACGATCAGGACAAGGCGCTGACCTTCTACACCGACATATTGGGATTCGTCGTCAAGCACGACATTCCGATGGGCGGGACGGACCGCTGGCTCACCGTCGTATCGCCACAGGAGGTCGACGGCACCGAACTGCTACTAGAGCCCAGCGGGCATCCCGCGACCGGCCCGTTCAAGAATGCGCTGTTCGCCGACGGCATTCCCTTCACTCAGTTCGCAGTCGACGACGTTGCAGCAGAACATGATCGGCTCAGCGGACTCGGCGTACGGTTCACCCAGCAACCGACCGAGATGGGTCCGGTGATCTCAGCGGTGTTCGACGACACCTGCGGCAATCTCATTCAGATCATCGCACCCGCGAGCTGATGCCTCAGCGGTTCGCGTACAGATCGACGGTGGTGCCGTCGGGGTCGTGTACGACGGCATAACGCTGCCCCCAGAACGCATCCCAGGGTTCGAGGTGCCCTGGGTACCCGGCCTCGGTCACGGCCTTCCACGTCGCGTCGACCCCGTCGGGCGTCCCGCAGTCGAAGGCCAGCGCTACGCGGTGACCACCGCTCGGTGGGGTCCACGACGGATCGAACGAGGTAATGGTCGACGGTAGGTCGAACAGCAGCCGCACTCCACCGAGGTCGACCTCCACATGCTGTTCGGCGTCCGCAGCCGCTGGGATATCGAGCCCCAGTAGGCGGTAGAAGGCCAGCGCCACAGCCATATCGGCGACGACGATTTCGATTCCTGCCAGGCGCGGTGTCACACGGAACACAGTAGACCGGTCAGCCCCAGTTCGCGGCATTCGTCAGGCAGAAGGGATGCCCAGCAGGATCCAGCAACACTCGCCAGGTCTCACCCGGCTGATCCTCGGGCAACGTTGCACCCAGGCGCACCGCTGCCGCCGCCGCAGCGTCGAGGTCCTCGACCGCCAGATCGAAGTGAAACTGCTTGCTGCCGTGGGAGTTCGGCCATGACGGTTGCTGATAGTCCGGCACACGACCGAAGCCGAGTGCACTACTGGGACCCTGCAGCATCGCGTAGTCCTTCTCCGCATGTACGACGCTCCAGCCCAACAACGACGACCAGAAGCTCGCGCTGGCCTCGGGGTCTGCGCAATCCAGTGTGACCATCTTCAGCGTGGCGACGGGGGTATCGGTCATGGTGTTCCTCCTCCTGAGTGGATGTCGGACCAGACTCCTACACTGACCCGCGTGCCGGATAGGAAAAACGCGACAGCCACCCAGGCCGGCGTTCTGCGACCCGAACAGCTGGCACAGCACGTCGACCTCCAACGACTGCCCTGCTCGCAGTCGTTGGACCCCTGGGTCGAGAACTACTGGCTACTGCGTTGGGATCTGCCGTCCGGGACCGTCCATCGCAGCTCGACGCTTCCGCACCCGGCCTGCACTCTGAGCGTCGAACACGGCTGGACCCGCGAAGGCGTCATCGATCCTGTGGTCGTGACGGGAGTGCTCACGCGCCGCTTCGACGTCGTGCTCGCCGAATCCGGGTGGGTGTTCGGCGTCAAGTTTCGGCCCGGCGGGTACGCGGCCCTCACCGGAACCGTCGCGCGAACGCTGCGAGACGTCCCGGCCGCACAGCCCGCGGCTTTTCGCGCCGAGACCGTCGAAGCACTCGCCGAACTGGGCGATCACCTCGACGCCGACCACTGCCGAACCGTCGTCGACTCCGTTCTCGCGCCCTACGCCCGAGACGTGGATGCGGACTACGAGATCGTTCTCGACGTCATCTCCACGATGCTGCGGGATCGGACATTGATTCGCGTCGCCCAGGTCGAAGAGAGATGCGGCATCGGGACACGTCGGCTGCAGCGCCTGTTCGAGCACTACGTCGGCGCGACGCCGAAATGGGTTCTGGCCCGGTATCGGATCCACGATGCACTCAGTGAGCTCGACGCCGGCTACTCGGGTCCCCTGGCGGACCTCGCAGCACGCTACGGCTGGTTCGACCAGGCGCACTTCACCCGCGAGTTCACCGAACTGGTCGGTACGCCGCCCGGTTCGTATTCACGGTGAGTAACACCTTCGTCACGCATTGGGACTTTTGCCTGTTCGTTTGGCACAGTATCCCGCGGTGCTCATCAGCACCGGGCGGGGCACAGCAGCACAGAGGAAGAGTGGGCTCGGACGCATGATCAACATTCTCGTTGCCGGTGGTATCGCATTGGCGGTCTCGATTCTGTTGACGCCATTTCTCATCGCACTGTTCACCCGGCAGGGCTTCGGCCAGGAGATTCGCGTCGAAGGCCCGCAAAGTCACCAATCCAAACGAGGAACGCCGACGATGGGCGGAGTCGCCATCATCGTGGGCCTGTGGGCCGGCTACCTGGGCTCCCACCTCGTCGCGATGGGGGGCGACGGTCCGTCGGCGTCCGCGCTGCTGATCCTCGGCCTCGCCACGGCGCTCGGCGGCGTCGGATTTCTCGACGACTACATCAAGCTCCGCATGAAGCGGAACCTCGGCCTCAAAGCGACCGGAAAATACGTCGGACAGATCAGTGCAGCGGTGATCTTCGCGGTCCTGGCTCTGCAGTTTCGCAACGGAAACGGCATGACTCCGGGAAACACCGAACTCTCGCTCGTCCGGCAATCCACGTTCTTCACGATGGCCCCGATCGTATTCGTCCTGTTCTGTGTGTTCCTCGTCATCGCATGGTCCAACGCCGTCAATCTCACCGATGGACTCGACGGTTTGGCCGCCGGTTCGATGACCCTCGTCCTCGGTGCCTACACGGTGATGACGTTCTGGCAGTACCGGCAATCGTGCGCGACCAACGACGTCGCCGGGTGCTACCAGGTACGCGATCCACTCGACCTCGCCGTGGTCTGCGCCGCAGCCGCGGGAGCCTGCATCGGATTCCTCTGGTGGAACGCAGCTCCGGCGAAAATCTTCATGGGCGACACCGGCTCCCTCGCACTCGGCGGCCTGCTCGCGGGACTGTCGATCGTGAGCAAGACCGAACTGATCGCCGTCGTCTTCGGCGCGCTCTTCGTCGCCGAGACTGCCTCCGTCGTCATCCAGGTCGCCTCGTTCAAGACCACCGGCAAACGGCCGTTCCGAATGGCCCCGATTCACCACCACTTCGAGTTGGCCGGCTGGGCAGAAACAACGGTCATCATCCGGCTATGGCTGTTCGCGGCCATCGCGTCGGCGCTGGGGCTCGGGCTGTTCTACAGCGAATTCCTCGCAGCCGTCGGCTGACCTCTACGCTTCGGAGATGACCGACGAACTGTCCCCGGTGGCCAAAGTCGACGCCCTCGCCGCCGAACTGGAACAACTCGATGCTCGACGCGTCGCCATCGGAGTCGAGCTGGTCAACCTGCAATTCGGTCTCGACGGAGACGCCAAAATCCGCGCGACCGAGGTGTTCCACAGCGACTACCTGGAGCGTCTGTTCACACTGGTCGATCGATTGCGCTCAGACGAGTAGAGCGGCTACGCAGGGTCCCAGTCCGAGCGCGACACCACGGTCAGTCGGAAGTCCCTCAGCGACAACCTGAATTCTCTTGACCTGAAGTTTGGTTGAGGTTTTAGGCTCGCTTTCATGACAACCAACCGACCGATGCAACCGCCCGAGCGTCAGCCCATCGGGTTCTGGACCGCCCGCGCAGGGGAAGCCATTCGAGCACGGACCCGTGGGGCACTCCATGATATCGGCGTCACACAACCCCAATGGTGGCTCCTGCACCAGATTTCACTGCATCCCGCAGGGGCTGATCGCGCCGAGACGATCGAGAAGATCGGCCACAACGACACCCCCGAAGCAATAGTCGAGGCCATCGAATCCGCGCGCGCCGAAGGCTGGATCGTGGAGTCGAACTCACGCATGAAGTTCACACCAGAAGGTCTCGACACCTTTCGGCGGGCGGCCGATCTGCAGAACATGCTGCAGAACGAGCGCATGAGCGGCATCAGTGAGGCCGACTTCGTCACCACCATCGAAGTCCTGCAACGAACCATCAAGAACGTGGGAGGCGACGCCTGGCATTGGTGACAATCAGGTACGTCACGTCACCTCGGCCCTCGTGTGCGAGGATGTCGGCTGTGCGAGCACTCGTCGGTCTCTCGACGATCTCGGTCGTGTGCTCGGCGTCGATCGTGTTGTACGCCGCGGCTCACCTGGCGACGACCGGAATCATAGAGACGGGCCCGCTTTTCGAGATCATGGTCGTCCTACCGGCCGTGGCCGCCGTCGTGACCTCGCTTCTCGGTGCACTGGTCGGTCTCGGCACGCTGATCCGTCGCTCGAGCCGGAATTCCCCCTTCATGCTCATGACCGTCGGGCACGTCGCGGCCAGCGCTGGCGTAGCCGCCGTCGTCATATGGTCGACGCGGGCAACGGCGTCGGGATGGGATCTGCTGCTTGTTCCAGCGCCAATTCTGCTGGGGCAACTTGCCGTAGTGGCGGGACTCGGTGTGCTCATGTTTCGCCGTCGTCATGCTCGCCCTCGAAATCGGAGCGCCCACAGCGAATCCGAGGACTGATCCCCATCCGAGAACCTCTAATCGTCGATGACGAATGCATGAACGACTCGGGACTTCACGTGCCCGAGCGGGCTTCACAGGCAGCCGCTGCGAATGCAGCCATGCTCGAGAATCTCATGTCGTAGCTGTACTCGCCGTTGGGTTCTGGAGTCGCGCCCCAACCCGGCCGGTCCTCACGGCGGTCGATCCACACCGACGGGATGTCGTGACGCTTGGCGGGCACATGATCGTGGAACAGACTCTGCGCAACGTGGAGCAGTCGCGACCGGGGCACGCCGAGGTCCTCGAGGACTCCATCAACGGCGTCGAAGTGATTGTCGGCCGGCTTGTACGCCCCTACATCCTCGGCGGTGACGATGGCGTCGAACTGGACGCCGAGACGCAGATTGCTACCCGCGAAGCCGTCGCGGTGGACATTGGAGAGGATGACGAGCTTGTAGTTCTCGGCGAGTGCCGCCAATGCCTCGGCCGAGTCCGGGAACGCCGGCCAATCGGGGACGGACGATCCGAGTCTGCTCGCCCAGTTTTCCGACACCGTAATTCCCAGCGCATCCCCGGTCCGGCGGAATGCCTCGGCGAGCACATCGGGATAGAGCGTGGCAGGTGAATCCAGTTGCACCCTCGCCTCGTTGACGGCATAGGCGGCCAGTAGCTCGTCCCCGGACAGCGACGAACCGGACTGCTCCGCCCACGGACCGAGAACGCCCAATATTCCCGCTTCCCAGTCGATCAGCGTTCCGTAGCAATCGAAGCTCAGTACGTCGTAGTCGGCAAGATTCATCCGGCGGGTACTCCTCACGAAATTCGGTGGCGGCCGACTGCTCGTGTCGAACACGCCTACATCTCCTGAGCAGCCTACTGCCTTGCGTCTGCCCTTGGCCGTCCGGATGTCTCTGCGATCGCACGACGGATGCGCGACGATCGAGGGTCACACCTGTTGCGCGACAGAGCATATCGAGCAGCTCCGTCGAGAAGCCGTCCGGCAGGTAGGATTCTGTGACAGTCGAATCGACAGGCGACGAAGGACGGCACGCATGACCACGAGCAAGAACGACCACGTACGCAATGTCGTCGACGCGCTGAGCAGGATCGACGAGCCCTGGCAACCACACCGACTGGTCAGCATCAACGACTACGACGTCAAAGTGGTCAAACTTCTCGGCGAATTCGTCTGGCACACACACCCGGATACGGACGAGATGTTCTTCGTCCACAGCGGAGAACTCATCATCCAACTTCGCGACCGCGACGTGGTGCTCGGGCCGGGTGACGTCTTCGTCGTCCCGGCGGGAGTCGAGCACTGCCCCAGAGCGGACGAGGAGGTGTCGGCTCTGCTGTTCGAGCGGTCAGGCACCGTCAATACCGGTGATGCAGGCGGGGACCTGACCTCTCAGGTCCACGAGTTGTGACACCGATTCTGTTGAGCCACAGCGTAGAAAACGAGGCGCACCTCCGGTTCCGGTTCGGGCTCTTCGACAACATGACGGCCCAGCTCACCATGTCCTGCTCGGGCGGGGCCGAACAGTGGAGTGGCCGGTCGTGACGCCTCGGACCATGGGCCGCATCAGAAACTCGTGCGGAAAACCCAGGTCCACAGCGCTGGCGGCCTGCAGTGTCTCGAGGTGGGATGCGTCGAAGGTGACATCGAGTGCAGAGATGTTCTGCTGCAACTGTTCCACGGTTCGCGCACCGATCAGCGAGCTGGCAACAGCCGGATTCTCGAGCGTCCACGCGAGAGCCACCTGAGCAGCAGTCACGCCGAGTTCACGAGCGACATCGACGACGGCCTCCGCGATCTCGAGACCCCGCACGGTGAGCGTCCCGCTCGCCCGCGCGTGATCGCGACGGGTACCCACCGGACTGTCGGAACCGCCCGCTCCCAGGTCAGCAGCAGAGTATTTGCCCGTCAACACCCCACCGCCCAGCGGAGACCACGGAATGACACCGATACCCAATTCGTTCGCCATCGGTATCAGGTCCCGCTCGGTGGTCCGCTCGATCAGACTGTATTCCACCTGCAGCGCCGCGAACGACGGCCAGCCCCGGATGTCGGCAATGGTCTGCATGCGCGCGACCTCCCATGCCGGCGTATCCGAAATACCAAGGTAAAGAACCTTTCCCGAGCGAACCAGGTCTGCCAGCGATGCGATGACCTCGTCGCTCGGCGTCATACCGTCCCACGCATGCAGATACAGCAGATCGATGTAGTCCGTACCGAGGTTCTTCAGACTCGCTTCGACGGACCCTCGAAGACTCTTCCTGCCACCCCCACCGGCATTCGGATCCAAAGGATCACGAGTCGCCGCGTACTTGGTCGCTACGACAACCGAGTCACGTCGTCCGCGGAGAAACTCGCCGAGATAGCGTTCCGATTCCCCGTCGGTGTAGATGTTCGCGGTATCGACCAGGTTGCCCCCTGCATCGAGATACGCGTCGAAGATGCGTTTCGAGTCCTTCCTGTCGGCACCCCACCCCCAGGCTTCACCGAATGTCATCGTTCCCAACGACAACGGTGACACCCGCAATCCCGAGCGTCCGAGCAATCGATAGTCCTCCATACGCGTCATGTCCGGTCCCTCTCCTCGGTTCAGCTACCTCGATCACCGTCACAGATGCGTCGAGCAGCGGGAAGGATGCGGTCATCCTGGGACGCGCGATACCAGGCCGCGTGCGCTGAACTGCCCTACCTTGGACGGGTGAACACGACGCCACCGCGGCGAGGTCGGCACGAGCTTGCCGCATTTCTGCGTGCCCGACGCGAGGCGCTCGCGCCGACGGACGTCGGCCTGCCACCGCGGATCGGAGCGTCGCGCACACCCGGTTTGAGGCGTGAGGAGGTCGCAACGCTCGCCGGGGTGAGCGTCGACTATCTCGTACGGCTCGAGCAGGCCCGTGATGTCCGGCCCTCCGCTCAGGTGGTGCAGTCACTGTCGAATGCACTCGGGCTGTCCACTGATCAGACCGGCTACCTGTTCACCCTCGCCGGGCATCGCGCACCCGAGCGAGCCACCACCCAGAAGGTGCCAGACGGCATCGGACAGTTGATCGAGGACATCGGCCCACTCCCCGCGATGGTGCTCAACCACCGACTCGACATACTCGCCACCAACGAGATGATGGCCGCGCTACTGCTCGACATCGACAAACGACCGTCGTCGGAGCGGAATGTACTACGAATGTGCTTTCTGGACAGTCGATTCGACGGTTTCTACGACGCTCGCGACGACGTCGTCCGCGGCGCGGTCGCCGATCTTCGTGCCGCCTGGGTGAACCATTCACACGACGAGGAACTCGCAGCCTTGATCGACGAACTGGAACGAGGCAGCGCAGAATTTTCGCGCTATTGGCAGTCCCGCGAGGTATCGGTGCGCAGCCGAGGAGACAAACCCATGCGGCACCCACTCGTCGGGCCGGTGACCGTGACATTCGATGTCCTCACACCACTCGGCGACCCCGACCTACGGTTGATCGTCTACCGGCCCGCGGACCCACAATCTCGTTGTGCCCTCGACGAGCTCGGCCGGTCGCGTTCTCAGCGAAGACAGCGACACCTCCGCACGATCTGAAACCGACCTTTCGCGGCACGAAAAATCGAGACTCCATCGACGCAGTGCTCCTATCGTTTCGGGCAGAACATAGGAAGGTCACCGGCACATGCTCGAACGATGGAACGCAGCACTCGACTACATCGAGAACAATCTCGACCGCGAGATCGACCCCATCGAGCTCGCTCGGATCACCCTCACATCGGAATATCACTTTCGACGCGTGTTCTCGGCACTGGCAGGAATGCCGCTGTCGCACTACATCCGGCAACGCCGAATGACGTTGGCAGCAGCGGACATTCTCGACGGACAGAACATACTCGACGTAGCCGGCAAATACGGCTACACCGCAGACGCCTTCACCCGCGCCTTCCGAGACCTGCACGGCGTCACACCATCTCAAGCACGCCGACCCGGAACCACCCTTCGTTCCAGACAAGCCGTGACATTTCACCTGACAATCGAAGGACGAAGCACCATGCGGTACCGCATCACCGAACTGCCGGCATTTCACATCGTCGGCAAGACCACCCGAATCCCACTCCGGTTTCACGGCGAGAATACCGCCATGACCGAATTCCACCGAAGCCTCACCCCAGGAACAGGCGAAAAACTACGAGGATTGGCCGACCTGGCCGAACTCCCAGACATCCTCTTCGTCAGCGACGGCTTCGAACCCGAACGAGAAGACGGCAGCCTGTTCGACTACTACTTCGCCGTTGCCACCACATCACCCGCACCACCCGAATGGGACACCCTTGCCGTAGCCGCATCGACATGGGCAGTGTTCGAGACGAACAGCGACACCGCACTCGCCCCCGCACTCCAACAACTCTGGGCCGACGCCTTCAGCGAATGGTTCCCATCCAACCCCTACGAAACAATTCCGGGACCGGAAATCCTGACCGTCACCGAAACCTCCCTCGACTGGACCTCGGGAGCGGGAGAGCTCTGGATTCCAGTCCAACGAAGTCGATAATCGTAGCTGACCCCGTCCCCTCCCGTTGCGGCTCGCCATGACCACTCGATGTGACGTTCAGTGGCCTTTTCGGGGGTCAATGTCACATCGAGTGGACTCGCCCTCGGTGTCAGGCGATCGATTGGCCGTACACACGTGTCACCGAGATGGTGATCAGCACTCGTCGATCGGCGACCATGACTGCGCGGTATTCGTTCCAATCGGGGTGTTCACCGGCGGCGGCGCGGAAGTAGTCCACCAAGGCGTCGACCTCGGGGCTCTCGGGTGACGATCCCGGCCCGGTGAGGGTGACGGTTCCTTCCGCCGTCGCCCATGCTGTTCCGTCGGCGCTGGTCACCTCGAGCGCGGCGCGAGGGTCTCGGCGTAGATTCGTCGTTTTCGCTCGCCCTTCGGTGACCGAGATGGTGATGGTGCCCGCTGCACGGTCGTAGAACGGCGTCACCGGTGAGAGCTGCGGCATTCCGCTCGCTTTGATGGTGGCGAGCACACCGATTCGGCTCTGCTCGAGAAGCGCATGTGGATCGTAGGTAGTTCCGGTCATGGTGTCCCCATTTGGTCGTCGAAACAAGCGTGCACGAACTTTCAACAGGGAACGTCGTCGAAGACGCCTTTGTTCCGTTCCGACCTCACGGTTGTCTGTCGTCGGTCAGCTCCGCCGCGTAGGCCCCGATTGCTCGACGGTACCTCCCCAGCGCCGGATCTGCGGCATGCAGTGCATTGAGCAACGCCTGCGCACCGTCGCCCTTGTCCCAGAGGGCGAGTGCTGCGAATGCGTCACGCGCAGAGGAGTATTCGTCCGCGAACTCGAACTCGTTCAGCACTCGCAACGCGTCGTCCTGTCGACCCAGATTGCGGAGCGAACTAGCCAGTTGAAGGCGAGCCTGGTTCTCCCTGTCGACATCGAGCCCCTCGGACAACGATGCCTCGTACAGCGGAACGGCCGCGGATTCCTCACCCAGGAAGTCTTCCAAGGACGCTCTCTCGAACAGTCCACGAGCGTCGGAACACTCTCCAACGGACAGTATTTGGTTGATCTGGATCCGCATGCGATCGGGATCGGCATCGTCCGCGTCGCGCCAGAATTCCGCTATCCGCTCTTCCCAACTCAGCATGGAATCGATCGTGCACGATGCTGCGGGCCGACGCCACCGTTGGGTCTGTCCCCACGTGCATTGTCATCGGGACACGGAGAGGGCGACGTGTCCGACTCCCCCTCCTAACAACAACACCCGCCGACTACCGGCCTACGAATTCGATTCGGTTGCCCACCCCGTCGCGGGTATGAAACCGTCGTCGACCCGGTATCTGCTCAGGGTCGGCCCACTCCACCGGGTAGCCGGCAGATTGCAACGCCACAGCGGTCGCGTCGACGTCGGCGACAAATGCGGGGTGCGCCTTCACTGCCGGAATGAAGTCATCGTCGATACCGACATGTAGCTCGCCGTCAGGACCACCGACACCCGGCACTCGAAACCAACAGCCTCCGCGTCCGGCCAGCAGCGGGGGCTTCGGGATCTCCTCCCAGCCCAAGGCTTCTGAGTAGAACGCACGCTCGAGGTTCTCGCCGCCCACCGGACACGCGACCTGCACATGATGGATCATCGTCAGAACGTACCGCCGACTCGATTGACACGCCGGTGAACGGTAGGCAAACGTATGAGCATGCAACTGAGATTTCTGGCCGGCATCTCGACGGCCTTCGCATTCAAGCTCCTGCTGATGCGAGCGCTGACACTCAAGCTGCAGCGAGACATCGACGCACTGAACAAGGGCAACTACCGCCCGCTACTGTCGTCCTTCCACCGAGACGCGGTGCTCAAATTCGCTGATGGAGACAGCCGCTGCTCGGGTACCCACCGCGGCCGCGCAGCCATCGAGAGATTCTTCCAGGACTTCGTCGCGGCCGGAATCAAAGGCCAGATCACAGAGATATACAGCGGCGGCGCACCATGGCGCATGACCCTGCTCGTGCGCTTCGACGACCAAGCCCACGCGGCCGACGGTACCCAGATCTACAGCAACCGCACCGTGCTCCTGGTCCGCACGAGCTGGGGAAAAATCGTCTCCCAGGAAGACTTCTTCGAGGACACAACACGCATCGACGCCTTCGAGACGAAGCTTCGGCAACTCTGAATTCGTGCTCCAATCGCCTCGATCCGCCGCCTTTGCCGGTACTCGATGTGACATTCGGTGGCCTTTTCGGGGGTCGATGTCACATCGAGTGGACTTCGGTCGAGGGGAGTGGGGTGGGTCGACCGCCGTCGACTGGGCGGTCACGGACGTCGGTAGGTCACCTGCGGATAGGTCTCGGTGGTGGTGACGGTGGCGTGCACGTTGTACACCGTGCGCACCAGGTGTTCGGTGATCACGTCGTCCGGGGTTCCCGATGCCACGATGGTGCCGTTGTTCAGCACGATGATGCGGTCGCAGAACATGGCGGCGAGGTTGAGGTCGTGTAGGGCGATGTAGCTGCTCAGGGGTAGTCCGGCGACGAGCGTCAGGATATCGAGTTGATGTTGGATGTCGAGGTGGTTGGTCGGTTCGTCGAGCAGTAGTTCGGTGGGCTGTTGGGCGAGGGCGCGTGCGATGTGGACGCGTTGGCGTTCGCCGCCGGAGAGTGTGTGCCAGCGGCGGGTGGCTTTCGATGTCATGCCGGTGTCTTCGAGTGCTCGGGCGATGGCGGTGTCGTCGTCGGATGTGTCGCCGCCGAAGATGCCGTGGTGCGGGATGCGGCCGAGACGGACGACGTCGCGGACGCTGATGTCGACGTCGGTGTCGGAGTGTTGGTCGACCATCGCCACGCGCCGTGCGATGCGTCGGCGACGCAGGGTTCCGAGACTGTGCCCGCTCAGCAGCACGTCGCCGCTGTCGGGGGCGACGATGCCGGCGAGGATGCGCAGGAGCGAGGATTTGCCCGAGCCGTTGGGGCCGATCAGACCGATGGTCTCGCCCGCGTCGGGTTCGAAGCTGATGCCGTTCAAGATCGGGTGGCCGCCACGGGTCCAGCGTATGTCCACGGCGTGCAGTGTCATCGGGATCTCCTGAGCCGGAACAGAATGAGTGCGAAGGCTGGCACACCGATGAGTGCCGTGACGACGCCGACGGGAATCTCCTGTGGTGCGAACACAGTTCGGGCGATGGTGTCGACCCAGACCATGAAGATGGCGCCGATCAGAACCGTCGTCGGGAGCAGTCTTCGGTGCCGCGCTCCCACGAGGAAGCGGGCGGCGTGTGGGAGCACCAGTCCCACGAATCCGATGGCTCCGGCGGCACTGACGAGGGCGGCAGTGATCAGTGCGGTGATGACGAGCAACAGTATTCGCACCCCTTTGACCGGCACGCCGAGTGATGCGGCCGCGTCGTGGCCGAAGGTGAACGCATCGAGGGCGGAGGTGTTGAGCAGGCACACCACCATTCCGAGGAGCGCGACCGTGCCGCACAGAGCCACATCGCTCCAGTCGGCACCGCTCAGGGAGCCGAGCAACCAGAACAGCACGCCGCGGGTTTGTTCGGCATCGGCCGAGGAAATGACGATGAACGACGTCAGGGCCGAGAACAGTTGGGTACCGGCAACTCCCGCGAGTACGACGCGGTCGTTGCCGCCGCCGGCACCGGCGGCGAGAAGCATCACGAGCAGAAAGGACAGCAGTGCGCCCGCGAATGCTCCGGTCGACAGCGAGAGAGCTCCGCCGCCGACCCCGAGCACGGCAATCACGACTGCGCCGGTCGAAGCTCCGGACGAGATCCCCAGCACGAACGGATCGGCCAGCGGATTACGCAGCAGTGACTGCATGATGGCCCCACACAGCGCCAGGCCGGCACCGCAGATCGATGCCAGCAGGGTTCGCGGCAGCCGCAGCTCCCAGACTATGCCGTCCTGAATGCGACTCACCTGCGCCGAGCCGATCCCGATGTGCGCCAGGATCACTCGGTAGACATCGGTGACGGATACGCTGGCCGGTCCGATCGTCACGGCCACTGCGATCGAGAGCACCAACACCACACCGCCACCGAGCAGAAGCGGGATCAACAATCCCCGATCGGTGCGGTTCATCGGGTGGTCAGGCCCCAATTCTGTAGAGCGGCAGCAACTTTCTCGACTCCGTCGATGGTGCGAATCGATGGGTTGAGATCGGCTCCGTTGACCACGATGTAGCGCTTGTCCTCGACGGCGGTCAGTCGGCTCGTGACGGGATTCGATTCGAGGAATTCGATCTTGCTGCCGAGTGCGTCCCCGGCGATGCTGCGCCGACTCAGATCCGCCAGCACGAGCGCGGTGGGATTGCGATCTGCAACGCTCTCCCAGTTAACCTGTGGCCATTCGTCGGTCGTGTCCGCATAGATGTTGTCGGCACCGACCGAATCGGTGATGATGCCCGAGGAGCCACAGCATCCCGCCATGTACGGGGTGTCGGTGTCGGCGAACCAGTACGCCAAGCGCACACCCGATGCGTCGACGGCACCGGAGGCCTGCGAGAAACGGTCCTGCAATTGCGCGACGAAGCGTTCCCCGCGATCACGCACGTCGAAGATTGCCGCCAGATCGCGGATCTCCCGATACACGGTGTCGATCTCGAGCGGCGTGGTGCGTGCGCCGTCGGAATTGACACTGTCGTCGGTCTTTCCGTCACAGTCTGTGGGAGAGAGATAGTTCGGCACACCGAGCTGCTCGAACTGATCCCGATCGGCGACGCCTCCCGGCCCGAGGGTTCCGCTGAAGGACGCCGAGACGAAGTCGGGCTCGGTATCCAACACCACCTCCAGGGACGGCTTGTTGTCCGCCAACCTCGGTACTGTGGAATTCTCCGATTCGAGATTCGAGCGGACCGGGTCCGTCCAGGTGGCCGTTCCGACCATGCGGTCGGCCAAGCCCAGTGACAGCAGGATCTCCGTCGAACTCTGGTTCAGAGACACCGCGCGCTGCGGAGGCGCATCGACGGTGACCGCGCGTCCACAGTTCTCGATGGTCAGCGGGTAGTCGGCGTTGGTGACGGAGACGGCGGCAGTGGGCGGTGGGGAGGAGCAGCCGGCCACGGCAAGAACGGAGACAGCGCCTAGTACGGCGAGAGTGGTACGCATCGAAGAGCTTCCTGCTTGGGGCTCGTGTCGCGGAGCCGCGGGTGGGGTGAACCACGACGCCCGAGCATTCGGACTTCGAGCTCTCGCCCGTCACCGTTGCGCGCCAGCTCCGGAATTGCACCGGATTCCCTCGTTCGTCGCGTGCTGACCTTATCGTGTGCGGTACCCGAAAGGTCAGCGTGCTGCTGCCGACTCCGGCTCGAGTGGGACACTGCGAGGAAAAGTACTGCGCGCCAGCACGACCACGGCCAGCGAAGCGGCGACCAGAACAGTAGCGGCGGCAGTGACCGTCACGATGCCACTGAGGTCGATGAAGGCGCCGCCCACCAGTGCACCCGTGGCAATCGCCAACTGGAAGGCCACGACATAGATCGCCGACGCCTTGTCGGTATCTTCCGAGGCTGCCCTGACCACGGCGGACTGTAGACACACCGGGATCGTGGTGAACGCCATTCCCCACAATGCAATGGCCCCGACGGCGAACACGGCCAGCCCACCCGGCGCTCCGATCAGCGTGCACCACAAGATCGCGACCGCAGCGGCGACTGCGCCCAAGGCCGCGATGGTGGAGTACCGCGGCCACCGGTCGTAGGTTCGGCCGATCACCCATATACCGATGACCCCGAACAGGCCGTACAGCATCAACATCAGGGTCAGCGTCGTTCCGGCTGAACCGATCGCACGATCGACGATGAGTGAGAAATACGTGTAGGCGACGAAGTGGCCCAGGACCGCCAGGAAAGTCACGCCACACAAGATGGCCAGGGTGCCGTCGAGCACTCGCGGTGTCTTTTTCCGTACCTCATCGGCTCGGCTGGTCGGCAGCGGCGGGAGTACGAAGTACAGTGCCACCGCGATAGCAGTTGCAACGACTCCGAGAATTGTTGCAGCCATTCGCCATCCGAGCCATTGACCCATCGCCGCGGTGAGTGGATTCCCCGCAACCAGTGCCAGCGAGGTACCGACGTAGACGGTGGCTATGGCCTTGCCTTGCTTACCGGGCAACGCAAGCGAGGCTGCGACGGGTGCGACGACGGCCCAGAAGATGCCGTGCGTTGCGGCACAAAGCATTCGTGAGATCACCAGCATGGGGTAGCCGACCGACACTGCCGACAGTAGCTGCGACAGTGCCAATGCGGCGACGGTGATGACCATGACGCGTCGGCGCGGCCACTCTTGCACGACTCTGATCAGCGGAATCGTCATCGCAGCGACACCGTAGGCGTAGAAGGTCAGCAGCAGTCCGACGGCAGATTCGCTGACGCCCAGGTCGCTCGATATCTCGGGGAGCAACCCGACGGGCAGCGTTTCCGCGGTGACGTAGATGAAGGCGGCCGCGGCGAGGACGAGCAGCTTCGGCATGGGCGAGGACATGTTGTGTAACGTTACACAACATCGAGGTGTCGCGCTACAGTTGGCCCGTGAACACTCGGGTGACCATGGCGGAAGTTGCAGCGGCCGCGGGCGTATCCACCATGAGCGTGTCCTATACCTACAACCAACCGAGCCGCGTCTCGTCGGCCACGAGAGATCGCGTCCACGCGGCGGCGACCCAGCTCGGATACACCGGACCCAACCGAGCAGCCCGCTCGCTACGAAACGGCAAGCACAACAGCATCGGCGTCGTACTCGGAGAAAACCTCACGTATGCCTTCGAGGATCCACAGGCCCGACGCTTTCTGACGGGCATCGCCGACGCCTGCCTCGAGGCGAACACCGCACTGGTGATGCTGCCGAACCTGCACAGCGACAACGACAACGCGCGGATCCGAGACGCACAGGTCGACGGATACGTCCTGTGGACCACCGAGATCGACGACCCCCTCCTCGACGTGCTGGTCGGCACCGGCCGTCCGACCTGCATTCAAGGCGGGCCCCACCACCCCGGAGTCGAGTGGATCGGCATCGACGACCGAGCAGCGGCAGATGCAGTCGCCACCGCGGCAATGACCGAGCACGCACGCCCCGCGGTCGTGGCACTTCGACCTGATTCCCGACGCGAATCGACCACCCTGCACGGCGCGGAACCGTCGGACATCTCGATGCCGGTGACCCGAGCCCGACTCGAGGGCTACCGCGACGCCTGCGTCCGTCTGGGTCTCGACTGGGCGGCAGTTCCCACCCTGTTCACCACCCACAACGCACGCGCAGAAGGCGACAGAGCTGCGCGACTGTTGCTGCAAGACGACGTCGTCGACACCTTGTTGGTGATGAGCGACGAACTCGCCCTCGGGGTACTCGACGCCGCTGCCGCAACCGGAGTCGACATTCCGACGCAACTCGCCATCACCGGGTGGGACGACTCCACCGTTGCAGCGTCTGCAGGGCTGACCACCGTCGCGCAGTCGTTGTTCGACCAGGGCCGCTCGGCCGCACGGTGGGTACTCGGACTCAGTGCCGCGATCGACTCCGCGGCCTGGAGTATCGAGGAGCGCGTGTCCACAGGTCGCCGAAACGGCCCACAAACCGAGACCAACATGGTCTAATAGGCGCTAAAAAGGGCATGTTCCCTGTTTATAGCGCAAAAGCAATCTCTTGGGCTACTATGACTCATGGCTGTCCGGCCACGAGGGGGAACAGTGAGCCGAGAGCATGGTGCGCCGCCCCGTCATGTCCCTGACGCAACAACCCGCTACGACGCCCTCACCGGCCTGCCGAGCCGCGACGAAATCCTGGCCCTCATCACCGCCGAACTCGACAACCGCAGCGCAGACAGCCACTGCAGTGTGCTGCTGGTCGACATCGACGGATTCCGAGAATTCAACGACGCACTCGGACCCGCCACCGGCGACGACCTACTGCGTCTGATCGCCGACCGACTCACCTCATCACTCCGGCCAGGCGACACCATCGGCCGACTCGCAGGAGACGAATTCGTCGTCATCGCCCGGCGATGCCACTCCATCGCCGCTCGCGCCATGGCTGCAGGCTTCGCAAGCGTCTTCGAACCCGCCTTCGAACTGGGCGACCGGCAGCTGACCCTCACTGCCAGCGTCGGAGTCGCCTCCAGCACCGACGCAGACATCAGCGCAACACAACTGGTCCACAACGCCACCGCAGCCATGCACGCCGCCAAAGCCGTCGGCCGCAACAATCACCACGTCTTCACCGACCAACTGCACCACACCAACCGAATCCGATTCGACCTCATCGAACGGCTACGCGGCATCGCCATGGTCGAACGCGAACTCACGATGGTGTACCAGCCCATCGTCGAACTCAAGACAGGACACGTCGTCGGCGCAGAAGCCCTCATCCGCTGGAACCACCCCGAACTGGGCCTGCTGATGCCCGACGCATTCATACCGCTCGCCGAAGACGCCGATCTCATCGTCCCGCTGAGCATGTGGATCATCGCCGAAGTTGCGCACACCATCGCCGACTGGCAAGCCAGGGGCATCCACCTCCAAATCGGCGTCAACGTCAGCCCTGCACACTTCGCCACCGGCACCCTCGCCACCGACGTCATCGATATCGTCGACACCTACCGCATCGAACCCGGTTGCCTGGCACTCGAACTCGCCGAATCACAAACACTGCACGATCTCGACGCCGTCCACTACCAACTCCGCGACGTCCAACGCCACGGTGTCCTCATCGCCATCGACGACTTCGGCTCCGGATTCTCCTCCCTCGAACGACTCGCCACCCTCCCCGTCGACATACTCAAGATCGACAAATCACTCACCCAACACCTCGACAGCGACAACCTCCACCGACGCCGAGCCATGACCACGCTCTGCGCAGCCCTGGTAGAAGTCACCACCACACTGGGCAAAGACACCGTCATCGAAGGAATCGAAACCCCCGAACAACTCCAGATCTGCACCGACATGGGCGTAACCTTCGGCCAAGGACACCTGCTCGGCCGGCCCATGTCCACCGCCGCCCTCGAACAGTTCATCGCCCGACACAGCACCCACAGCGAATCAGCCTGAACCGAGGACCGAACGTGAAGATCGACAACGAAGTTCAACGCTTCACCGACGCGCCCCGAGCACAACTGTCCACCATCAACCCCGACGGCACACCGCACCTGGTACCCATCGTGTTCGCCGTCGCACCCACCGGCGACCGCATCGTCACCGCCATCGACTGGAAACCCAAAACAACCCGGAAACTCCAACGACTGGACAACATCCGAGCCGACCCGGCCGTCAGCCTCATCGTCGACCACTACAGCGACGACTGGTCACAACTGTGGTGGATCCGCGCCGACGGAAACGCACACATCGCCGACGCCTCCAGCGACGAAGGCACAGCAGCCATCGATGCCCTCGTTGCGAAATACAGTCAGTATCAAGACAACAGACCTGGGGGTCCGGTGATCATCATCGACAAGCTGGCCTGGAGATCCTGGTCGGCTTCCTGACTTCCGCTCCCCCGGCCCTCCTGCCCTCCCGCTCACCTGTCCTCACGTTCACTCAATGTGACGTCGAGTGGCCTTTTCGACCGTCGATGTCACATCGAGTGGACTGGCGGCGGGGTGAGTCCGGACCAAATTCGTTCGCCAACGCACCGGCGGGCCGCCACACTGGTGTGCATGGCTTCTGTACCTCCTGAGTGCATCGAAACCGATCGGCTCGTGCTTCGTCGGGAGTCGATGGACGATGCTGCGGTCGTCGCCGATGCCATTGCCCGCAATCGTGCTCGGTTACTTCCGTGGATGAGGTGGGTGACGGATCAGGCTACCGAGGTCACGACGCAGGTCGCCCGCATCGCGGAGGCGGGCGAGCAGTGGGCCAGCGGGCAGACGTTCGATTTCGGAATTTTCAATCCCTCCGACGGGTCGTTCATGGGCAAGATCGGTATGCACCGCAGAATCGGCCCGCGCGGAATCGAATTGGGATATTGGCTCGATGCCGATGCCGAGGGTCGCGGGGTCATGACCGAGGCCACCGCGGCGCTCACGACGGTCGCGCTGAAGCTCGACGATATCGACCGAGTCGAAATCCATTGCGATGAAGCAAATCTCAGGAGTCAGGCCGTACCCAAGAGGCTCGGCTTTGTTCTCGACCGAGTCGAGAATCGGCCCATCGCTGCTGCGTCCGAAACCGGCCGCCACATGGTGTGGGTGTATCAGCCGGATTGTCGGTAGTCCCGATCCGCCAAGGGCCGCACCGTGACGTTCGGTCGAGCTCGCGCCCTGGCCTGGTCGTAGCGCGCTCGGAGATCGGCGAGCACACGCTCCGGATCGTCACGAACATCGCTCGGCAAGTGCGTCACGACGATGAGCCCTGCGTTCTGTGCTCGCTCGCGCCGCGCAACGGTCGCTCGATGATCCGCGGGTGACAGGTGATATTCGAGGGAATCGATTTCCCAGTCCAATGCGACGTCGTCGAGCCAATTGTCCGCGATCAACAGAAACTTGCCGCGCTCGTCGTACACGGCAACGTTGTGTTGCATCGGCGGAAGTCCGCTGCGCCCGTACAGCTTCTGCGCCTGCGCTTCGGCCACGGAGTGTGCGCCCGCAGCCAATTCTCTCAGCACTCGACGAGGCATCGCAGTTCCACGAGTACTGCCGGCGTCCAGTTCTTTCATGATCGCGTCCACCGTCGCCCCGCCCCGTTGCACGACGCTCGCAATCAACGCCATGCACTGTTCGGTGTTCTTCATCCGTCGGACCGCATCACACAGGCAGCGAACGACAGGCGCGACGCGCAGTCCGGACTTGATCTCCGGGGTGGGCATCCTCCACGTACGTTCTACAGCTGCGAAACCCACCGACTTGCGATGCTGCGACTCCGGAATGAGTGCGAACGTCTCCTCGAAGGATCCCGATGCGCCCAGGCCATGCAGCGCCAGCCCTGCCCGGCCACTGATCACCGCGTCGCGTCCGCAATAGATCGAGACCGCAGTCGCACGTTCGATCGGCGTCAACGACCGGTTCTTCAGAAACACCAACCCGGGAAGCGCACGTGCCCAGACGCCACCAGGCAATGTGCGTCGAACGATCGTCTTCGATGCCACCCCCAACGCAAGCAAATGCGCCGTTCTCACCAAACCGCGATCCGACGCGGCCGCGATCGCCTTGGCATCGATTCGTCCACCGCCCCGTTTCATGCACACGATGATGCGCTGCCGACACGACACGATGCGGACAGGTCGACGCAGAACAGACTGACCTGTGGACAACTCGTGCCCTGTGGACGAATCCCGAATCCAGCGCTGACTCAGCGGCCGAACGCACGCGCTGTCGATCGCCCGCCGAGAACCCACGAGGTCCACTCGATGTGACATCGACCGTCGAAAAGGCCACTGTCGGTCACATTGAGTGAGCCGGGGTGCGGGCAATGGTGAACCGAGTCGGGGTGACGGGGATACCGTCTACGTTGCATAGGTGCATTCTGACTTCGGGAGTGAGACATGACGGCGACAGCAGTTCCCACGGATCGGTCCGGTTCCGCGACTCCGCGGTCGTTCGTTCCACCCGTGCGCGGTCGGTTGAGTGAGGTTCCGCATATCGCGGGTCTGGTGCTCGGTGTGTTCGCCGTGCTGTTGTTCCTGTGGAGTCTGTCGCCCACTCTTCGCTATTTGATTCACGCTCCGCGCGAGTACGTGGACAGGTATTACTTCGATGCACCGGATACGAGTTTGTCGTGGGCTCTGGTTGTGGGGCTGTTGGCGGCGGCGTTGGCGAGTCGCAAGCGCATTGCGTGGTGGTTGCTGACGATCTATCTCGTGTTGTTGGCCCTGACCAATGTCGTCGAAGGCATCCAGGACAAGAACGTCAACTCGTGGGTCGCGCTGGCTGTGCATGTAGTGGTGGCGGGGGTGTTGATTGCGGCGCGCAAGGAGTTCTACACCCGGGTTCGCCGCGGTGCGGTGTGGAAGGCACTGGGGGTGCTGGTGCTCGGGGCAGCGGTCGGGACGATCGTCGGTTGGGCTCTGGTGGCGTTGTTCCCTGGTTCGTTGCAGGAGGGGCAGACGCTTCTGTGGTCGTTCAACCGGGTCACTGCGTTGGCGACCGTGGACAACGAGCAGTTCGACGGCAGGCCCAACGGTTTCGTCAACACAGCGCTGGGATTGTTCGGTGCTCTGGCGTTGCTGGGTGCGGTGGTGACGCTGTTCCGTTCGCAGCGGTCGAGCAATGCGCTCACCGGCCGGGACGAGTCGGCCATTCGCGGTCTGCTCGACAAGTGGGGTGCCGAGGATTCCCTGGGCTACTTCGCAACCCGCCGCGACAAGGGCGTCATCTTCGCCGCCAGCGGCAAGGCGGCGGTGACGTACCGGGTCGAGGTCGGGGTGTGTCTGGCGAGCGGGGACCCGATCGGCAATCCCGAGGCCTGGCCACACGCGATCTCGGAGTGGCTCGACCTGGCCGAGAAGTACGGCTGGACTCCGGCGGTCATGGGGGCGAGCGAGATCGGAGCTACCGCGTACAAGCGGGCCGGCCTCAGCGTCCTCGAACTCGGCGACGAAGCAATCTTGAGAACCAAAGATTTCAACCTCAATGGACGCGAGATGCGCCCGGTGCGTCAGGCGGTGACGCGGGCTCGCAAAGCGGGTGTCGAGGTCACCGTGCGTCGTCATCGCGATATTTCGTCGCAGGAGATGTCGGAGATCATTTCCTGCGCGGACGCCTGGCGCGATACCGAGACCGAGCGTGGTTTCTCGATGGCGTTGGGCCGGTTGGGTGATCCGCTCGATGGCGACTGCCTTCTGGTTCAGGCAGTTCAGGGCGAGAAGGTGATCGGTGTGCTGTCGTTGGTGCCGTGGGGTCGTACCGGCGCGTCATTGGATCTGATGCGCCGTGATCCGGCGTCGCCCAATGGGGTGATCGAGCTGATGGTGACCGAGCTCACCACCGGTGCGGATCATTTCGGCGTCAGCAAGATCTCGCTGAACTTCGCAGTGTTCCGCGCGGCGTTCGAGGAGGGCAGCCGGATCGGAGCGGGGCCGGTACTGCGGATTTGGCGCAGTGTGCTGGTGTTCTTCTCTCGGTGGTGGCAGCTCGAGGCCCTGTATCGCTCGAACGTGAAGTATCTGCCCGAGTGGGAGCCGCGCTACCTGTGCTTCGCGGACAATCGGGTGTTGCCCAAGGTCGGCGTCGCATCGGCCATCGCGGAGGGCTTCCTGACGCTGCCGACGTTCCGACGGGCCTCGAAGCACACCGGATCCCATGTCGCAGTCCCCGCCGCTCTGGCCAACGGGGACGACATCCATCCCGACGGCAGTGGTCCCGACAGTGATCCGGACGAACAGACCCCGGGCCCGAAGCGCCCTGACCAGGTGCGCGTACGCATGTCCAAGCTCGATCGCCTCCACCACGACGGGATCGAGGGCTACCCCGTCGCGTATCCGCCGACGCACACCATCGAGGACGCGGTGGCGTCGCCGCAGGGCACCACGGTGCGGATCGCCGGACGCATTCTTCGAATCCGGGACTACGGCGGGGTGGCATTCGCCGTAGTGCGGGATTGGTCGGCCGATATGCAGGTCCTCTTCGACCGCGAACGCGTCGGGCCCTCGATCGAATCCTTCGACGCCGATTTCGATCTCGGTGATCTCATCGAGGTCAGCGGCACGATCGGGCGCAGCAAACGCGGAGAGCTCTCGCTGCTCGCGGCCGATTGGCGGATGAACGCCAAATGTCTGCATCCGCTGCCGGACAAGTACCGCGGACTGACCGATCCGGAAGCCCGAGTTCGACAGCGATACGTCGACCTGGCCATCAATCGCGACGCCCGTTCGCTGCTCATCGCACGCTCCAACGTCGTGAAGTCCTTGCGTGATTCGCTGGGAGAGCGCGGCTACATGGAAGTCGAGACCCCGATCCTGCAGCAGGTCCACGGTGGGGCGAACGCGGCACCGTTCGTCACCCACATCAACGCCTACAACTTGGATCTGTACCTACGCATCGCGCCGGAGCTGTATCTCAAGCGCCTGTGCGTGGGCGGTATGGAGAAAGTGTTCGAGATCGGCCGAGTGTTCCGCAACGAGGGGGCGGACTTCAAACACAATCCCGAATTCACGATCCTCGAGGCCTACGAGGCTCACAGCGACTACGAGCGCGCAATGGTGCTGTGCCGTGAACTGATTCAGCGAGCTGCGGTCGCAGCGCACGGTCGCGAGATCATCCTTCGTCCCGACGGTCCGAACGGCGAGATGATCGAGATCGACATCTCCGGCGAATGGCCGGTCAAGACGCTGCACGGTGCCGTCGCCGAGAAGTTGGGTGTGGCCGTCGAGCCGTCGACTCCTCTGGAAGAACTGCAGCGCCTGTGCGACGAGAACGAGATTCCCTACGAGAAATCATGGGACGCAGGGGCAGTCGCTCAGGGTATGTACGAGCATCTGGTCGAGGACTTCACCGAATTCCCTACCTTCTACAAGGACTTCCCGACGTCGATGTCGCCCCTGACGAGGCCGCACCGCAGCATCCCGGGAGTGGCGGAGAAGTGGGACCTCGTGGCTTGGGGTGTGGAACTGGGCACCGCATACAGCGAGTTGACCGACCCCGTCGATCAGCGCAACCGACTCACCGAGCAATCCCTGCTGGCGGCAGGCGGTGATGAGGAGGCAATGAGCTTGGACGAGGACTTCCTGCAGGCGCTCGAACACGGAATGCCGCCGACCGGCGGCCTCGGCATGGGCGTGGACCGCGTCGTCATGCTCATCACCGGTGGCAGTATTCGCGAGACTCTGGCGTTCCCACTCGCCAAACCTCGGCAGTGACTGGACAGCAGCCGCGGCAGGAACCGGTCCGCGTGGACGCGATCGCCTACCGAGTGGAACCGTCGAAGGCCGTTACGCCGTCGACCATCACGCAGTAGGACATTGTTTCCCGTGAAACATCCACCGGGCCGGTTCGTCGAGGTAGACGGTCAGCGATTGCATGTGTACGTCCGCGGCGACGGACCGCCGATCGTGTTGTGCGGCGGTCTCGGCAGCAATTGGTTCGACTGGCAGGACACCGTCGACATTCTCGCCGCCGATCACCGCGTCGTCGTCCTCGACCGGCCCGGATTCGGACTCAGCGATCCGCTTCCCACCGGTGCCGCCCCCACGGTGCGCGGCGAAGCCGACCGCATCATCGCAGTTCTCGACGAACTCGACATCACGGAAACAGCCGTCGTCGTCGGCCACTCGATTGCCGGCTTCTACACCGAAGCCGTCGCCCGGATGTACCCGTCGCGCATCCGAGGTGTGCTGCTCCTCGATTCCAGCGCCGACTCCGACCCCCGACGCATCATCCCGGCATCGGTGCGCGTCCGTGCGGCACACCTCATCTCCGCTGCGCTGAGTCGAACGGGCGTACAGCGACTCCTCGGACCACACGTGCGCAGGGTGCTCAACCAGGCGATCCCACCGAACGGCACACCGCAGGAGACACTCGACTGGGTGGACGAAATCTACCGACGGCCCAGCTATCTCACTGCCGCGCTGGTCGAGGACCTGGTCTATCCGGATCTCGTCGACGAACTCGAGCGCATCCGCACCCGATTCGAGCTCGACGTTCCCGTCACCGTTGCCGTCGCGCACACCGGCCGGCCATCGCCCTGGGGTGCCCGATGGATTCGAACCCAACGCAGACTCGCCGAGTACCTCCGAGCCGACTTCACCGTCGTCGCACCCGCACATCACCACGCCATGATCGACAAGCCCGTCGAGGTCGCAGCCCTCATCACCGAACTGGTGTGAGCTTCTCGAATCGACGCACGTAACGTGTGTCACCGAGCCCGCAGCCCAAGACCCGAGCCGAAGCTCGGCGATGGCGCGGTAGCACGAGAGGAAATTGAAGATGGGTGCGATCAGCACAACGCAAGGTCGACAGTCGAAGATGCTCGGTCTGGGCGTCCACCGTCCCGAACGGGTCGTGACCAACGACGAGATCTGCGAGTTCATCGACTCCAGCGACGAATGGATTCAGTCGCGATCGGGCATCAAGAATCGGCGCTTCGCCGACCCCGAGGAAAACGTCGTGCAGATGTCGATCTCGGCAGGACGCAAAGCCATCGAGGCCAGCGGAATCACCGCCGACCAGGTCGACACCGTCATCGTGGCCACCTCGACACATCTCGAGCTGACCCCCCAAGCAGCCGCGAAAGTAGCGCACGGCCTCGGCACCAAAGGACCCGCCGCATTCGATATCTGCGCCGGATGCGCAGGCTTCTGCTACTCCCTGGCCGTCGCGTCGGACCTGGTCAAGGCCGGCACCTCGAAGTACGTACTGGTCATCGGAGCCGAGCAACTCAGCGTCACCACCGACCCCTACGACCGCACCACACGCTTCATCTTCGCCGACGGCGCAGGTGCCGTCGTCGTCGGACAGAGCGACGAAACCGAAATCGGAACTGCCGTATGGGGCTCGGACGGCTCGCAATCCGACGCGATCGTGCAGACCATCGACTGGTACGACTACATCACCAAAGCCGACATGGAACGCCCCTGGATCCGGATGAACGGAATCTCCGTCTTCCGCTGGGCAGCGTTCGAAATGGGCAAGGCCGCGCAGAAGGTACTCGACGTCGCCGGAATCAAAGCAGACGAACTGCACGCCTTCATCCCCCACCAGGCGAACAGTCGCATCACCGAACTGCTCGCCAAAAGCCTCAACCTCGACGAGGAAACCCCCGTCGCCAACGACATCGCGGAAACCGGCAACACCTCGGCCGCATCGATCCCACTGGCAATGGAAGAACTCCTGCGCACCGGCAAAGCACAAGCAGGAGATACGGCGCTGCTGCTCGCATTCGGAGCTGGACTGTCCTACGCCGGGCAGGTCGTCAAGCTCCCGAAGCTGTAAGTAGCTGGTTAACGGCTGACCTGCACGCACATCGACGCATGCGCCCGGAGCCCCCAGTGCACTCGATGTGACATCTAGTGGCCTTTTCGGCAGTCAATGTCACATCGAGTGGACTCGGGGGCAGGTGTCGGCGGAATCGCGGCCAAGACTGCGGCCGAGTCGTAGGGTTGTCGTATGCCGAAGCCCCCGTTACCCGATGCTGCTGTCGAGTTGTTGAAGAAGGCGAATCCCGCAGTCATGGCTGTGGTTCGTGCTGATGGAACGCCGATCACTGCACCTACCTGGTATTTGTGGGAGGGCGGGCAGGTAGTGCTCAATTTCGATGCGTCGCGCAAGCGCCTCGAGCACATTCGGGCGAATCCGAAGGTGTCGATTTCGGTGTTGGACGAGGCGAGTTGGTACACGCATGTGACGGTGCACGGCTCGATCGAGTTGCGCGACGACCCGGATTTGGTGGACATCGATCGCATTTCGACGCATTACACGGGCAATCCGTATCCGGTTCGGGATCAGCCGCGCGTGACCGGGTATGTGACTGTGGATGCGTATGTCGGCTGGGGCAAGCTCGGCTCGTAGGGTCGGGGTTCAACTCTTGCAGGGGCTGTCTCGAGGTGTCAGACTCCCGCAATGGTGAATCCGCAGGGCGAGGGCAGCGATCAGTTCGGCGAATCCGACAAGGGGCAGCCGTACGAGGGACAGCAGCAGTATCCCCAGTACCAGAACCCGCAATACCAAAACCCGCAATACCAAAACCCCCAGTACCAGAATCCCCAGTATCCCTATGCGGGTGCGGGCTACCAGGCACCGACGCCCACCAATACGTTGGCGATCGTCTCGCTGGTGTTGGCCATTCTGGGGTTGACGTTCCTGCCGCTGCTCGCATCGATTTGTGCGGTGGTGTGCGGCCATATCTCGCGTGGTCAGATCAAACGCACCGGTGAAGGCGGGTCCGGCCTTGCGACGGCGGGCCTCGTCATCGGTTACGTGTCGATCGCGCTGTTCGTCATCATCGTGGCTGGGATCATTCTGTTCGCAGTTGCGGCCTCGACGTCATCGACCTACTGAGACCTACCGAGACCTACCGAGACCTACGGAGACCTACGGAGACCTACTGAGACCTACTGAGACGGGTTGCGCAAGGCGGTCTTTCAGGCACATCGCCCACACGCCCGAGGTCACGGCCAATGCGATGACGAACAGTGCCAGTGCGTTCCATCCCAGTGTCTGGAAGACGACTCCGCCGATCCAGCCGACGACGGACGAGCCGCCGTAGTAGAACAGGTTGTACAGCGAGGTCGCCTGGGCACGGCCGTGGACGGCGCGTTGACCCGTCCATCCCGATGCAATGGCGTGGGCGGCAAAGAATCCCATGGTCAGGACCACCAGGCCGATCAGGATGACGGCGAGGTTCGCCGCCATGGTCAACGCGACTCCGGCGATCATCGTTGCGGTTGCTCCGGCGAGCACCACCGACCTCCCGTGCTTGGTCGCCAGCTTGCCTGCAATGCGTGACGAGGCAGTACCGCTGAGGTATGCCACGAAGATCATGCTGATCAGCGATTGTGGGAGTCCGAAGGGCACCGCTTCCAAACGGAATCCGAGGAAGTTGTAGATGGCGACGAATCCGCCCATCAGGAGGAAGGCCTGGCCGTACAGGGCAGCCATTCCCGGTTCTCGTAGGTTCACCCACAGTCGTCCTGGTAGCTCACGGATCTCGCTGTGCACGAGCGCCGTTCGCGGCTTCGGGGCCAGCCACACGAACAGGGCCGCTGCCAGTGCCGCGATCATCGACACCGTCAAGGTGCCGATGCGCCAATTGGTGTACTCGGCAACGGGTCCGGCGACGATGCGGCCCAGCAGTCCGCCCAGCGTCGTGCCGGACACGTACGTCGCTGCGGCGACGGCGGTGTGATTGCGGTTCACTTCTTCACTGAGGTAGGCCATTGCGATGGCCGGGAGTCCGCCCATGGCAGCACCTTCGAGGAACCGCACTGCCAGCAGCACCTCGAACGAGGGGGCGAGCGGCAACAGTAGACCCAGCGTCGTCGCAGTGAGGATCGAGATGGTCATCGCTCGGACGCGACCGATGCGGTCCGCTGCGACCGACCACGGAATGACCGACACCGCAACTCCGACGGTCCCGAGACCGACGGTCAGCGAGGACTGCGAGGGCGTGATGTCGAGATCGGCGGCGATCAGCGGCAGGATTCCCTGCACCGAGTACAGCTGCGCGAATGTTGCGATCCCGGCGAACAACAGAGCCAGTACGAGGCGTCGGTACTGACTCGATCCCCGCGGATGCCCCTCCCATGGGAGGACGGCCGGCTGCGTCGAAGTCACACGGATTACGTTAGGAGGGCTCACAGCATTCGTCCAATGCATGAGACGTTGCAAATCGATACCTCAGCGGTATGATTCGGGGATGCGTGAGGAGACCACTGATCTGCTTCCTCTGCTGCCGACCCTCGTGGCGGTGGCCGACACCGAACACATCACCGACGCCGCCCACGTACTGGGCGTGCCGCAGCCCACCGTCAGTCGTCAGATGGCGCGTGCATCGGCGATCCTCGGCGTCGAACTGATGGAACGACGCGGCCGCGGCATCGTCCTCACCAGCACCGGTCGAGTACTCATCCCGTACCTGCAGCGAGCGCTGAGCGATATAGATGCCGGTATCGACGCCATCACCGAGCACGACGCCCGTGCCAGGGGTCGCATCGCCGTGGCGTTTCAGAACACCTTGGGCGAGGACGTCGTTCCCACGCTGATTCGCCAGTTCCGCGTCGACCATCCGGCCGTGACATTCGATCTGGACCAGGGCGCACGCGCCCGCTGTCTGAACCGCCTCGCGGACGGAACGTCGGACTTGGCGTTCGTCTCGCTCAGCGCCGAACACACCGACGACAACTCGTTCCAGCTCTACGACGAGAGGCTGATGTTGGTGGTCCCGGCCGATCATCGCCTGGCCTCGCGTAGATCGGTCGATCTCGCCGACACCGTCGACGAGAACTACATCGCGATGGGCCACGGCTTCGGGATGCGGTCGATCTGTGACGAGCTGTGGGCCGCCGCCGGCTTCACCCCGCGCATCGCGTTCGAGGGCCAGGACACCCACACCGTGCGCGGGCTCGTCGGTGCCGGCCTCGGGATCTCCATCCTGCCGCGGATCCGCGCGCACGGCGGCGACGGCGGAACCGTCGACATCGGGCTCACCCAGCCCGCTGCCCGGCGACGCATCGGAATGGTGTGGAACCCTCGAGCCGATTCGCCGCGTCAGGTTGCGGCGTTCCGGTCGATGGTTCAGCGCAGCGGTCGAACACTCGTGATTAGGTGAGTCGATGCAACTGGTTCTGGTGCGGCATGCGCTGCCACAACGATCGGAGACCTCCGCCAACCCCGCTCTCTCCGAACTCGGCGTCGAGCAATCGTTGCGGGTACCCGCCGCGATGGCCCGGTTCCCGATCTCCCGGGTCGTTGCGAGTTCGCAGTTGCGCGCACTCGAGACCGCGCAACCACTGGCCGAGCGGCTCGGCGTGCAGATCGAGCCGGACGACCGCTTGACCGAATACGATCGCGATTTCGGTGGCTACGTGCCCATCGAGGCGGCCAAGACCGAATTCCGTGCAGCCTTCGATCGCATCAAGGCCGGGCAGCTTCCCGACCAGGTCGACGAGCAGGCCTTTCGCCGACGCGTCCTGGCGGGGGTCAGCGATATCGTGTCGGCGAGCGCGCACTCCGACTCCGTCGCACTCTTCGCCCACGGCGGCGTCATCAACATCGTGCTGCAGGATATTTTGCAGACCCCGAAGGCGCTGGGGTTTCCGATCGACTACTGCTCGGTGACGCGCGTCCTGTTCTCCCGAAGCGGCGCGAGATCGGTCTCCTCGGTGAACGAGACCGAGCATGTATGGGACCTGCTTCCCCGCAACCGACAATCCACAGAGACCTCTTAAATTCCCAGCTCAGCGCGGTCGAACACGGCGTTCGCGGTCGGTCGTCGGTCGGCCGGGGGTCCCGGGCCAGATAGCCTCGAACTCATCATGGGTGAATTGCGTATCTTCCGACGTCCGGCCGTTGCTCTCACCGCTTTGGCGTTTCCTCTGGTAGCGGTGGGTGCATTCGCGCTCGGCACCGGCTACGACCTCGGCGCAGAGCCCGCCACGGAGACCACAACCGTGGTAGCGGACACCGACCAGGCACCGGCCTCCGACCAGCCGACGGCAGATCCGCTCGCGAAGGCCCGCAGCAGCCTCAACAGCGCATCGCTTCCCATCACGTTCCTCTCCAGTGGCATCGGCCAGCTGACCGACGGCGGAACGCAGCTCAACGACGGCGTCGGGCAGCTCGCCGACGGCATCAGCCAGGCTCACGACGGCACGATCCAACTCGCCGACGGCTTCGGGCAGTACCGGGACGGGATCGGTGAGCTCGGCGACGGTGCATCACAGATCAGTGGTGGTGTCGACCAGGTGGTCGACCAGCTCGCCGGATTCGGTGCCCTTCAGGCCGACTTCACCGCGAAACTGGCCGCAACCGCTGATCAGGTCGACCGCTTCCCGCACCCGGGTTCCGACGCCATCTCCGGTGAGATCCGCGGGGTGATCGACACCCTGAACACGCAGGCCTTCGGACCCGACACGCTCGCGCAGCTGCAGACCCTCAAGGACGGTGCTCGGCAGCTCTCCGGAGAGCTCAACGACCCGAACAGTCAATTCCTCGGTGCCACCTCCCAGCTCGGCGACGCCACGGTGCAGTTGCGCGACGGACTCGGTCAACTCGACGACGGCGGACAGCAGCTCAAGGCGGGTACCGATCAACTCGTGACGGCTGTCGGGCCGGTCGAGGGGATCGTCAGCGGGATCGCCACCAACGTGCGCGACGCCTCCGCCGCACTTCCGCCGGGCACCGCCGCCGCAGCTACGGACGGGACGACGTCCGCCCAGAGCACCGCGGCCGCCTCGACGTCCACCGGTACCGGGGCCACCCCGTACCTGATCGCGGCCCTGGTGGCACTCGGCGCCCTCGGCTGCGTCAGCCTGGTGCGGGTGCTCGGCCGGGACAGCACGCCGCGGTGGCTCGCCATCGGAGCAGCCGTGGCCGCAGTGGGCATCAGCGCCGCACTCGCGTTCGCATTCGCCACCGAAGCCGCCATCGGGCCGGTGCTCGGAGCAGGTGCGTTCTTGGTCGTCTCCGCCGCTGCGTATCTCGCCGCTGCAGGGGCGATTCAACGTGTTCTCGGTGCCGTCGTCGGCCAGATCGTCAATATCGTTGCTCTGGCGGTGCAGGTCGTCGTCTGCGGCTTCGCGTACGCGTCTACCGCGTCGATCTGGGGCGATCTCGCCGCGTTCATGCCGATGAGCTACACCGCGGCCGGTGCCCGCATCATCGCGTCGGGCGAGATGAGCGGGACCGGCTGGCTCGCGATCGGTGCCACTGTCGCCTTGTTGGCCGTCTCGGCACTGGTGTACGCGAGTGCGCGGGGCGACTCAGCCGACGGGCCGGAGCGGGTGGATAGCGGGCGCGGCCGCGAGATGGGGACCGAACTCGCTTAGCGCCTTCTGCAGATGCGGAGTCTGCATGTGTGCATCGAGGTCCTCCTGCGACTTCCAGACCTCGATGGTGATGAAGGTGCCCGGTTCGACTGCGGACTCGAACAGCTTGTAGGAGACGTTTCCGTCTTCCTTTCGTGATTCGGCGACCAAGGCGGACAATCCGTCCCGCACGGCGTCCACGGCGTCGGGCTTGGCGGTGATCGTCGCGACTACCTCGAGATCGTTGCTCATGATGAATTGGTTCCTTCGTTCGGCGAGACACACTGTCCTCACCGAACGTACTCCCGCGCCACCTAAGCTGAGGTGACTACGCGGAAGGGAAGCAACAGTGACCCATAGGGCGGCCGAGCAACTGGCCACGAAGAAGGACTGGCTCGGTCTCGCCGTACTGGTCGTGCCCATTCTCGTCGTCTCGATGGACATGTCGGTGCTGTATCTCGCGTTGCCGTTCATGACCGCCGACCTCGAGCCCAGCAGCAATCAGACCCTGTGGATCCTCGACATCTACGGCTTTCTGCTCGCCGGGCTGCTCATCACCATGGGCTCCCTCGGCGATCGGATCGGCCGACGCACTCTGCTGATGATCGGCGCGGTCGTGTTCGGTATCGCATCTCTGCTTGCAACGTTCTCCACTTCTCCCGAGATGCTGCTGGTGGCGCGTGCATTGCTGGGAGTCGGCGGAGCCACCATCGCGCCGAGCACACTGTCGTTGATCCGCAACATGTTTCACGATCCGGCTCAGCGCAAGGAAGCCATCGGTCTGTGGACGGCCGGATTCGCAGGTGGAGCGGCCGTCGGACCCGTCATCGGAGGCGTGCTGCTCGAGCACTTCTGGTGGGGCTCGGTGTTTCTGATCAACATCCCGATCATGGTGCTGCTGTTCGTCGCGGCCCCTCTGCTCGTGCCGGAGTTCAAGGACGCCGACCCCGGCAAGTTCGACCCGATCAGCGTGGTCCTCGCGATCTCCTCGATGCTCTCCATCGTCTACGCCATCAAACACGGTGCGCAGGAAGGCATCGACGCAGCCACCATCACCACCGCGGTCGTCGGATTCGCTCTCGGTACGGTCTTCGTCATCCGACAACGCAGGGCTGCGAACCCCCTGATCGACGTGACCCTGTTCGCCGAACGTGCCTTCAGCGCCGCCGTCGTCGTGCAGTTCCTCGTCATCTTCGCGATGACAGGATTCAGCCTGTTCGCCTCGCAGTACCTGCAACTCGTCGTCGGCCTCGGGCCTCTCCAGGCCGGGCTGTGGTTGCTGATTCCCGCCGTCGCCGCGGCCGCCGGTGCCGTCCTGGCACCGACGCTGAGCAAGGTGATCAGCACCGGCACCATCATTGCGGGCGGCCTGCTGTTCATCGCGTTCGGTTGCGTAGCAATGTTCTTCGTCGCCGTCGACTCCGGGCTACCCCTGCTCCTGACCGGAATGGCCCTGCTGACGTTCGGCATCGGTGCAGCGTCGACCCTCAACTCCGACATCGTGCTCACGGCAGCCGCTCCCGAGAAGGCAGGCGCTGCGTCGGCCCTGTCCGAGACCGGTGCCGAACTGGGCGGTGCCGTGGGCATCGCCATCCTCGGAACCATCGGCAGCACCGTCTACCGCAACCGCATGTCCGACGCCATCCCCGCCGGGACACCGGCCGATATCGCCGACCCAGCGCGCGAAACCATCGGAGGTGCCATTGCCGTCGCCGATTACCTGCCCGAGCCGTTTGCCTCGCAGTTGACCGAAGTCGCCGACTCGTCGTTCATCGACGGCTTCGAACTCGCGGCCGGTACCAGCGCTGTCCTGATGGCCGTCAGTGCGCTGGCTGTCTTCCTGTTGCTACGACGTCAGACCGCGGCAGTGAGGTAACCCGCCAGCCAACTGGTTGCAGATCGACCGTCCTGGACCTCGTAGCTCTGGTATTCCTGGTGAATTCCCGACCGGTAGAACGCTTCGATCTCTCGCCGACGCTGGTCGTTTGCCTGATCGGTAAGCTGCCCCTGCAGTACGGGGAGGCCACCGGCTGCCGTGAGGTCGGCGAGCAACGACTGTGCTTCCTGCGAGTACTGATCCGCGACATCGGGCTCGGGGCTGGAGGACACAGCGAGGAATCCGGCCAGCCGGGCCACGTAATCGTCTTTCGGCGTCGAGCAGTACAGATCGCCGACGGCACAGAAGGTCCGCACCACCGGACTGACGTGACCGAATCCGCCGACACGGGGGCCACCGACTCCGGTACCCACCACGGCGGGGCCCACCAGAGCGTCGGTGTCGGAGCGCTTCGGATCGGAGATCAGACCCACTGCGGCGATTCTGTCCGCAGGCACGATGCCAGCTCCGGTCCCGATCGCCGCGGCGAGATCGCCGGCCGCATCGGCGCCCTGGCTGTATCCGATGATCGCGAGTTTCGTTGCGCCGCAGCGGTCTGCCATGGCCTTGAGCATGCCGCCCGCGTTGGTGACGGCGACCGCCCGAGACTGCCCGTACACCTCGCCCTCCCACGGGAACGCGGTGGCGGGGTAGGAGACGTAGTCGGTGCGTATATCTCCGCCGAGACGATCGGTGACATCGGTGAGCATTCCCGGCTTCGGGGCCGCACCCGAGCTGGTCTCCCACGTTCCCGGAATGGCCACCACGTACATCGAGGGGCAGTCGCCGGGATCGGCGATCGCGGGTGATGCGGCGCCGAGGACGACGCCGGACGCGAGAGCTGCGATGACGCCGATACCGGCGCAGAACTTCTTGACACTCATGGGGAGGGGGCCTCACTGGTGAAAGTCGAACGAGCGCTGTTCGAGATTCACAGTGCCAGGGGCCTGTGACCATCAGATGCCTACATGGTTAACGGACGTAACAGCGTCCGCGAGGTCATGAAACGCAGCCGAGCTCGAAGTTATGGACGGGATCGGACCGTAATCCATCCATAACTTCGAGCTCGGCGAAAAAGTGACTTACCGCTGCGGCGCCTGGGTGGGCACGATCGGTGCGGGCAACGCCGTCTTTCCCTGCAGGAAGGTATCGACAGCAGCCGCGCACGAGCGACCCTCGGCGATCGCCCATACGATCAGCGACTGGCCACGGCCCATGTCGCCTGCGACGAAGACGCCGGGAACGTTGGTGACCCACTCGCTGGTGCGCTCGACGTTGCCTCGCTGGTTGAAGTCGACGCCCAGATCGGTCAGCAGACCGCCCTTGGCAGGTCCGACGAATCCCATCGCCAGGAGCACGAGATCGGCTTCGAGGGTGAACTCGCTACCTTCGATCTTCTCGAACTTGCCTGCCTTGAATTCGACCTCGCAGGCTTCGAGTGCGGTGACCTTGCCGTCTTCGCCGACGAAACGCTCGGTGTTGACGGAGAAGACGCGCTCGCCGCCCTCTTCGTGGGCCGAGGCGACCCGGTACATCAGCGGGTACGTCGGCCACGGGGTGGACGTCGCCCGCTCCTCGGGGGGCCGGGCCATGATCTCGAACTGGTGGACGCTTTCCGCACCCTGACGGTGCGAGGTGCCCAGGCAGTCGGCACCGGTGTCGCCGCCGCCGATGATGACGACCTTCTTGCCGTGTGCACTGACCGGTGGCTCGTCCATGTCGCCCTGCTGGACGCGATTGGCGTGCGGCAGGAATTCCATCGCCTGGTAGATGCCATCGAGTTCTCGGCCCTCGATGGGCAGGTCGCGCCACGCGGTGGCACCGCCGGAGAGGACGACGGCGTCGAACTGCTCACGCAGTTCGTCTGCCGAGATGTCCACGCCCACATCGACATTGGTGCGGAAGACGGTACCTTCGGCTTCCATCTGCGCCAGGCGCCGATCGATGTGGCGCTTCTCCATCTTGAATTCGGGGATGCCGTAGCGCAGCAGTCCGCCGATGCGATCGGCACGCTCGAAGACCGTCACGGTGTGGCCGGCGCGGGTGAGCTGCTGTGCTGCTGCAAGTCCGGCGGGTCCCGAACCGACGACGGCTACGGTCTTACCGGTCAGATGCGTCGGATACACCGGGGTGACCCAGCCCTCTTCGAAGGCCTTGTCGATGATCTCGACCTCGACCTGCTTGATGGTGACCGGGTCCTGGTTGATGCCCAGCACACACGACGCCTCGCACGGAGCGGGGCACAACCGCCCGGTGAACTCCGGGAAGTTGTTGGTGGCGTGCAACCGATCGATGCTGTCACGCCAACGATCCTTGAACACCAGGTCGTTCCACTCGGGGATCAGGTTTCCCAGTGGGCAACCGTTGTGGCAGAACGGAATACCGCAGTCCATGCATCGGCTCGCCTGAGTGCGCAGCGTGTCTTTCGAGAAGTCCTCGTAGACCTCTTTCCAGTCCATCAGACGCAGGTCGACGGGCCGCCGCTTGGGTACTTCGCGAACGGTGTTCTTCAGAAATCCTTGTGGGTCACCCACGAGCTGCCTCCATGATCGCTTCGTCCACGTCCGCGCCGTTCTTCTCGGCCTCGGAAATGGCCAGCAGTACCTTCTTGTAGTCGCGAGGCATGACCTTCACGAAATGGTTCACCTGCTGTGACCAGTCCGCGAGGATCCGCTCGGCCACCTCGGAGCCGGTCTGCTCCTGGTGACGGGTGACAATGCCGCGGAGCCAGGTGAACTCGTCACCCTCGAGCTCCTCGATGTCGACCAGCTCGGTGTTGAGGTTGGCCTCGAACGTCTTGTCCGGATCGAAGATGAACGCGACGCCCCCGGACATGCCGGCACCGAAGTTGCGGCCCGTCGCGCCGAGGATGACGACCTTGCCGCCCGTCATGTATTCGCATCCGTGATCACCGACGCCCTCGACGACGGCCTCGGCACCGGAGTTGCGTACGGCGAATCGCTCACCGACGACACCACGGATCAAGGCCTCGCCGCTGGTGGCGCCGAAGAGGAAGACGTTGCCGCCGATGATGTTGTCCTCGGCGACGAATCCCTTGGGTGCCTCCAACGACGGACGCAGCACGAGATGTCCACCGGACAGTCCCTTGCCGACGAAGTCGTTGGCATCGCCGTGCAGACGCAATGTCATGCCGGATGGAACGAAAGCACCGAAGCTGTTACCGGCCGAACCGGTGAACGTGATGTCGATGGTGTCGTCCGGGAGCCCGACACCGCCGTATGCCTTGGTGACCTCGTGTCCGAGCATCGTGCCGACGGTCCGGTTGACGTTGGTGATCTTGGACTCGAAGACGACCTTCTCGCCCTTGTCCAACGCATTGCGGCTGGCCACGATGAGCTGCTGATCGAGGGCCTTGTCCAGGCCGTGATCCTGAACCCCGGTGTTGTAGAGGTTCTGATTCATGAAGGCCGATTCGACCTCTTCGAGGATGGGCGCCAGGTCCAGCTTGGACGCCTTCCAGTGCTCCTTGGCTGCAGTGGTGTCCAACAGACCCACCTGGCCGACGGCCTCGTCGAGGGTGCGGAACCCGAGCTCGGCCATGAGCTCGCGGACCTCTTCGGCGATGAACATGAAGAAGTTCTCGACGAATTCCGGCTTACCTGCGAAACGCTTGCGCAGCAAGGGGTTCTGCGTGGCAACTCCGACGGGGCAGGTATCGAGGTGGCAGACGCGCATCATGATGCAGCCCGAGACCACGAGCGGAGCGGTGGCGAAACCGAACTCCTCACCGCCGAGCAGGGCAGCAACCATCACGTCACGGCCGGTCTTGAGCTGGCCGTCGACCTGAACGACGATGCGATCGCGAAGACCGTTGAGCAGCAACGTCTGTTGCGTCTCGGCCAGGCCGAGCTCCCACGGTCCACCTGCGTGCTTGACCGAGGTCAACGGCGTGGCACCGGTGCCGCCGTCGTGGCCCGAGATGAGCACCACATCGGCGTGGGCCTTCGATACACCGGCCGCGACGGTTCCGACACCGACCTCGGAGACCAGCTTCACGTGGATGCGGGCCTGCGGGTTGGCATTCTTCAGGTCGTGGATCAGCTGCGCGAGATCCTCGATCGAGTAGATGTCGTGGTGCGGCGGCGGCGAGATCAGTCCGACGCCAGGCGTCGAATGCCGCACCTCGGCGACCCACGGGTAGACCTTGTGGGCCGGAAGCTGGCCGCCCTCACCGGGCTTGGCTCCCTGCGCCATCTTGATCTGAATGTCGGTGCAGTTGGTCAGGTAGTGCGAGGTGACGCCGAAACGTCCCGACGCGACCTGCTTGATGGCACTGCGTCGCCAGTCGCCGTTCTCGTCCGGCTCGAACCGCGAGACGTCCTCGCCGCCCTCACCCGAGTTCGAGCGTCCGCCGAGACGATTCATGGCGATGGCCAAGGTCTCGTGCGCCTCGGCCGAGATGGAGCCGTAGCTCATCGCACCGGTGGAGAAGCGCTTGACGATCTCGCTGGCCGGCTCGACCTCGTCGATCGAGATCGCTTGCCGCTCTTCGGTCTTGAATCGGAACAGTCCACGCAGGGACGCAAGCCGCTCGGACTGGTCGTCGACCATCTTCGTGTATTCCTTGAAGATGTCGTACTGACCGGTGCGGGTGGAGTGCTGCAGTTTGAACACCGTGTCGGGGTTGAACAGGTGGTACTCCCCCTCACGACGCCACTGGTACTCGCCGCCGGTCTCGAGCTCGCGATGTGCTCGTTCCTGACGGTTCTCGAGGTAGGCCACCGCGTGCCGCGCTGCGACATCGTCGGCGATCTGGTCGAGGTCGATACCGCCGAGATGACTGTTGTGCCCGGTGAAGTACTCGTCGACCAGTTCCTGCGAGAGGCCGATCACCTGGAACAGCTGAGCACCGGTGTACGACGCCAGTGTCGATATGCCCATCTTGGACATCACCTTCAGCACGCCCTTGCCGGCGGCCTTGATGTAGTTCGCGACGGCCTTGTCGAAATCGATGTCGGTGAGGGCTCCGCGCTCGATCATGTCCTCGATCGATTCGAAGGCCATGTACGGATTGACCGCTGCGGCACCGAAACCGATCAGCAACGCCATGTGGTGCACCTCGCGGGCGTCACCGGCCTCGATGATCAGACCGACCTTGGTGCGGGTCTTCTCCCGAACCAGGTGATGGTGCACTGCGGAGGTGAGCAGCAGAGACGGAATCGGAGCGAGCTTCTCACTCGACTCGCGGTCCGAGAGCACGATGATCCGCGCACCGCCGGAGATGGCAGCAGAGACCTGAGCGCGGATGGCTTCCAACGACTTTCGGAGACCTTCGCCGCCCTCTGCGACCGGGTAGAGGCCGCGCACGACCACCGACCGAAGACCCTCCTGGGTACCTTCGTCGTTGATGTGTACGAGCTTGGCGAGATCGTCGTTGTGCAGGATCGGCTGCGGCAGCACGATCTGCTTGCAGCCGTCGGCACCCGGGTTCAGCAGATCGCCCTCAGGGCCGATGGTGCCGCCGAGGCTGGTGACGATCTCTTCGCGGATCGCGTCCAGCGGGGGGTTGGTGACCTGAGCGAACAGCTGCGAGAAGTAGTCGAACAGCATCCGCGGCCGAGCCGACAGGACGGCGATCGGAGTATCGGTGCCCATCGACCCGATGGCCTCGGCCCCGGACTTCGCCATGGGCGAGATCAACACGTTCAGTTCCTCGGTGGTGTACCCGAAGATCTGCTGCCGGATGAGAACCCGATCGTGCGGCATGTGCACGTGTGGACGCTCGGGCAGATCGTCGATCGAGGTCAGGCCTTCGTCGAGCCACTGCTGGTACGGATGTTCGGCGGCGAGTTCGTCCTTGATCTCGTCGTCGGAGACGATCCGGCCCTGTGCGGTGTCCACGAGGAACATCCGGCCCGGCTGCAGGCGCACCTTCCGGACGACCTTCGACGGGTCGATGTCGAGAACGCCGACCTCGGAGGCCATGACGACCAGGCCGTCGTCGGTGACCCACAGCCGGCTCGGGCGCAGGCCGTTGCGGTCCAACACGGCTCCGATGACGGTGCCGTCGGTGAAGCACACCGAGGCCGGCCCGTCCCAGGGCTCCATCAACGAGGAGTGGTACTTGTAGAACGCCCGACGAGCGGGGTCCATCGACTCGTGCCGTTCCCAGGCCTCGGGGATCATCATCAGCACGGCGTGCGGCAGGCTGCGTCCGCCGAGATGCAGCAACTCGAGCACCTCGTCGAAGCGTGCCGTGTCGCTCGCTCCGTGGGTGACGACGGGGAAGATCTTCTCGAGCGCATCGGGGCCACCGAAGACGTCCGAGGTGATGAGTGCCTCACGGGCCCGCATCCAGTTCTCGTTGCCGGTGGCGGTGTTGATCTCGCCGTTGTGAGCGACGCGTCGGAACGGATGCGCCAGCGGCCACGACGGGAAGGTGTTGGTCGAGAAGCGCGAATGCACGAGTCCGAGTGCACTGTCGACTCGCTCGTCCTGCAGGTCGAGGTAGAAACCCTTGAGCTGCGGGGTGGTCAGCATGCCCTTGTAGACGAAGGTCTGCGAGGACAACGACGGGAAGTACACGGTTTCGCGACCGGGGCCGTCCTTGCCTGCGCCTTCCTCACCGAGTTCGTGCTCGACGCGCTTGCGGATGACGAAAGCGACGCGCTCGAGATCGAGATCGGTAACGGAGCTGTCGGGTGCGGCGAAGAACAGCTGACGGAAGGTCGGCATCGCATCGCGCGCGAGCGCCCCGAGAGAGGAGTCGTCGGTGGGAACATCACGCCATCCGAGGACGGTCATGCCCTCGCCGACGACGATCTTCTCGACACCCTCGCAGGCGCGTGCGGCGTCGTTGCGGCCTTGCGGGAGAAATGCAACTCCGGTGGCATACGCGCCCGCAGCGGGAAGCTCGAAGTCCACGACCGCGCGGAAGAATGCGTCCGGTACCTGGATCAGAATTCCGGCACCGTCACCGGTGTTCGGTTCGGAGCCGGCGGCTCCGCGGTGCTCGAGGTTGACCAGTGCGGTGATCGCCTTCTCGACGATGTCGCGACTGCGACGACCGTGCATGTCCACCACGAACGCGACACCACAGGAGTCGTGCTCGTTGACGGGATCGTAGAGGCCTTGCGGGCCCGGAGTGTGCTTCATACCTAGCCTTCGGATAAGTCCAGCCTTGAAACTCGTCGGTGCCGGTCTTGTTGTAACCGCGTGCACGAACGGCATTCGGTGCGTCCTCGCCGTTGAAGCAGCACCTGTCGATGGTCGACGCTTTCCTCTGCACGGGCAGGTGAGCGCGTGGTAGAAAAGTGAGGTCTCGACGGATTCGGCCGTGGTGAGGCCGATCCAACTACGAACGATAAGTCAGCACCTGGGTACCCCCGCAAATAAGGCATGCCTAATATTGCGTTTCACCTGGGAATTTCCCTATACAGGTCGACATTTCGGCCACGATGTGTGACGGGCGGGCCACGTCACCCGAGAAGCACACGCGTGTAAGACATTCGGAAGTAAAAAAACTGGCCGCAGCGATTCGAGTCAGCTGCGGCCAGCGTGGTGGGCGGAGGGGGACTTGAACCCCCACGTCCCGAAGGACACTGGCACCTGAAGCCAGCGCGTCTGCCATTCCGCCACCCGCCCGGGTGACGGCGAGAACACTAACACGCACCCTGCCGCGCCCGAAAATCGCGGCCTCGGGGTGCCCGAAGCGAGCGGCGGGACTCGGTCCACGTCGGCGGCAACGTATATCATGCTTGCAGCGCGACTTCGTGATGACACGCGGTCGTCGCTCCCTGTGTACCCGCAGGCACCGTACGGTGGCTCGAGACAGTGAGAGGAGGGGTCACGATGGGCATCGTTGCGCGGTTCGAACGCAAGCTCCAGGGTGCTGTCGGCGACGTCTTCGCCCGCGTGTTCGGCGGGGGCGTCGTACCGGCGGAGGTGGAAGCAGCGCTGCAACAGGAAGCCTCGGATCTGGTCCGTCCCCTCGACGGCGGCCACAATCTGGCTCCCAACAGCTTCGTGATCACCATCAACAGCTCCGACCACGAGGAACTGGCCGGCGATCGAGAACTCACCGTCAAGGCATTTTCTCGCCACCTCGATGACTACATCCGAGATCAAGGGTGGCAGACCTACGGTGACGTGGTGGTTCGCTTCGAGCCGTCCCCCACTCTTCACACCGGACAGTTCCGCGCCACTGGCTCGGTCGATCCCGATGTGGGACGATCGGCGACTGCTGCACGGAACACGTCCGCGCGGCAAGGCGCGTCGGCCCAGCAGAACGTATCGGCTCCGCCAGCACCCCGTCCCATCCCTTCAGCTACGCAGCGACCGTCTGCCCCACCGATGTCGATACCAGGAGCCGGCCACATGACGCAGAACCCAGGCTACGACCCGCAGCGCGATCCCGCGGACGGTCATCGTCCCGATCCGCGCGCTCGCAATGGTTATGCCGGTGGCCAGGATCCGCGCTACGCCGGACGTGAGCAGAACGGCTACGACGCGCAGGCCTACGCGCCCGGCGAGTACGACCAGCAGCCCTACAACGGTCAGGCCTACGATCAGCAGCCCTACAACGGTCAGGGCTACGACGAACAGCCGTACGCCGACCAGGGTCAGGCGTACAGCGCCGCAGGCGGCCGCGATCAGGGTTACGACCACCACCCCTACGGCCAGGATCAGGCGTACAACTCCCAGGGTTACGACGCTCAGGGTTACGACGCGCAGGGCTACAACGGTCAGGGCTACGACTACAACGGTGCCGAGCAAGGTGGTGCCTACTCCGAGGCCCCCTATCAGGAGCAGGCATACAGCGAGCCGGCCGGACAGTACGCCGATCCCCGCGCCGCCGGTTACCAGCAGCCCGGTTACGACTACCCGCCCGCACAGCCTGCCTACGGTCGCGGCTACCCGCAGGGCGGATCCCCTCGAGGAGACGGGTACGGCTACGAGCAGCCCGCCGCCTACTCCGGTCAGGGTCAGGCGCTCGCTGCCACGCTCCAGCTCGAAGACGGCAGTGGCCGCTACTTCCAGCTCCGAGACGGTCAGAACATCATCGGCCGTGGTCAGGACGCACAGTTCCGACTGCCCGATACCGGTGTCTCGCGGCGGCACATCGAGATTCGCTGGGACGGCCGCGTCGCCATGCTCTCCGACCTCGGTTCCACGAACGGCACCACCGTGAACGGAGCTCCGGTGCAGGATTGGCAATTGGCGGACGGCGACGTCATCAGAGCCGGTCACTCCGAAATTCTGGTCCGGATCGTCTGACGCTCGGCGTGGGCTGGGAGCGAGTAGAGCCTGCGGGGAGCCGCGGCGATGTTCGTTTCGTCGACTTTCGTACTCGTCCACCCGTATGTCGTCCACACGAGCGGCTTCACCCTATGATGCTGCGAGGCAGCCATGTCTGCCGCGCCGCAGTATTCGAGTGTGTGAGATGCCGGTCCGATCGCGAAGGAGGAGGTGAATCGTCGTGCAGGGATTGATTCTGCAGCTGACCAGGGCAGGTTTTCTGCTTCTGTTGTGGTTCTTCGTCTGGGCCGTCCTTCGCACCCTCCGCAGCGACATCTACGCCGCTGCAGGCATGCGCGTGCCCGCTCGCTACTCCGGTGGCTCGAAGGTTCTCCCGTCGTTCAACAAGCAGAAGGTGGCCAAGTACCTCGTGGTGACCCAGGGCGGTCTCGCCGGAACGCGCATATCGCTGGGCACCCAACCCGTCTTGATCGGGCGCGCAGACGACTCGACTCTCGTTCTGACAGATGACTATTCGTCGACACGACATGCTCGTCTGTCGCCACGCGGCGGCGACTGGTACGTCGAGGACCTCGGTTCGACCAATGGCACCTACCTCGACCGAGCGAAGGTGACCACCGCTGTTCGCGTCCCGCTGGGAACCCCTGTCCGTGTCGGCAAGACCGTGATCGAGTTGCGCCCGTGACCCTCGTCCTACGCTATGCCGCCCGCAGTGATCGCGGTCTCGTTCGATCGAACAACGAGGACTCCGTGTATGCCGGGGCTCGGCTACTGGCCCTGGCCGACGGCATGGGCGGGCACGCTGCCGGTGAAGTGGCGTCGCAGTTGATGATCGCCGCCCTGGCTCACCTCGACGACGACGAACCCGGTGACGACTTGCTGGGCAAGCTCGAAGCAGCTACCCGTGAGGGCAACGCCTCCATCGCGGATCAGGTCGAGGACGAACCCGAGCTCGACGGTATGGGCACGACGCTCACCGCAATCTTGTTCGCGGGCAAACGAATCGGACTGGTCCACATCGGCGACTCACGCGCGTACATGCTGCGCGACGGATCGCTCACCCAGATCACCCGCGACGACACCTTCGTTCAGTCACTCGTCGACGAGGGCCGCATCACCGCCGAGCAGGCACACACCCATCCGCAGCGTTCGCTGATCATGCGGGCCCTCACCGGCAACGAGATCGAGCCGACGCTCACCGTTCGGGAAGTACGGGCAGGTGATCGTTATCTGCTGTGCTCCGACGGCCTCTCGGACGTCGTCAGCGACGAGACCATCGAGAACACCATGAGCGAGGGCGAAACCGGTCCCTGCGCCGATCGACTCATCGAACTCGCCCTGCGTAGCGGCGGGCCGGACAACGTGACGGTCGTCGTCGCCGACGTCATCGACCTCGATTACGGACAGAGCCACCCGATCCTCGGCGGCGCTGCCAGCACCGAGGACGAGGAGGACGCACCTCCGCCCAACACCGCAGCAGGACGGGCCGCCGCGATGCGGCCACCACGGTCGACGCCCAAACGAGTCACCGCCCCGGTGGTCGCGCCCGAGAAGAAGTCACACAAACTGCGCTGGAGTTTGATCGCCCTGACCCTGGTTGTGTTGGCGGGAATCGGTGTGTTCGTGGCCAATTCGATCATCAAGGGCAACTACTACGTCGGCGCCGACAACGGTAAGGTCACCGTGCTGCGCGGTCTACCCGGCTCGGTCCTGGGATACTCGTTGCAGAGTGTGGAACTGACCGGCTGCCTCGCAGACGACGGCACCGTCACACTCAGCGGCCCCGATGCAGTTCCCGCAGACTGCAATCCGTTCGAGATCGACGACCTCCTGCCTGCGGCGCGCGAGCAGGTCACCACCGGACTGCCCTCGGGATCCCTCGAGGATGCGCGCGGACAGATCGAGCGCTTGGCGTCCGGAGATCTGCTGCAGGTCTGCGAGACCGAGCCGGTCGTCACCACCACCGTCGAACCGACCCCGACGACGATCATCCCGCCGCCCGGAGTGCCTCTGCCCCAGGCCGAACAGGAGCCGGTACCGGACCTCGCACCGACCACCACCGCGGTGCCGACCCCGACGGTTCCCCAGATTCCCGGCCAGAACTGCAGGACCGGTACTCAATGAGCTCCACTGCTTCTACGGGAGGGTCCTTTCCGAGTCCGCCCGGAGGATTCGCTCCCGCACCGGTCCAATCGAATCGGCGCGGCGTCGAACTACTTCTGCTCGGTGCCGCGGTCCTGATCACGACGATCTCGCTGGTGTTGGTCGAGGCGAGCCAGGAACAAACCATCACCTGGGACCTCGCCAAGTACGCCGTCGCGTATCTCGCGCTGATGACGGTGGCGCACCTGGCAGTACGACGCTTCGCGCCCTACGCCGATCCGCTGCTGCTGCCGATCGTCGCGCTGCTCAACGGACTGGGCCTGGTGCTCATTCACCGCCTCGATCTGGCCGACCAACAGCAGGCGCTGTATCTCGGCAACCCGATTCCGTCACCCGACGCCACCCAGCAGGTGCTCTGGACGACGCTCGCGATCGCCGGTTTCGTGGCACTGCTGGTGCTGCTGCGCGATTATCGGACGCTGGCACGTTACGGCTACACCCTCGGCCTCGCCGGCCTGGTGCTGCTGGCCATCCCGGCGATGCTGCCCTCGGCGTTCTCCGAGGTCAACGGCTCGAAGATCTGGATTCGGTTGCCCGGCTTCAGTTTGCAGCCCGGTGAGTTCGCCAAGATTCTGCTGTTGATCTTCTTCGCGTCACTGCTGGTGTCCAAGCGCGAACTGTTCACCACGGCGGGCAAGCACTGGCTCGGGATGGACTTTCCTCGTGCGCGCGATCTCGGACCCGTCATCGTCGTCTGGCTCGTCTCTGTTGCGGTGTTGGTGTTCGAGAAGGACCTCGGTACGTCGCTGCTGATCTTCAGCACCGTGCTGGTGATGATCTACATCGCCACCGAACGCGTGGGCTGGATCATCATCGGTAGCGGGATGTTGCTCGTGGGGTTCTTCTTCGCCTACCAGGCGTTCAGTCACGTTCGCGTGCGCACGTTGACCTGGCTGGATCCGTTCGCCGATTACAACAACACCGGATATCAGATTTCCCAATCGCTGTTCGGGCTCGCCACCGGCGGCCTCGCCGGCACCGGGCTCGGTAGCGGCCGACCGTCCCAGGTGCCGTTCCCCAAAACCGACTTCATCATCGCCACCGTCGGGGAAGAGCTCGGCCTCATCGGGCTGGCCGCAGTCCTGATCCTGTACCTGCTGTTCATCATTCGAGGCATGCGAACCGCTCTCGCCGTGCGAGACAGCTTCGGTAAGTTGCTGGCGGCCGGCCTGTCGTTCACGGTCGCCATCCAGCTGTTCGTCGTCGTCGGCGGTGTGACCAAGCTGATTCCACTGACCGGACTGACCACCCCGTACATGTCCTACGGCGGATCCTCGCTGCTGGCGAACTACCTGTTGGTGGCGTTGCTGATCAAGATCTCCGACGCCGCCCGTGAACCTGCGACACCCAAGAAGAAGCCCGCTGTCGCCACCCCGATCGCCGAGGCGCCGACCGAAATGGTGAAGCGCGCATGAACACTCCCCTACGCCGCGTCTCCATCGCCATCATGGTGATGGTGGTCGCCCTGCTCGCCAACGCCACCTACGTTCAGGTCATCAAGGCCGACAGTTTGCGTACCGACCCGAGAAACTCACGGGTCCTGCTCGACGAGTACTCCCGCCAACGCGGTCAGATCTCGGCAGGCGGCCAGGTACTCGCGTCCTCCGTCGCCACCGACGACCGGTACAAGTACCTGCGCACCTACCCGCAGAATTCGATCTCGCCATCGAGCCCCGAGGCCAACGCGCCGGTCACCGGCTACTACTCGATGCTGTACTCGAGCAGCGGACTCGAACGCGCCGAGGACCCGGTCCTCAACGGTTCCGACGACCGTCTCTTCGGCGGACGCCTGTTCGACCTCATCTCCGGCCGGGATCCCCGCGGCGGCAACGTGGTCACCACCATCGACCCCGTCGTTCAGCAGGTCGCATACGACCAGCTCACAGCCAAGGGATACACCGGTTCGGTCGTGGCCCTCGACCCCGCCACCGGCAACATCCTCGCCATGGCCAGCACCCCGAGCTACGACCCCAACCTGCTCGCCAGCCATGACGGTGTCACCACGACGACAGCGTGGGAGGACCTCAGCAACGATCCCGACAAGCCGATGGTCAACCGCGCCATCTCGCAGACCTACCCGCCCGGATCCACCTTCAAGGTGATCACCACCGCGGCCGCTCTCGAGGCGGGCGCAACGCCGGACGATCAGCTGACGGCCGCGTCGAACATCACGCTGCCGGGCACCTCGACGACGCTCGAGAACTACAACGGTTCGACGTGTGGCAGCGGCCAGACCGCGTCGTTGCGTGAAGCGTTCGCGCGCTCGTGCAACACCGCGTTCGTCGAACTCGGCATCGACACCGGGGTGGACAAGATGCGCGACGCCGCCGCCGCGTTCGGTATCGGTGAGGACATCACGATTCCACTTCCGGTGGCCGACAGCACCATCGGGCCGATCGACGACGACGCGGCATTGGGCCAGTCCAGCATCGGCCAGCGCGACGTAGCACTGACCCCCCTGCAGGATGCCGTCATCGCCGCAACCGTCGCCAACGGCGGTGTGCGTATGGCCCCGAACCTGGTGCAGCAGTTGCAGTCTCCTGATCTGTCCGATCTGTCGAACTATCAGCCCAAAGCCATGGGAGCGGCCATCAGCCCGGAGACCGCTGCAACTCTGACCGATCTGATGATCGGTGCCGAGAACGACACCAGCGGCGAAGGCAAGATCCCCGGCGTGCAGATCGCCTCGAAAACCGGTACGGCAGAACACGGTTCCGATCCACGCAACACTCCTCCGCATGCCTGGTACATCGCATTCGCACCCGCGAAGGACCCCAAGGTCGCCATCGCGGTGATCGTCGAGAACGGTGGCGACCGGGCACTGGCAGCCACCGGTGGATCCGTGGCCGCACCCGTCGGACGCGCCGTCATCGCAGCGGCATTGCAGGGGAGGTGAGATAGGTGCCATTGAGCAACGGGGCAGTCATCGCTCAGCGCTATCGACTACTGCGCCTCATCGCCACCGGCGGTATGGGGCAAGTGTGGGAAGCGATGGACAATCGTCTGGATCGCCGGGTAGCGGTGAAGGTACTCAAAGCCGAATTCTCCGAGGACCCGGAGTTTCTGCAGCGCTTCAGGTTCGAGGCCCGAACGACAGCGCAGCTCAACTACCCCGGCATCGCCGGGGTCTACGACTACGGCGAAACCCGCGACGGCGCAGGCGAATCACTGGCCTACCTCGTGATGGAACTGGTCAACGGCGAGCCGCTCAACGCCGTGCTGGGACGGATGTCCCGGCTGCCGCTCGGCCATGCCCTTGACATGCTCGAGCAGACCGGCCGTTCCCTGCAGATCGCCCACACCGCAGGCGTCGTGCACCGCGACGTCAAACCCGGCAACATCTTGATCACCCCCACCGGGCAGGTCAAGATCACCGACTTCGGCATCGCCAAGGCAGTCGACGCCTCCCCGGTGACCAAGACCGGAATGGTGATGGGCACCGCGCAGTACATCGCGCCCGAACAAGCTCTCGGCGAGGAGGCCACCTCGGCCTCCGATGTCTACTCGCTCGGCGTGGTCGGATACGAGGCGCTGGCAGGCTCGCGACCCTTCGTCGGTGACGGCGCCCTGACCGTCGCCATGAAGCACGTTCGGGAGGCACCGGCACCCATGCCGGTCGATCTGCCGCCCGCCGTCCGCGAACTCATCGAGATCACGATGGTCAAGGACCCCGCTGCCCGCTACGCCGACGGCGGCGAATTCGCGGACGCCGTCGCCGCGGTCCGAGCAGGCCGTCGACCGCCGACACCCGGCAACTCCCGAGGCACGGGCACCGGCCGGGTGATGGTTCCCGGAGTCGTTCCGAGTCCGCAACCGGATCGGCCGTCGAGCACCCAGATGATGCCGACTTCGCAACGCGAGTATCGCGGCCCTGCCACCGGAACGGCTGCAGCGGCCACGCCGGTGCCCACCGGAATGTCCTCGGCGCAGAAGGCCCTCGCCTGGGGCGGTGCCGGGCTGCTGCTTCTGGCCCTGCTCATCGGCGGCTACGTGCTCTTCACCGGGGGCAGGGACGACACACCGACGCCGTTCGTGCCGCCGACGACAACCACCACGCAGCCGACCACCACCACCACGACCACGACGACCGAACCGACGACGACCACCGAAGAAACCACCACCACCGAAGAAACCACCACGACCACGACGACGACGACCACCCAGGAACCGACGACAACCGAGGAGCCGACGACAACCTCGGAGGAGCCCACGCAGACGACGAGACGGCCGCTGATCCAGATTCCGTTCCAGCAAGAGCCACAAGGACAACAATGACGACTCCCCGTACGCTGTCCTCTCGCTACGAGCTGGGCGAGATACTCGGTTTCGGAGGCATGTCCGAGGTTCACCTGGCACGCGACACTCGGCTCGACCGCGACGTCGCCATCAAGGTTCTGCGCGCCGACCTCGCTCGCGACCCCACGTTCTATCTGAGGTTCCGACGCGAAGCCCAGAACGCCGCAGCCTTGAACCACCCCGCCATCGTCGCCGTGTACGACACCGGGGAAGCAGAGACCGAAGCAGGTCCGCTCCCGTTCATCGTCATGGAATACGTCGACGGTGACACCCTGCGAGACATCGTGCGCGCAGAGGGACCCATGGCGCCGCGTCGAGCCATGGAGGTCATCGCCGACGTCTGCGCTGCACTCGATTTCAGCCACCGCAACGGCATCGTGCACCGCGACGTCAAGCCCGCCAACATCATGATCAACCACGCCGGCGCAGTGAAGGTGATGGACTTCGGCATCGCCCGGGCCATCGCCGATTCCTCGTCGCCGATGACCCAGACTGCGGCCGTCATCGGAACCGCCCAATATCTCTCTCCCGAACAGGCCCGCGGCGAGCAGGTCGACGCCCGATCGGACGTCTACTCACTCGGCTGTGTGCTGTTCGAGATCCTCACCGGCGAGCCGCCCTTCACCGGTGATTCTCCGGTCGCCGTCGCCTACCAGCACGTACGCGAGGATCCTCAGCTGCCGTCGCTGGTCAACGACACCGTCCCGCGCGAACTCGATTCGATCATCCTCAAGGCCATGGCCAAGAACCCGGCCAACCGCTATCAGAGCGCAGCCGAGATGCGCACCGATCTGGTTCGCGTCCTCGGCGGGCAACGCCCGAGCGCACCGATGGTGATGAACGACGAGGACCGAACCACCATTCTCGGCTCGGTCGACGCCCGGCAAGCCGACTTCTCCGGCAAGGACAAACCCGCCTCGGTCGGCGAGCCACCCCGGCGATCGCGGCACGGCGAACCCGAGCCGGAACGCAGTCGCCGTGGCCTGAAGATCGCGCTCATCTCCATCGCGTCCGTTGTCGTCGTCGCCATCGTCGGCGCATTCCTGTGGTCGCTCGGGCCCGGTGCGGCCCCCAAGACGGTCACCGTGCCGACCGTCGTCGGACTGGCCGCCGACGAGGCACAGCGGCAGCTCGAGAACTCCGGCCTGCGCGTCACGGTGCAGGAGAAGCCCGACGCATCGATCCCGGAAGGGTCGGCTATCGGCACCAACCCCGCCGCCGGATCACAAACCGAATCGCCCGGGGGAATTCAGCTCGACGTGTCTTCCGGACCCCAACAGGTGCAGGTGCCGCGCCTGACCGGAAAAACGCAACAGGAAGCATCCGACATCCTCGCCGAGGTAGGGCTCGAGCTCGACCCCACGATCGCCCGCGCCCCGTCGACTCCCGAGAACCTGGACAAGGTCGTCGAACAGAACCCGTCGTCGGGCGTGAGCATGAACGCCAGCTCGCAGGTTCGCATCACGCTCGGCTCGGGACCCGCGCAGGTACGCATGCCCAACGTCGTCGGACAGTCCGTCGACGTGGCTCAGCCGAACGTCGAGGGAGCCGGACTGCGCGTCCAGGTTCAGAGCATCGACTCGATGCAACCTGTGGGTCAGGTCGTGTCCACCGACCCCACAGGTGGCACCAACGTCGCCGAGAACTCCGTCGTCACGCTGCGAATTTCCAACGGCGACAAGATCCCGATGCCGGACCTGTCCGGTCTCACCGAAACTCAGGCGCTCTCGGAGTTGGAAGCGGCCGGCTGGACCGGAACCCGGTCGGATCTGTCGACGTCGAGCCAATCGCAGTTGGACCCACTGATGGTCGGCCGAATCGTCGAACAAGAGCAGCCGGCGGGTTCGGAGATCAGCAAGACCGACACCATCTCCGTGCGTATCGGGGTGTTGGGGCTACCCAGCGGGCGCTAGCGTCGAAGCTCAGGCGAACGCTTCGGCGACCTGAGCTTCGAGCTTGGCGACGAGACCCGGGTCGACCGGCATGCCGCACACGGCGAGCCAATTGGCCAGCATGCGGTGACCACCTTCGGTGAGGATGGATTCCGGGTGGAACTGCACTCCGTGGATCGGTAGGTCGATGTGCCTCATCGCCATCACCAAACCGGATTCGGTGCGACCGATCACCTCCAGCTCGGGTGGAATCGTATCGGCCCGGACTGTCAGGGAGTGGTACCGCGTCGCGGTGAAGGGGTCCTGCATCCCCTCGAGAACTCCGACGCCCGAATGCTGCACCGAACTGGTCTTGCCGTGCAGCAACTCCGGGGCCTTCTCGACGGTGGCACCGAAGACAGCACCGATGGCCTGGTGGCCGAGGCATACGCCGAGGAGCGGGGTCTTCGCCCTGGCGCAGGCCGAGACCAGATCCATCGAGGCGCCAGCCCGCTGCGGTGTACCCGGGCCGGGGCTGAGCAGAATCCCGTCGAATCGGGCCGCTACGGCATCGCGGTCGGTGAGTCGCTCGTCGTCGTTGCGCCAGACTTCGACATCGGCGTTCAGCTGGCCCAGGTACTGGACGAGGTTGAACACGAAGCTGTCGTAGTTGTCGACGACGAGAATGCGCATGTCGACAGCGTACTCAGCTCGGCTGCGCGAACCTCATGCGCACCGATTCGGCATAGGCGGGGACAGAGATGTCCTGGGAGTTCGCGACGTCGTAGCGCAGTCCGTAGCGCACCGCGTACTGCTCGTACAGGCGCACACCCGGCTCGTTCTTCAGCGCCGCACGCAGTCGGTCCTGGTCACCGATCGCCTTCATCACGTACGGCGGACTGTACGTCCGACCACCGAGCAACAATGTGTTGCCGATGCAGCGCGGTGCCGACGACGCCACCAGCCGTTGATCCTGCATCGAGATCGCCGACGCCCCGCCCGTCCACAGAGCGTTGAGCACGCTCTGCACATCGACCTGATGGACCACCAGATCGTCGGGGGCCGCATCGGAGGCGTACGCACCGTCCGGTCCGCGGGGAGCATCGGCCATCGTGACTGTCACGCCCACTCCCGACGCGGCCTCCCGCCCGGCCGCGTCCGCGAGCGCGTCGATGCGAGCCAATGCGTCGGCGACATCGCTGTCGCCTTCGGCAGTGCGCTGCTGACTGATATCGACCTGCTGTTCGAGCGAGTCTCTCCGGCGCTGGGCATCCTCACTGCTGCTCTGAGCCGCCTCGACGAGATCGGCGAGTCGAGTGGTGTCCCCGCCGCGCAACTCGGTGCCGTCCGATGCATGTCTGGTAGTACCGAGCAGCAAGCCGACGACAGCACAGACCGCGACGGCGAGGACCCACCAGCGGGTCTCGGCGGAACTGGTCGAAGGTCGTCTCACGGGTGCTCTCGATTTGTCCGGTGGGCCGGTGCTGGGCCCACCTGGGTTAGCGTGTACAGAAACCTGAGCGGTAAAGGCCACGGTCCTTGGGGAGACACTAGCCTGGGGATGCACGATCCCGCCGATTCACAGGTTCCGTCGTCAGTTGTCCACAGGTACGGCCGCAGGGCCGATGACCGTCACGAACGCGAAGAGGAAGCAATGCCGAAGTCCAAGGTACGGAAGAAGAACGACTACACGATCAACCCGGCAAACCGGACGCCGGTCAAGGTCAACGCGGGGCCGTCACCGGCCTGGTACGTCGTGCTCATGCTGGGTTTCATGGTGGTCGGGCTGCTGTGGCTGATCGTCTACTACCTCGCTGCCGACGACATCGCCTTCATCGGAAACCTCGGTGCCTACAACTTTCTGATCGGCTTCGGCTTCATGGTCGTCGGGCTCGTGATGACCATGCGGTGGCGCTGAGCGACGGTCGAGTTACATCGATGTCATTCATCCCCAATGTGGATAGACCCTGTGGATAACTTCTCGAACAATCCACAGGGTGTGTATCGACAGCAGTGGGCGACGCCGGTCGTCGCCATCGGAGCCCTGGTGGTCGGAGGAATCGCGCTCGGAATCGGCGCCGCATTCACCTCCACCGACGCAGCCGGCGCATTCCTCGTCGGACTGGCCGCCGTCGGGATGTGGATAATCGCAGCCCTCGCCGCAGTGCAGCGCCCACGCCTGGCCATCACACACGACGGTTCACTGGTGATGAAACGCCTCACCGGCATCCGCACGTACGCCCGCACCGACATCGTCCGCGCCAAAATAGTGCGATACCCCCGACTCGGCCGACGCGTCCCCATGCTCGAACTCGACCTCCGCCCGCCCGGAGAGGACGACGATCGGTTGATCATCTTCGGCAGATGGGACCTCGGCACCAACCCTCAGGACGTGTTCGATGCCCTCGAGGCGCATGGTCTGGTGCCGCGCGACTCCTGATCGCTCGGGGCCCGTCGGTACTCAATGTGACGTTGAGTGGACTTTTTGGGGGTCAATGGCACATCGAGTGGACTTGTCAGAGGCCCATCTGGGCGCGGAGGTCCAGCACGCGGAGTGCGATGATCGCCACGGATACCACGGCGACGGCCGCGACGGACAGCCAAGCCAGGGACACTCCGGCCGGGGCTGGCGTCCCTCCCGGCCCAGTTCGTCGGTTGGGGAGAAACACCAATCCGGCGGTGGCAGCCGCACCGGCGACGAGTCCGCCCATGTGTCCCCAGAGCGAGATGCTGGGGATCGAGATGCTGATGAAGATGTTCAAGGCGATCACGATGAACACCGGTGCCGGGCTGCGCTTGAGCCTGAGCAGGATGACGGCCTGAGCACCGAGCAGGCCGAAGACCGCACCGGATGCGCCCGCCGTGGAAACCAGCGGATTCTCGAGCACCATCACCGAGGCGCTGCCACCGAGTAGCGACAGGAAGTAGACGGCGAGATACCGGCTGCGGCCGAGGATCAGTTCGACGTCGCGTCCGATGAGGAAGAGCGCGAACATGTTGACCAGGAGGTGGATCGGTCCGATGTGGACGAAGCCGCTACCGATGAGCCTGAACAGGTCGCCGTTCGCCACGAGCAAGCTGTTGAGGGCCCAATCACTGGCCAGCGGTGAATCGAAGTTGCTCATCACGCTGCCGGCCTGCGCAGCAGTGATTCCGAAGACCACGACGTTGACTGCGATCAGCGCGAACGTCAACGGTGTCTTGGCCGATCGTGCCACGGGTGCGCCCGCAATGGTCTGAGCTGTGCGGACGTTCTTGTTGCCCTGCCGGACGCAATCGACACAGTGTTGCCCTACCGCCGCTGCCTGCAGACATTGTGGGCATGCGGGACGGCCACATCGCGAGCACGCCAGACCGGTGGGGCGATCGGGATGTCGGACGCACACCGACTGGGGTGGGTTGGGTTGGTTGCCGTGCGGGCCACCCCAGCCGGGGGTCGTCATCGTGAAATTCTCCTACGAGGCCGAATCAGGCGAGGGTGACGCTGTCGATGACAACCTCGTCCACCGGACGGTCGCCGCGGCCGACCGGGGTGCTCGAGATCGCGTCGACGACCTTCTTCGAGGCCTCGTCGGTGACCTCACCGAAGATCGTGTGCTTGCGGTTGAGGTGCGGGGTCTTGCCGGTGGTGATGAAGAACTGCGAGCCGTTCGTTCCGGGGCCGGCGTTCGCCATGGCCAGCAGGTACGGGCGGTCGAAAGAGAGCTCGGGGTGGAACTCGTCCTCGAACTTGTAGCCCGGTCCACCTGCGCCGGTGCCGGTCGGGTCGCCACCCTGGATCATGAAACCGTCGATGACGCGGTGGAACACTGCGCCGTCGTAGAACGGTCCGGCCTTGGTGCCCGACGCGTTCTGCGTCGTGTACTCCTTCGATCCGTCCGCGAGGCCGACGAAGTTCGCGACGGTCTTGGGGGCGTGATTGCCGAACAGTTCGATGACGATATCGCCGCGGTTGGTATGCAGCGTGGCCGTTTGGGTCTTGTTAGGTGAAGTCACGCCCACCATCGTGCCATCCCGGGCGATCGAGCAGTTCACGGGCGGTGCGCGGAGGTGGACCTATCGGCACTGATCGGAGGGCCACTGTGTGGAACAGTGATGACCATGACGAGCACAACGAAGTCCGACCGGGTTCGGTCGACCACCGGCACCGCGGCGTCCGCGCTCTTCGCTGCCGCGAGCAAGGGACCGGCCGGAGCCGGTCTGATGATGGCCAAGAAGGGTTACGAGCTGGCACACAAGCAGGCCGTGAGACGACGCGCTGCGACGGTGGAACGAATCGCCGAGTCGAACCGCACCAGAGCACTGTTGCGGGCCCCGTCGCAATCGCACAGGACTCGTCGAATCGTGCTGATCGGGGGCGCTGCCACCATCGTCGCCGGAGCGGTGTTCGTTCTGAGCCGCCGCCGCAAGGAGGTTGCACCGCCTGCCGATGCGCCGCCGAGCCTGGCCGACTACGAGGGCAGCACGGCATAACCAGGGTCGGTCAGAGATACAGCAGCTTCTGGATCAGATCGAACAACGCCGGCCTGGTCCTGATCACGGCGTCCTCGCTGCGGTCGGCGATCACCAGCGCGGCGTTGTATCGACTGGTCGACCCCTCGGCGAGGTAGTCGCCGTGACCGATCGAACTGCTCCGACCGTCCGATCCCTCGGTGGAGAGCAGCGTGACCGAGTCCAGCACACCCGGATCGCGGCCGAATGCACCGAGGTCGGCCACGAGATCGCCTTCGGCTTCGGCGACGAACACGTGTCCCGACGGCACTCGAAGGTCCGCGACGGCCGGTGTGCCCAGTCCCGGTGATCCGAGCGCCACGAACTCGTCCACCCCTGTGCCCTGCCGAAGCGCGTACGCGGCGGTGAGCGATCCGTAGGAATGCGCAAGGACAGACAAGTGCGGGTCCTCGGCCCTCGCGGCATCGAGGCCGTCCAGAAACGGAACCAGCCGATCCGCCCCCGCCCGCGCAGCCCACTCTGAGGCCACGCTTCGGTCTGGATCCAACAAACTCCAGCCGAGCTGCGGGGCCTGGTAGTCCATCCACGTCACGACGGCGACGCTCGGACCCGCACCAGCCGGAAGCATCTGTCGGGCAACCGTTTCGAGGCCGTCCATGTCGCTGTCGTATCTATCGAGGTCTCCGGCCACGGTGGATCCGAGGCCCGGCACGAACACGGCCACGTGTGTGGCCGTGTCGACATCTCCCACCGCGATTGCCGCCGTCGTCTCCTCGTACGACGCGTTGTCGAGTACCAGGAGCTGTCTAGCCCCCTTCGCCAACGTCGCCTCGATCGCATCGAGGGCTGCTATCCGAGTGCGTGTCTGCTCCAGGCCGGCATCTGCGTTGCTGAACATCCCTCCGAAAAGATTGGCCTCCAACTCCTTTCGGAGCTCGGCCTCGACCTCGCGCAAACGAACACGCTCGGCGGCCAGAACCCGCCTGTTCGCACTGTCACGCACACGGGCGGGCAGCCCATCGAGATTGCCGATCAGCCCCGGCTGCTCGACCAACAGCCGTGTCCGTGCGGCCGGCGAGAGGGCACTCCAGAACGCTGCGTTCGCGGCCGGCGTCGCATCGCGGGGGATCGAATCCGCCACTGCCGCTGCGACGAACGTCGCGGGGACCTCCCCGACGAGGCGGAGGGCCAGGGCCTCGTCGAATGCCGTGGCTGTGCACAACAGCTGCGTCAGCCGCTCGGCCAGTTCCTCATGCAGGCGCCGTCGATCTCGCACCGTCGACCACACGTCCTCACGTGCAACCGAATACGACACGGCCGTGTCGACGACCGAACCGTCGGATCCGACGGTGAAGCGGGCATCGGTGGCGTCCTGCTCCACAGCACGGAGTGCGTTTATCAGACCTGCCATGTCGATCGCGGCCTCGCCGAGGCACGTCGCGACCCGAAGCAACTCGTTCGAGACAGCACCGAGATCAGATCGGATACGTCTCATGGCCTGGCGTGCCGCGTCGGCTGCGGGTCCGACCCACCCTTCGCCGATCACGTCCTCCGTCGAGGACGCGTGGACGGCGATCAGTTCGCGCCACCGCCGCGTCAGGTCCTCGGACGCGGCAGTCAGCGTACGACTGTCCCATGACCTGACGTCATCGAGTGTGACCATCGCGTTCCCCCGCAGAATTGTCGTATTCGACTATTCAATGCGTGGGCGACGAAGAACTGTGGAATCTATCCCCAGCCTGTGGATGAAAACTGGGGGTAGATGCTGCGGAATGCGAACATCACCGAGCGATTCTGCGAACAGGATCGCTGTAACCGGTTCCCGGATTGAACCCTGGGTTGGACGGACCGTTGGTCCGCGGTGGTCTGCTCCGCTTCGCCCGATACAGATCCGCGTCTGCGGCCCGGTAGATCTCGCCCCAGCGGCGAGTGGCAGGCATGCACACCAATCCGACGCTCCATTCGGCACGATGAGCGCGGCGGAGTCGGTCGATGATCAGGAGAGCTTCTTTTTCGAGCACACCCGGCATGAACAGCACGAACTCGTCCCCGCCGAGCCGACCGAGAACATCGCGTTTGGTCAGTTGGCTCTTCCACGCCTTCGAGACCCGGGTCAGGAGAACGTCGCCGGCAATGTGGCCGTACTCGTCGTTGATTTCCTTGAAATTGTCCAAATCGAGTACTGCCAGGCTCACCGACAGGCCGCGCGCCGCGCAGGCGGGCAGCATCTTCTCGATCTTCGACTCGAACCCGAAGCGGTTGAGCAGACCGGTCAACGCATCGTGGGTCGAAAAATATCGCATCCGACGTGCGAAGACGCCGAACACCTCGGTTGCACCGACGATGCCGAGAGCGACGAGGATGTAGCTGATGAACGGAGTTCCGTACGGAGCGACAGCGGCCCCGATCACTGCCGAAACAGCAAGCACTGCAACCCATATGCCCGCGTTCCGTTCAGACCAGAAGGCACCGATGTGCATCCCCAGGAACATCGCAGCCTGCACACAGATCAAGAAGGCGGGCAACGTGTCGCTGCTGCCCAGAGCACACGCCAGGGCCACTACCGACAACGCCGTCGACAACCCCACCGCGCGTTTGGGACTGGGCACACCCGCCCTCGCCAACACCACGATCGCCAACGGACCCAACACCAATGCCAGAGCCGCAAGCACTTGCCGAGCACCGGACAGACTCGACCACGATGCCACGGCACTTGCCGCGTAGAGAACGGTGGTGACGGCCGCGAACACGGCCAGCATGCGCCCGGACTCGTCGAACCTGGGCTTGATCACAAGTCGAGGCCAGCCGCGCAGGCAAAGGACTGCGCCGCCTCGAGGTGACGTGCACCGAACGAGACCTCACCACTCACCTGATACCCCCCAGGCACCATCGGCCCTCCCCAAGCACTACAGCCATGCCGCATATGACCCAACGATGCCCGGACTCTAACACCTTCGAGCTGCGACCACGACTCTCTGGAGGGACGAAGTACAGGTCAGGATGCCTTGTCGGCGCGTTCGGCTTCCCGGGCGAGCAAACGATCCCGCGACTCTTCGAACTTGGTGGCCTTGGCTGCCAGATCCTCGACGAACGCGGCAAGACGATCGCGGTCACGCTCGCCCTCGCCGGTGAAATCGTTGCGCTCGAAAATCTTCCACTTTCGTAGTACCGGCATCAGCACCTCGTCCAGATGCTGACGGAGATCGTAGATGCCGTGCTTGGCCAGAGTCATCGCGTTCTTACGGAAATTGGGCATGTTCAACCCGGGCATCTGAAAGTCGGTAGCGACGTCGGTGATGGCACGGACCATCTGATCGGGCACCAGATCCAACGAGGCCTCACCCAGGTTCCGATAGAAGATCATGTGCAGATTCTCGTCAGCGGCAACACGAGCCAACATTCGATCCGCCACCGGATCGCCGCATGCCAAGCCCGTATTCCGATGCGAGACCCGGGTCGCGAGCTCCTGGAACGTCACATACGCCACCGAATGCAGAAAGTTCGCCCCGTCCATCGGAGCATCGACACCCACCGTCATGTGGTGCATCCGGGCCCGCTCCAACTCCACGGGATCCACCGCTCGGGTGACGACGAGATAGTCGCGCATCACGATCCCGTGGCGGTTCTCCTCCGCAGTCCAACGACCCACCCATGTGCCCCAGGCACCGTCCAGCGAGAAATTGTCTGCCAGCCCGCGGTGGTACGACGGAAGATTGTCCTCGGTGAGCAAATTGGTGATCATCGCCGTGCGAGCCAGCTCCGACAACGACGACTGTTCGAGCGACCAGTCCTCCCCACCCATCGCCGCGAAGTTCCGACCCAGATCCCACGGAACATAGTCGTGCGGATGCCATTCCTTCGCCATCGACAGATGGCGATTCAAGTTGGTCTCCAAGGTGCCGTCGAGTTCGGTCAACAGCTCTTCGTGGTTGAGAACACGGGTCATCTGCGGGGCTCCTTCAAACCTGTGGGTGCCCGAACCGCCAACCGATTCGAGACGGTGGCGAACCTTGCTCGCCGAGATCTGACGACGGCACACCCCCCTGCGGTGCGCCGTCGCGACCGTTCACATCGATCCGCGGACCGACGTTCCTGCACTCCGGTAAAACTAGGGACCCACGTCCTGAATGCGAACAGAACAGTCGAGGGTCTGTACATATGGGCGCCGAAGGGCAGCGCGCCTTGGGTGTGGTCACAAGGCTGTCGTCGCTCGCCCGCCGTCTCCGGTGGGCACTCAATGTCACATCGAGTGGACTTTTCGGGGGTCGATGTCACATCTAGTGGACTTGGGTACCCGGGGAGGGAACGAAAAAGGACGCCCACCGAAGTGGACGTCCTTTTTATTGTGGAGCCTAGGAGATTCGAACTCCTGACATCTGCCTTGCAAAGGCAGCGCTCTACCAACTGAGCTAAGGCCCCGGGTGTTGCGGGTGATCGTGGACGAACTCTACACGTCCACTCCGAGCGATTGTCACGCGGTGGGGATGCTGTGCCAGACGCCGTCCGAGCTGCGCGTGGAGCGCACCTTGGATACTGTCAGCACTGCGATCACCGCCGATGCGACGAGAAGAAGGATTTTCACGTCCTGCCTCTTTTCGTTCGTTCGGTGTGGGCCTAGGAGGACTTGAACCTCCGACCTCTTCCTTATCAGGGAAGCGCTCTAACCGCCTGAGCTATAGGCCCTCATCACTGCTTCGGCTCGAAGATTTTCTCTCCTCGAACCGAGGGATGAGATTACCGTATCGGGTCGCTGTCTTCCAAAACGGCCCGATACGGCTCTCGCCGATGCAGGTCAGTCGCGGTCTGCCAGTGTCACTTCGACGCCACCGACCAGGTCCGACGACAGGTTGTAGATGAACGCCCCGATGGTGGTGAGAGCAGTGAAGAGTACGACATTGATCACACCGATCACCGCGGCGTAGCCGAACACCTGCCCGGCGCTGACGAGGCCGCCGTCGCCCGACTCGTTGACGATCTCGGTGAAGGCACTGTTGAGCCGGTCCCAGACGCCCATGCCGTCGAGCACTGCGTACAGCAGCCCGACTCCCACCATCCACACGAAGAACAGTGACACCGCGATGACGAGCGCGATCTTGAGCGTCGACCACGGGTCGATCTTGCGGATCTGGACGGTCGCACGAAGCGGAGTGTCGTCCCCATGGGACATCGCCCCGATGGCGGTGGGCACTGCGCGGTCGGACTGGGCGGGCTCGGGATGCCGAACGGCGGACAGATCGGGCATGTCCTTCGCCAGATCCTTGCGTTCGATATGGCGAGTCGGTCCGTCTATGCCCGCAGCTTTCGATCGAGCCGCTTCACGCCGCTCGGTCTTGTCCTCGGGTGCCTCGCGTTGGCTCGGCTCGGCCGTGGTGTGCGCCGAGCGGTCGAACTCCGCGTTCGTAGGGAGCGCTGCGCCCCGGCCGGAGAGATTGGTCTGCGGCTGATTCTGAGGCTGCTTCCGGTCGTCCGTGCCCTGCGACACAGGTCGCTGGCCGGCACCCCGCTGCCACGGCGGAGTCCCGGAATCACTCTGTGGAGCGTCGCGCTGCTGAGCGGGCATCGCCTGAGTAGCCGCGGGGTTCGCAGTCTCGCGAGCACGATCCGGCGCAGATTCGGGCTGTGCCGGACGAGCTTGCTCGCTCGATCCTTCCGGCGTGCGTGTGGTCTCGTCGGGTGCAGCGGGACGCGGTGGTGCGGGGCGAGACGGTGGCGGACCGGCGGCCGGCTGCCGCTGCGGAGGCTGGCCGCTCGCTTGTCGACCGCCATCGGGTTGACCCGCCCCTGGCTGAGCCTGTGGGGGTCCGGCCTGACCGGGGCGAGGGGCAGGCGGGCCCTGCTTGGCGCCACCCTGACCCGACGAGGACGGCGGACCACTGGGAGCTGGTGGCCGCGGCGGGGGCGGCCCCTGAGCCGGCCGCGCCGGTCCGTTGGGAGCACCCTGCGCAGGCCGAACCGGCGGACGAGGGCTCCCTTGCGGAGCCGATCCGCGACCCGCAGCCGGTGCCGGTCGACTGGCGGGCTGTGGGCGGGCACCCGGACGAGTTCCCTCGGGCGGCGCGGGACGCGCAGGCTGCTCGGCCCGCGTGGCGTCCCGATCATCCGTTCCGCCGCTGGGGGCTGGCCTGCTGCCAGGCCGATTGGGAGTGCTCACTTACGACTCCTTCGATGCATCGTCTTCGGTGCCCACGGCATCCGGCTCGATCTCGTCGGCATTGCGCGCGATTGCGAGCAGTGTGTCGCCTTCACCGAGATTCATCAACCGCACGCCCTTGGTCTGTCGGCCGGCCTTCCGAACCTGCTTGGCAGCGGTCCGGATTACGCCACCGCTGGAGGTGATGGCGTACAGCTCGTCCTCGTCGTCGACGATGAGAGCTCCCACAAGCGTGCCACGCTTCGGGTCGTACTGGATCGTCAGTACTCCCTTTCCGCCGCGGCCCTGCTGCGGGTAATCCTCCATCGCAGTGCGCTTGGCGTAGCCACCCGACGTCGCGACCAGCAGGAACTTGTTCTCACTGACGACGTTGAGGGAGAGCAGTTCGTCCTCACCGTTGAATCGCATGCCCTGCACACCGGATGTAGCACGGCCCATCGGTCGCAGTACCTCGTCGGTGGCGGAGAACCGGATGGATTGACCCTGCGCCGACACGAGCAGCAGATCGTCCTCGGAGGACGCCAGAACCGCACCGACCAGTTCGTCCTCGCCGCGCAGGTTGACGGCAACGATGCCGCCACTGCGGTTGGAGTCGAAATCGGTCAGTCGCGACTTCTTGACCAGACCACCCTTGGTGGCGAGCACCAGGTAGGGAGCGGCCTCGTAGGTCTTGATCTGAATGACCTGCGCGATGCGTTCGTCGGGCTGGAAGGCGAGCAGGTTCGCGACATGCTGTCCGCGTGCGGTTCGGTTCGCCTCGGGCAGCTCGTACGCCTTGGCTCGGTAGACGCGGCCCTTGGTGGTGAAGAACAGGATCCAGTCGTGCGTCGAGCAGACGAAGAACTTGCTGACGATGTCGTCCTGCTTGAGGCCGGCCCCCATCACGCCTTTGCCGCCGCGTTTCTGCGATCGGTAGAGATCGGTCTTGGTGCGCTTGGCGTATCCGGTCTCGGTGATCGTGACGACCACGTTCTCGCGGGCGATCAGATCCTCGTCGTTGACGTCCCCGTCGGCGGCGATGATGCGGGTACGACGGTCGTCGCCGAATTTCTCGACGATCTCGGACAGCTCGTCCCGAACGATCTGCCGCTGCCGCTCGGGCTTGGCCAGAATGTCCTGCAAATCGGCAATCGTGCGTTCGAGTTCGGCCAACTCGTCGATGATCTTCTGACGCTCCAGGGCGGCGAGGCGCCGCAGCTGCATGTCGAGGATCGCCTGAGCCTGGATCTCGTCGATCTCGAGCAACGAGATCAAGCCCTGCCGTGCGTCGTCGACCGTCGGAGATGCCCGGATCAAGGCGATGACCTCGTCCAGGGCGTCGAGCGCCTTGACCAGACCCCGCAGAATGTGGGCCCGTTCCTCTGCTCTGCGCAACCGGTACCTGGTGCGGCGCACGATCACGTCGAGTTGATGGGCGACGTAGAGGCGGATCATCTGATCGAGCCGCAGCGTTCGAGGAACACCGTCGACGATCGAGAGCATGTTGGCACCGAAGCTCGTCTGCAGCTGCGAGTGCTTGTAGAGGTTGTTGAGCACCACCTTGGCGACGGCATCGCGCTTGATCGTCACCACGATCCGCATGCCGACGCGATCGGAGGACTCGTCGTCGATCTTCGAGATTCCGGAGAGTTTGCCGTCGCGGACCTGCTCGGCGATGGAGGTGATCAGGTTGTCCGGGTTGACCTGGTACGGCAGTTCGGTGATGACGATCGTGGTGCGGCCGTTGGAATCTTCTTCGATCTCGACGACGCCACGCATCCGGATGGACCCGCGACCGGTGGAGTACGCGTCCTGAATGCCCTGGCTTCCGACGATGAGTCCGTGGGTCGGGAAATCGGGGCCCTTGACGCGTTCCATGCAGGCCGCCAGGGTGGCTTCCTCGTCGGCCTCGAAGTTGTCGAGAGCCCAGACCACCGCGTCGCCGAGTTCGCGCAGGTTGTGCGGAGGAATGTTGGTGGCCATACCGACGGCGATACCGTTGGAGCCGTTCATCAACAGGTTCGGTACCCGCGACGGAAGTACTGTCGGCTCTTGGGTTTTGCCGTCGTAGTTGGGGATGAAGTCGACTGTTTCCTCGTCGATATCGCGCAACATCTCCATGGCGAGCGGGGTCAACCGCGCCTCGGTGTATCGCATGGCTGCTGCACCGTCGTTGCCGCGCGAGCCGAAGTTGCCCTGGCCGTCGACCAGTGGGTACCGCATCGACCACGGCTGTGCCAGACGCACCAGTGCGTCGTAGATCGAGGTGTCGCCGTGGGGATGGTAGTTACCCATCGTTTCGGCAACGGGGCGTGCGGATTTGACGTAACTGCGGTCGGGACGGAATCCCGAGTCGTACATCGCGTAGAGCACCCGACGGTGCACCGGCTTGAGGCCGTCACGAACCTCGGGCAGGGCGCGCCCGACGATGACGCTCATCGCGTAGTCGATGTAACTGCGCTGCATTTCCTGCTGGATGTCGACCGGATCGATCCGATCTCCACCCTCGGCGTTGGTGGTCGAACCCGGCGGGGGTCCTACCGGCGGTTCGGTGATGTCAGACATACAAATCTCCTCGAGAAACGGTCACCGGGGCACACCGAGAGAACACGTCGATGCGCCCGGGAAGTAACTAAACGTCAAGAAAGCGAACATCTTTCGCATTGCGCGCGATGAAGCTGCGGCGTGCGGACACGTCCTCGCCCATCAGCACGCTGAACAGTTCGTCCGCAGCGGCCGCATCGTCGAGCGTCACCAGCCGAAGCACTCGCACGGACGGGTCCATGGTGGTTTCCCACAGCTCCTTGGCATTCATCTCACCGAGGCCCTTGTAGCGCTGGACGCCGTCTTCGACGTTGATCTTGCGCTTGTTGGCCAGGCCGGCCTCGAGCAACCCGTCGCGCTCACGATCGGAGTATGCGAAGTCCGGTTCGCCGCGGCTCCACTTGAGCTTGTACAGCGGCGGCATGGCCAGGTACACGTGGCCGTTCTCGATCAACGGTCGCATGAATCGGAAGAGCAACGTCATCAGCAGCGTCGAGATGTGCTGACCGTCGACATCGGCATCGGCCATCAGCACGATCTTGTGATAGCGCAGCTTGGTGATGTCGAATTCGTCGTGGATGCCGGTGCCGAAGGCCGTGATGATGGCCTGGACCTCGTTGTTCTTGAGGACACGGTCGATCCGGGCCTTCTCGACGTTGATGATCTTTCCGCGCAGCGGCAGGATCGCCTGGAACATCGAGTCTCGACCCGACTTGGCCGAACCGCCTGCGGAGTCGCCCTCCACGATGTAGATCTCGGATTTGCTCGGGTCGTTTGAGCGGCAATCGGCGAGCTTGCCGGGCAGTCCACCGATATCGGTTGCGCTCTTGCGGCGCACCATCTCTCGTGCCTTACGCGCGGCCATCCGAGCCTGTGCGGAGGACACCGCCTTGTTGATGATGGTCTTGGCGTCGGCCGGGTTCGACTCGAACCAGTGCGAGAGATGCTCGTTGCACGCCTTGAGGACGAACGAGCGGATCTCGGTGTTACCGAGTTTGGTCTTGGTCTGGCCCTCGAACTGTGGCTCGCCCACGCGCACGGAGATGACTGCGGCCAGGCCCTCGCGGATGTCGTCGCCGGTGAGTTTGACGTCCTTTTCCTTCACCAGCTTCTTCTCGATCGCGTACTTGTTCACCGTGGAGGTCAACGCGGTACGGAAGCCCTCTTCGTGGGTACCGCCCTCGTGGGTGTTGATGGTGTTGGCGAAGGTGTGCACCGACTCGGAGTAGCCGGCATTCCACTGCATGGCGATCTCGACCTCGTGGCCTTCACCCTTACCGGTGAACCCGACGACCGAGTTGTGGATAGCGGTCTTGGTTCGGTTGATGTGCTTGACGTAGTCGACCAGACCGTCGGGATAGTGGTAGGTCCGCTTGCGGACCTTGGCGGGCTTGGCGGCGGCCGCGTCGGCCTGCTCCTCCTCGGCCGTCTTGGGTGCCTCGGCGGTCTCGGCGAGTTCTTCCTCGGTCGCGTCGGTCGCTGCGACCCGCTCGTCGGTGAAGTTGATCGTCAGTCCCTTGTTCAGGAACGCCATCTCCTGCAACCGGCGGTGGACGGTCTCGAAGCTGAAGTCGAGTGTCTCGAAGATCTTGCCGTCCGGCCAGAAGCGAACGGTGGTGCCCTGGCCCTCCGTTTTGCCCACGATCTCCAACGGGCCGGGCTTCGCGTAGTCGTACGTCTGCTGATACACATTGCCGTCGCGCGGCAAGATCGTCAGTTCGACCTTGGTCGAGAGCGCGTTCACCACCGAGATACCGACACCGTGCAGGCCACCGGACACCGCGTAGGAGTCGGAGTCGAACTTGCCGCCCGCGTGGAGCTGGGTCATGACGACCTCGACGGTGGGAACTCCGGAGGCATGGAGTGCGACGGGAATTCCTCGACCGTCGTCCTTGACCTCGACGCTTCCGTCCTCGTGGATGGTCACATCCACGGTGGAGGCGTAGCCGGCCATGGCCTCGTCCACGGAGTTGTCGACGACCTCCCAGATCAGGTGATGCAGGCCTCGCTCACCGGTGGAACCGATGTACATACCAGGCCTCTTACGAACTGCTTCCAGTCCCTCGAGGACCGTGATGGACGAAGCGCCGTAGTCCTTGCTGTTCTCGTCGTTACCTGACTTCTGGGCAGCCACGGTTAGCTGGTTCTCCTTCTACGCGTCCACTACCCCGCTCACACCCCTGAGGGTGCTACCGCAGGAGCGGGCACGGTCGTCTCGACCGAGTCCGAGTCCGTGCGTTTTTCCGGGCTTCTCTCGTACCGGTCCATAGTACTGGTTGCCACTGACAGCATGGGCACGATGACACCCCTAAAAGGCCCCTGAATGCTCCACAGACGCATTTTTTCGATGCTGGACGACAAATATGGAGGGTAAAACCTGCGGCTCGGCTAGAGATCGAGCACAATCCGTTCGCCTTCGGAACGGGATACGCAGATCAGCATCTCGTGACGTTGTTCCTCGGCCGTGAGTCGATTCTCGCGGTGCTGCGGTGTTCCGCTCAGCACTCGAACCCGACAGGTACCGCAGAAGCCCTGCTGACAGGAATACGCGATGTCCGGCTTGAGACGCCGAATGGCATGTAGCGCAGTCTCTTCCGAACCGACCGTGATGATGTCTCCGGAGTCCACGAGCTGCACTTCGAATTCTCGACCGTTCTTCACCGGCGGTGGCGAGAAGCGCTCGAAATGCAGATGAGTGGCCGGAAGCGAGTCGAACGACGCCCGAACCAGATCGATCATCGGGGGTGGCCCACACACGTACACCGAACCACCCGAGACGGCGTTACCGAGCAGATCCATGCTCGACGGCATGCCGTCCACATCGTCGGTCCTTATGGTGACGCAATCGGGTTCCCAGCTCTCGATCTCGTCGAGGAACGGCATCGATTCACGGGTGCGGCCGCAGTAGACGAGATGCCAGTCCATCCCGCACTCTCGGGCGCGACGCACCATCGAGATGATGGCGGTGATCCCGATTCCGCCGGCCACGAACACGGCATGTTCGGAGGGTACGAAAGGAAAACCGTTGCGCGGACCCCGAATTGCCACTTCGTCACCGATTTGCAGGTTGTGCATCTCGGGCGATCCGCCGCCGCCGTCGCGCACCAGACGGACAGCGATGGAATAGGTATCGGCATCGGGTTCGCCGCACAACGAGTACTGCCGACGACGTCCGGACGGCAGATAGAAATCCAGGTGCATTCCTGGCGCCCACGCCGGAAGAGCCGAACCGTCGACGGCTGCGAACGTCAGTTTCACCACTTCCTCGTCGGCGCACAGCACCTCACGCGAGATCAGTGTCGCCGCATGAGTGCGTACCACCGGAGGCGCCGCGAACGACGGGTCGTAGTCGCCGTCGTCGAGGAGAGCGAACCACTTGTCCAATGCATCGGTCACCAGAGACACGGTCTGGTCCGGCTCGTCCCTGCCGTACAGGTTCCTCGGAATGGTGCGCCCGACCCGAAACGACTCCACCATCTTCGACATGGTGCCGAGCCTGCTGCGCAACCCACGTTTGGTCATCGATCGGCGGACCGAGCTGCCGGCGAGGTGGCCAGGTAGCGCACAGCCTGAGCCGTCGAACCTTCCTGGGAGGGGTGGTACGTGCTCTTGAAATAGCGCAACGAGGCCTTCGTGATCGCCATCGGCTTCGGAAACAGCCCAGCCTTGGTCACCTTCCGAAATTCCCGGAACGACGGCTTGCGCTGCTTGGCAGACAGGTGCGCCAACGTCGGATCTCGATCCATGAGGAATCGAACACCACGTCCCCAGAACCACACGAGAGTCGGTGCGATGACGACGTACGTGCGGATTCGGCGGGTCGGGCGAACATCGAAATACCGCATCACCTCGTAGGCGACCGAACGATGTTCGACCTCCTCGGCACCGTGCCAACGCAACAGGTCCAACATGGCCGGATCGACGTCGGCCTCGTCCAATTCGGTGGCATTGAGCACCCAATCGCCCAGAAACGCCGTCAGATGTTCGGCGGCGGCGATCAGTGCGAGCCGTTCGACGAGGCTGTTCTGGCCGTGGCCGGATCTGTTTCCGAGAGCTCGGCCGAAGAGAAACTTCATCTGGTCGACGTACGGATCGACATCGATGCCGTGTGCTCGGAGCTGATCGTGGACCTCGGTGTGTGCTTGCGCGTGCATGGCTTCCTGACCGATGAAACCGATGACATCGTCGCGGAGCTGGTCGTCGTGAATGAGCGGCAGCGCTTCTTTGAACGTACGCACGAACCACTCCTCCCCTTCGGGAAGAAGTAGGTGCATCACGTTGATCAGATGGGTCGCGAGAGGATTGCCGTCCATGTAGTGCAGCGGCAGCGAGTTCCAGTCGAATTCGACGTTGCGAGCATGCAGAACGACTCTGTCTTCGGGGGTTCCGTCGACGTCGACGGCTGCTGTCGAAGTCTTCTTCGTGGGTGCAGACACTGAAATCTCCTCGTCGATGGCACGCCGAACAGGTAATCGGTCCCCCGGACCGTTACGTGTCGGGAATCACGCTACGCACATAGACCATCTCACAGCAACACAGCACGCAACGTCTGTTGAGGATCACCTGGACCAGCTGGTATGCGAACAGGACATTGGTACGTGTCACTATCCGTACGTATCCCGCGGGCCCCTTCCTCGAATATGACGCTCACCCTTCCTCCAGCTCTGAGTCGTCGGTCCGGTGATCCGTAGTGACGTCACCACACCGTGACCGACCGCCGCGGCGATCTTGGCGAGGATCTGAGATTGCATCAGTCTCAGCTGCGTCGCCCACGCGGTGGACTCCGCAGAGATGCTCAGTACTCCGTCGGACAGACCCGTGGGTTCGGCATGGGCGGAAATGTCCTCACCGACGACACTCGACCAGCGCCCCAGCACCGCACCCTCGGAGACCTTCGCCGACCAACCCCGCTTGGACGCGATGGAGTTCGCCAGCGCACCCAGCGCCTGCGGATCCCGGTCGTCGGGACCCGCTCCCGACCAACCCCGTCGGCGACGCCCCCGCAGTGCACGCACCCCACCTGTGGGCGAGGACCGTCCCTGCCCCACCGACTTACCACTGGCCTTGGCCGCGGCACGCGCATCCTCGAGTGCACGGCGCGCCAGATCGACACCTTTCAGTTCCTGGGTCTGTTCCGGCTCTGCCGGCTCCATCTCGTCGTTCATCGGCCCTCGCCCTCGGACAGCGCACCGACGGTGCTGTTCGACAGATCCGTGATGCGCGAGATACGTCCTGCAGCACCGGATTCCGATCCCTGTTGGGCTTCGACGCCGTAGCGACGCGCCTCGAGCTCGGGTGGGACGTCCTCCGGTACCGCAGCGGTGATCAGCACCTGCTCGGCGCCGGCGGCAACTGTGGCCAACGCGGCACGCCGTTTCCGATCCAGCTCGGCGAACACGTCGTCGAGCATCAGAACAGGGTCGGTGCCGTCCTCCCGCAACAACCCGAACGATCCGAGTCGCAACGACAATGCGTAGGACCACGATTCGCCATGACTGGCAAAGCCTTTCGTCGGCTGATCACCGAGCATCAACTCGAGATCGTCCCGATGCGGGCCGACCAGACACACTCCGCGCTCGATCTCACGCTGCCGCATCACCGAAAGCCGGTGCAAGAAAGCAGCTTCCAGAACCTCGATATCGTCGGGCTCAGGCGCCCGATCCGGATCGGAGAACTCCGGTGGTAGCGCCTCGGCAAGGCTGCAGCGATAAGCGAAACCTGCCGGCCGGGACTGCGGGGCGATCGAACTGTAGGCCTGTTGCACGAAGGGAAGCAGCTCGTGCACCAAACCTATTCTCGCAGCGAGCAATCGAGCTCCATGCCCCGCCAGGTGGCCATCCCAGACATCGAGAGTTGCGAGGGCACTGGCACCGTCACTCGATGCCGAACCTCTCCGCAGAGACCCACTCGCGGTCTTGAGCAATGCCGATCGCTGCCGGAGAACTTTGTCGTAATCGGCACGGACAGTAGCCATTCGAGGTATCCGGGTGGTGAGCAACTCGTCCAGATACCGGCGACGCTCGCCGGGGTCACCGCGCACCAACGACAGGTCCTCCGGCGCGAACAACACACTCTGCAGCACGCCCAGAATCTCGCGCGGACGGCGCACCGGCGAGCGATTCATCCGAGCCTTGTTCGCCTTGCCGTCGAGCAGTTCCACGTCGATGATCAGCTCGCGGCCGTGGTTGACCACCGCGCTACCGATCACCGCGTTCGACGCACCCGCCCGAATCATCGGCCCATCGGTCGACACGCGGTGCGAGGACAGCGTCGACAGATAGTTCAGCGACTCGAGCAAGTTCGTCTTGCCGTGTCCGTTCGGTCCGACGAACACGGTCGATCCCGGTCCCAGATCGACCGTGACGTCGTCCCAGGATCGGAAATCGTGGAGCTGCAGCGAACGAACGAACACTTACTCGGTGTGCTTCGGCGCGGGCGCGCGCAGGGTCTCGTCCGCGTCCGCCTTCTTGACCGCGTGACCACCGAACTGATTGCGCAACGCGGAAACGGCCTTCATGGCGGGCGAATCCTCTTGTCGGGAAGCGAATCTCGCGAACAATGCCGCCGAGATCACCGGAGCCGGAACAGCATGCCGAATTGCTTCCTCGACGGTCCACCGGCCCTCACCGGAATCCTCGGTGTATCCGGAGATCTCACTGAACTCGGGATCCTGACCGAGGGCTTCGACCAGAAGATCGAGTAGCCACGACCGCACGACCGTGCCCTTGCTCCAGGCCCGCAGCACTCCCTGCACGTCCTGCACCAATTCTTCGGCCTCGAGGATCTCGTATCCCTCGGCGTATGCCTGCATCAATCCGTATTCGATGCCGTTGTGCACCATCTTCGAGTAGTGACCGGCACCGACGGGCCCCGCGTGGACGAAACCGTCGGCGCGCTCACCCTCGGGACGCAAGGCGTCGAAGATCGGCATCGCGCGGGCGACGTGATCGTCCTGACCACCCACCATCAACCCGTAGCCGTTCTTCAGTCCCCAGACGCCACCGGACACACCGGCATCGATGTAGCCGATTCCTTTGGCGTCCAACAGCTCTGCGTTGGGCTTGTCATCGGTGAATCGCGAGTTTCCGCCATCGATGACCAGATCTCCCGGCTCGAGCACATCGGCGAGTCCATTCACGGTGTCGCGAGTGATCTTGCCGGAGGGAACCATCACCCACACCACCCGAGGCGCCGTGAGCGCCTCGGCCAGGCCTGCCAGCGACGGAGTGTCCGTCACTTCGGGACGCGGATCGTAGCCGATCACCTCGTGCCCGTGCTCGCGCAGCCTCTCGCGCATGTTGAAGCCCATTTTTCCGAGACCGACCAAGCCCAGCTGCATGATGAGGCGTCCTTGTCTGTGTCAGGTGGGGATTCGCGGTGTGCCCCACGAACCCGGTGCGGAACTCCCGCCCGTTCAACAGTAACCAGGAAGGGATCAGCCCGGCAGCCTGACCGGCATCAGCAGGTAGGTGTATTCCGATTCCGGCGCCGCGAACTTGCCCGCATCGTCGGCCACGAGCTCGACGTCCGAGGTCGGACGCAACACGGCGGGCCGACTCGGAGTGGTGAACCCGAAGGTGACCTTGTCGCTGTGCAGCGAAGACAGGCCGTCGATCAGATATCCCGGGTTGAAGGCGATGGTCAGTGCTTCGCCCTGGAAATCGGCCGGCAGAGCCTCCTCGGCGCGACCTGCGTCGTCACCGCCTGCGGAGAGCAGAACCCCTTCGGAGTTGAATTCGAGGCGCACCTGGGCACCGCGCTCGGCGACGAGGGCAACACGCTTGATCGCCTCGACGAGCGGCGCGATCTCGAGAGTGGCCACCGCGGTGTGCTCGGCGGGCAGCAACTGACGAAACTTCGGGAATTCGGCGTCGAGCAGGCGGGTGGTGGTACGGCGCCCGTCGCTGACGATGCCGAGCAGGCCGTCGCTGCCGATGGACGATCCCGAACCGAGAGCGAGCTCGACGGGCGAGCCGGCGTTGCCGCCGAGAGTCTTCGCCGACTCGGACAGGGTCTTGGCCGGAATCAGCACCGCGGTGGTCGTGTCGGCACCAGCGGGGGTCCAGTCCACCTGGCGAACGGCCAGGCGGAAGCGATCGGTGGCCGCGAGAACGACGTTGGTGCCCTCGATCTCGACGCGGATACCGGTCAGCATCGGAAGCGTGTCGTCCTTGCCTGCGGCGATGGCGACCTGGGCGATGGCCTCCGAGAACACGTCACCTGCCAGCGAACCGGTTTGGCTGGGCAACTCGGGGAGCTGCGGATAGTCCTCGACCGGCATCGTCGGCAGCGAGAATTTCGCGCTCCCGCAGTTGATCAGAACCCGAGTTCCATCGACCGTCACGTCGACCGGCTTGTTCGGCAGCGACTTGGTGATATCGGCAAGTAGCTTGCCCGAGACCAGGACTCGGCCCGCGGTGGCGACTTCGGCCGATACTTTGACCTGCGCGGACACCTCGTAGTCGAATCCCGAAACCGTCAGCCCCTGCTCGTCGGCAGCGAGAAGAACTCCACCGAGGACAGGAACGGGCGGGCGAGAGGGCAGGCTACGGGCCACCCACGCCACGGAATCGGAAAAATCTTCACGAGCAACGCGAAACTTCAAACTTCCAAGCTCCATCGCTCGGCATTTCCTCTCGTTCGGTGGCGTCGGTCTTCACGGCCAGCCGTGCAACCTCGATCGTTGCGGCTCGAACCGATGCAACGACGAGTCTGGCACATCCAGCGCAAGCACACCGTATGCCCTCGGAAGCGAAGTTGAAAGCTCGGGCACGAGCTCGCAGCATCCGCGGAACCTGCAATTCGGGGATCCGGCAGAGCCTGTGAACGGATCGTTCCCCAACACCTGTTTTCAAAGAAGTTCTTTCAAGGAGAAAACAGAAGTATTAGTAGGTCCTGTGGAATCTGTGCACGGACCATGTCCTGTGCTGGTGGCCGGGCGTGGTGTCGTGGGGATGAACTCGGGACCAATGTGCGGTTGACAACCGGCTGCCTGTGGACGAATCGCATCGGTGCACAGGCGCCCACACTCCATCCCCAGAACTTCGATGTTGTCCACATGCTTATCCACAGGTGTGCATCAATGGTCGGTGCCTGAAAAATCGCGGTCGACATCGTCCCGGAGATCGGCGGCGATCGCGTCCGTGAACGCACAACGGCACCGAACCCGCGATGGGTTTCGGTGCCGTGTCCACTCGGTGGGGGTGCCGATCAGCCCTACCGTTTGGAGCGCTGCTTGATCCGTGCGGTGAGCTCCTGAACCTGGTCGTAGACCTTACGGCGTTCGGTCATCTCCTTGCGGATCTTCTTGTCCGCGTACATCACCGTGGTGTGATCGCGACCGAACGTCTGCCCGATCTTCGGCAACGACAGGTCGGTCAGTTCGCGGCAGAGATACATCGCTATCTGCCTGGCCATGGCCAATGCCCTGGCCTTTCCCGGGCCGCAGAGGTCCTCGATGGAGGTGTTGAAGTACTCGGCCGTTACAGCCATGATCGTGGCCGCGTTGATGTCGAGGCTCGACGAATCGGGAATGAGATCACGCAGTACCACCTCCGCCAGCGTCAGGTCGAGAGCTTGGCCGTTGAGTGATGCGAACGCCGTCACACGAATGAGGGCGCCCTCGAGCTCACGGATGTTGCGTTCGATGCGGCTGGCGATCAGTTCGAGAACATCATGGGGCACATCGAGTCGATCCATCCGAGCCTTCTTGCTCAGGATCGCGATACGCGTCTCGAGCTCGGGTGGTTGCACATCGGTGATCAGACCCCACTCGAAGCGCGTGCGGAGCCGCTCCTCCAGCGTCGCCAACTGTTTCGGGGGCCGATCGGAGGAGACGACGATCTGCTTGTTCGCGTTGTGCAGGGTGTTGAAGGTGTGGAAGAACTCCTCCTGGATGCCTTCCTTGCCTTCGATGAACTGAATGTCGTCGACGAGCAACACATCGGTCTCGCGGTAGCGGCGTTTGAATGCCACCTTGCGGTCGTCACGAAGACTGTTGATGAAGTCGTTCGTGAACTCCTCGGTGGAGACGTACTTGACCCGCATACCCGGGAACAGACGCTGGGCATAGTGTCCCGCCGCGTGCAGCAGGTGCGTCTTGCCCAGCCCCGATGCACCCCACACGAACAGTGGGTTGTAGGCGCGAGCAGGTGCTTCGGCGATGGCCACCGCGGCGGCGTGAGCGAAGCGATTGGAGGCACCGATGACGAAGGTGTCGAAGGTGTATTTCGCGTTCAAGCTGTTGGCGCCGGACGACGGCGGCGAGGACTCGGGCGGCTTGGTGAAGTAGGTGGGCCACGAGTTCTGGACGCTGGCCAGTGCTTCGCGCTCGTCGTCGACTTCCTCGTAATCGGCAGTCTCGGAGTCCGAAGGCTCGTCGTCTCGGCTGGTCAGGATGCGCCGCCGGTACGTGGGCGAGCTGACCGCGTCGGGGTAGGCGGACCGCTCGGAATCGGCCTTCTCGTCCTCGGGAGCGGAGATGCGGACACCGAGACCCTCGACACCCTGGCCGAGGTGTCGTCCGAGAGCACCGAGAATCGGCTCTCGCAGGTCTCGTTCGATCGCTTCCTGAGCGAAGGTCGACGGTACCGCCAGCAAGGCGAATCCCTGCGTCAACGTCAGAGGTTCGACCAGGGCGAGCCAAGCCTTCTGGCCCTTGGTCAGCGGAGACCCACTGTGTCGGTCGGATGTGAGTTCCGCGACCACCTCGGGCCAGATGCGCGTGAGCGCATCTGGATCGTCGTTCACGTCGATTCCTCCGTAGTAAAGCGTTGGTCTCGTGCGGCACGACGCACGAATATCGCGCATCCGTTTTCACCCGCGTCGTCGCGTTCTCGGATAACGTCGTCGATCGTGCGTCGCTGCGGCCGAGACCAGGGCCCGTGGGTGGACCCCGCAAGGTACGAATATGCCACCTGAACTGTGTTTCCACACAATTATCCACAGGTGTGGATAAACGACACCGATGTGACGCCGCCTCGCTCGACCCTCCGTGCTACCGCGATCCCATGAGTCTGACCTGCACCGATGGCAATTGTCTGTCCTGTGATCGGAGGACGTGACTGCGTGCCATGGACCCATCGCAATCGATTCGACGTTCCGGGTGCGAGGCGATCGGCGAAGCCTGTGCATGAACGACGACGTGGACCGGTGCGGAGCGAGTTTGACCACCGATGGCTCGATCAGTACTCTCGAACAGTCACCCAATAGCGAGGTGGCCGATGCTTGCTGGCTGCTTACAGTCTGTGTTCACTCGGATTACTCGCTCGGGAGGCTAGCAAGTTCATCCGAACTCGCTGAAGAACCTTTACAGCAGGCGCCGACCGATCGGCGTCGTCGAATCTCGAGGAGTGTTGACCGTGGCCAAGGGCAAGCGGACGTTCCAGCCGAACAATCGCCGCCGCGCGCGCGTTCATGGCTTCCGTCTTCGTATGCGTACCCGTGCGGGTCGTGCAATCGTTTCCGCACGTCGCGGCAAGGGCCGTAAAGAACTCACAGCCTGATATCCGTTCGTCCGAAGCTTGGAGCTCGGGATGCTTCCTGAGCCGAATCGACTACACCGAGCACGTGATTTCTCCGTCGCGGTGCGTCGAGGACGCCGAATGGGTCGATCGGATCTGGTCGTCCACGCCGTTGTGCGTGACGAACCGGATATTGCATCGACCATTCGGGGTCCACGCTTCGGATTGATCGTCAGCAAGGCAGTCGGGCCGGCCGTAACTCGTCATCGAGTTGCGCGCCGGCTTCGGCATATCTGTAGCGAGGTCATCGGTGAGCTCCCCGAGTCCACCGACATAGTGATTCGTGCCCTGCCAGGCGCCGCGCACGCGACTTCGGCACAGTTACTCGTTCAATTGCGATCAGGAATGAAGAAGCTCGGTCTTCTCGAAGCTCCGAAGGGTCCGCCGTCATGACATTCATGGGCAACCTTCGTTCCATCCCTGCTCGTACACTCATCCGCTGCATCGGGTTGTACCGGACATACGTGTCCCCGATGCGCCCTCCCACCTGCCGTTTCTTCCCCACCTGCAGTGAGTACGCCATCGATGCTCTGCAGGCACATGGGATTGTGAAGGGCTCGTTGCTGGCAGTCGTCCGTCTCCTCAAATGTGCCCCCTGGCACTCTGGAGGGTGGGACCCCGTGCCCGAGCCCGGTAGGTGGCGCGCGACCGTCACCGAGCTGACCGAACCTGAACAACACCACGATCTCGCGCGAGTGGAAGAACAGAGGAGTACATAGAGCCGTGCTCGACTTCATTTACTACCCGGTTGCCTGGATTCTCTGGGTGTGGCACAAGGTGTTCGGCTTTGTGTTCCAGGATCCCAGCAACGGCTTCGCCTGGGCGCTGTCCGTCGTCTTCCTCGTCTTCACGCTCCGCTTGATTCTCTACAAGCCCTTCGTCAAGCAGGTGCGCACCACTCGGCAGATGCAGGAGTTGCAGCCGCAGATCAAGGCGCTGCAGAAGAAGTACGGCAAAGACAAGCAAAAAATGGCCGTCGAGATGCAGAAGCTGCAGAAGGAACACGGGTTCAACCCCCTGATGGGTTGCCTCCCGGTGTTGGCCCAGGCACCTGTGTTCATCGGCTTGTTCCATGTGCTGCGGTCGTTCAACCGGACCGGTACCGGTATCGGTCAGCTGGGGTTGACCCCGGAGGAGAACCGCCAGCTGGCCAACTACGCCTTCGATGTCTCGGATGTGCAGTCGTTCCTGGACGCGCGACTGTTCGGCGCCCCGATCTCGGCGTGGATCACCATGCCTCAGCAGCAGCTGGACGCCTTCGCGGTGGGCCCGAACGCATCCATTCCGCAAACGTGGGTCATCGCCGCTGTGTCGATCCCACTGATGATCATTGCCGCGATCATGACCCACCTGAACTCGCGTGCCTCCGTGGCTCGCCAGAGCGCGGCTGCTGCGGCGAACCCACAGTCCGCGATCATGAACAAGCTGGCTCTGTACGTGTTCCCGCTCGGCGTACTGGTGTTCGGTGCCCTTCTGCCGATCGCAATCCTGCTGTACTGGGTGAGCAACAACACCTGGACCTACGCTCAGCAGCACTTGGTCTTCGGAAAGATCGACAGGGAGGAAGCAGCCAAGGCTGCCGCTGCAGTCGAGAAGCGTTCCGAAAATGCGCCGAAGCCCGGTGTGAAGCCGGTATCGACCGCCAAGCCGAAGCCGGGTGCCCGCCCCAAGCTGTCCAAGATGGCACCGGCGGACGAGGCCACGAAGGCCGGCGGTGGCGACACCTCGGGTGCTTCCAGCGGCGCGTCGTCCCCGGTCAAGCCGAGACCGCAGGGGAACCGGAACAAGTCGACCAAGCGCAAGCGGCGCTGACCGACACGTCGAGAGAAGGACGAACATGGCAGCGGACGTAGAAGAAGCTCAGAACGACGAAGCACAGAACACAGGCGATGCGGTTTCCGGGGATGGAGTGAATGACGTGATGGTCGAGACCGGTCAGCTCAGTGCGGTCGACGCGGATTCGGACGAGAGTTCCGTGGTCGAGGAACCAGCTGCAGTCGCTGCGGACTCCAGTACCGGACAGAAGGCCGGCGTGCAGGCGTCCGATGATGATGATGACGACGACGAGGACGACGAGGACTATCTGGTCGAAGAAGGTGAGATCGCCGGGGATTACCTCGAGCAGCTGCTCGACGTCCTCGATTTCGACGGAGACATCGATCTCGATGTGGAGGGTGATCGGGCGATCGTCAGCATCGACGGCGGGGACGATCTCGCCAAACTCGTCGGACGCAAAGGCGAGGTTCTCGATGCGCTGCAGGAACTGACCCGTTTGGCCGTTCAGCAGTCGACCGGTGAGCGCAGCAAACTGATGCTCGATGTCGCGGGATGGCGTGCGAGCCGGCGCACCGAGCTCGGCAACCTCGGTGCGGAAGCCGCGCGGCGTGTGCTGGAATCGGGTGAGCGCGAAGAGCTGACTCCGATGACTCCTTTCGAGCGGAAGATCGTGCACGACGCGGTCGCCAAGATCGACGGCGTCGCGAGCGAGAGCACCGGCGTCGAGCCATCCCGACGGGTCGTCGTCGTCAAGGCGTGACGGTGTTCTGAAGTCGGTGGTGTTCTGAAGTCGGCGGACCTCACTGCGAACTGCTCCCCGGAAGTTGGACTGTGGATACAGTCTCGACTCCCGGGGAGCAGTTGTATGAGGGGCTGCCCCGGTGTGTGCTCGGTGAACCCCGAACACAGCCCGCAACGGTGCTATCGCACCGCGGAGCGAACGATCTCACTGATGCGTGCTTCGGTGGTCTCGTCGAGGTGGTCGAGATACCACGCTGCCGGCGAAAGAAGGCCATCTGGGCCAACCGGCCGGCTCGAATGCCGCTTTTTCTGTGACGCTCAGATTCATCAGTTCGTCGTTGCGCAACGAGATCAGTGCCGGCGTACTCGCTGACTTGGCGTAGGCAGGCATTCCGTACCAGATGCGCGGCCTTAACTCAGGAGCAGCCGAGACGATGACCTCGTGCACTCGACGCATCACGTTCCGTCGGGGACTGTGCGACGCTCAGCGTCGCAACGGGTGCAGACTTTCAAAATCCTCTCGAAACGGGCACCCGCTACCGAGCCGTCCGGGCGGTTCCACTCTCGGCTGCCAGGCCGCTTCGACGGGGTCATGGTGGATTTGTTTGCTGTTTCGGGAGTTCACTGCCCGGGCAAAATTACATTCATGTTGTTCTGTTCGGCCCGAATTCGCGGGACATGCGAATAGTAGGGTCTTTCGTCACTGTGACGTCATTTTTCCCCTGATTTTCTGTTTCACCCGATGTACGTGATCGGTTGTTTCACGTGAAACACCAGAACTGTCGACGGACGCGAACGGACCCGCTGCACGGTGGATCCCGACGGATTTCGGTTGGACGCTATGAACGAATCTGTTGGTCGCCTGAGTCTCGATCGGCAGGATGCCAAGCTGTGTGAGCGGGCGCGGCTCGGTTTAGATTGGGTTCACGTGGTGCGGGACGCGGTTCTCCGTTGTACCTGTGGCGCGAGGTTCTGGAGAGCTATCCGTTGCTGGGGGTGCGCGCAAGAATTGAGCTGAACCGGCAGTGTGGTGATGCCTGCGCGGGTGATGCCCGGGTGCTGTGTTCTTTGGCTGCTGTGTTGTTCGACGTTGTGGTTCCAACGCCACAATCCCGTGCGCGATGCCACGCGGGATGCGGCCATCCCGCTGTGGGGATTCGACGCTGACCGAGGACCTCGGCTCGTCTCCCCGGCGACGTGGATCTGCTCGGGGAAGGTGGCTCGCATTGCATCGGCGAGCGACTCGAGGGGGGCTGGTGTGTGGACTCGCAGTTCGGCGATTCTGACAGGACGTGTGTGTGCTGTCCGGTGGTGGCGGCCAAGTTTTGTGTGGGCGCGCGGTCACGGTAGCCAGGCCGGTCTCGAGTTCAGAAGTGGGACGCCGTTGCCGAGCGGGTCGGACGAAGTTTCACGTGAAACAACGGCAGACGGCTAGGCGGGGGTACGCGGTCTCGGCGTCGACGCACAGGAATCCGTTCAGTCGTGCATAGCCGGATGAAGACACGGTCGGAGGAGATCGGGGTTCGAGGTGCCCGGAGTCGGATGCGCCCGGACTCGGACGTGCTTGGAGTCGGGTCGGTCGGTCCACCGCACTCCAGCTTCAGTAGAGCCCAGCAAGCCGCCCGTGCTGTATCGCGTCGCGACGCGGGGGTGGCGCCAGTGGTCATCCGATAGCGAGGCCGTTCCGGGTCGACTTCGCCGGCGATCAACCCGTCTCCCACTCATAACCCCTGATGCCGAAACTCTTCTCAGAGCCTGCTGCGTTCAGACGTTCACGGAGGGACGACCGTGACAGTGAGGCGAAGACGTCGGTCACCAGACCTAGCGCGCGGAGCAACGTGGAACCCAGAATCCGGGCGTGGCGGCGGATCCGTGGAGATCGACGATCGGGTCTGCAACTTGTGCCTGGGTGATAAGACACCTGTGAGCGCTAGGTCGGATCTGGTGTCGGCATCTGGACTTCTCGATCACCGGAATAGGGAGTAAGTGCCGACTCGTACTTGATGTGACCGAGGAACGGCCCAACGCCTCGATCGACCCGCCCGGTTCGACAGCACCTTCATCGGCTGGTTCCTGTTCGGCTTGGTTCCTTTCGACCGGCACCTGTCGACCGTGGACGCGTGTCGACTTCTGGTGCTCTCCGGTGGACGTCGGTTTCACGTGAAACAGTGTTCCGCCGTGGGGTGGTGATCGGATCAATCGGCTGCGATTCCGTGACCGCAGGACGTCGGTCCTCGCCCGGCGGACAGCGATCTAACGCGAGTCGGTCTGGCAGCCGGGCGACATGGCTTTCCCGGTCCGCTACGTTTCACGTGAAACGTTGACCGGGACGGTCAAGCTCCAACGCGACACTGCCGAGTTTCTCGGAGGCAGACGATGCGGAGTTGTGCGCGGACCGGCAACAGACCGGTGGCCGTCCAATCGAGCCCGTAGCCGATGCAGAGTTCCAGAATCGATCGAGAGAGCGACGCTCGACACCGAGTGAACGTCGAGTGGAGCGGCGATCAGAACGCTGGCACGGGCGGGGCAACGGCGTTGCCGTCATCCGGTCCCCCGTCGACTGGTTCGCGTCGGACGGACGCCGAACAATCGGTGCCCCAGAGCTTTGTTCTCATCCCCGGGTTCGGTCCGCCGGCGTCGATCCGTTGTCGAGGATCGCGTCGTTCGGTTTCACGTGAAACAAGTGCCCAGACTCCGAACCACATGACCGACTGTGGGTAGTGCCCCATCGTGTGCGTGTTGGATCCGGGTCCGTGTCTCGACCCCTTGGGATGGGCGGTTGGTTGGATCCCGTTGGTCGGAAGCTCGTTGCCCGGCGGCGCCGACTCTGTGTCTGTTCGAGCGCGAGTGGCTGATTGCGTACGAGGACCGGTCTCGTCGCCGGCCGACCGAACCGGTCATCCGTCGTGGACTCTCTGGTGCACCGGCATCGCCGTTCGGCGGCAGAAATGGGACGGCGCGCCGGTGTTACAGCGTTGTCGTTTGGCGATCCGAGTCTGGGCACGGGAAGATGTTTCACGTGGAACAAGAACCCTCGGATAGCAACCAGCTGATGGCCGTCGCGGAGCAGGTTTTCGGGGATCGGCTCGAGTTGGCGCGGAGATATCACGACTCGCTCGCGACAGCTGGTGTCGAGCGGGGACTCATCGGACCGCGTGAAGTCCCACGATTGTGGGAGCGTCACATCCTCAACTGTGCCGCGATCGGTGAGCTCATCGACGAAGGTGAGACCGTGGTGGATATCGGAAGCGGTGCGGGGTTGCCCGGGATCCCGTTGGCGATTGCCCGACCCGATCTGCGCGTGACGCTCGTCGAGCCGCTTCTTCGCCGGACGGTGTATCTCGCCGAGTTCATCGACGAGCATGATCTGGACGTGTTGGTCGTTCGCGGCCGCGCCGAACAACCGGGGGTCAAGAAGGAAGCAGGCGGTGCAGACGTCGTCACGTCGAGAGCCGTGGCACCGTTGGAGAAGCTTGCCAAGTGGTCACTTCCTCTCGTTCACGAGAACGGGCGGATGTTGGCTCTGAAGGGATCGAGCGCCGGAGAAGAGATCGAACGAGACCGGGCTTCCCTGACTCGGATGGGTGCTGGCAAGCTGGAGGTAGTGGAGTGCGGAGTGGGCCTGTTGCCCACTCCCACCATCGTCGTCAGAGCGGTGCGTCAGCCGCGGAGACTGAGTCGTCATTGAATATCGATCGTGGGTCCGCACATCCCGCGCTCGTTCCTATCGACCGTATTGAACACAGTCAGTTCCGCACTAAGGAGCACATATGTCGGGTGGGTCCGATCCCGCTGTTTCACGTGAAACAGCATCCAAGCAGAACACTACGAGTTCGTCCGAAGGCGGTTCGGAGGTGAAGTCGAGTTCCGGGTTCGAGTACACCAACGCGATCTCACCGAACGACACTCCGATCGGTGCCGCCGCCCATCGGGCCAGTCAGGTTTTGCATCCCGGATCTGTATCGCTCCCCAAGCCGGCGAAACGACGAATGCTGACGATCGCCAATCAGAAGGGTGGGGTCGGCAAGACCACCACCGCTGTGAACCTGGCTGCCGCTCTGGCGCTCCAGGGACTGACGGTCCTGGTGGTCGATCTGGACCCGCAGGGCAACGCCAGCACCGCTCTGGGCGTCGAGCATCACTCCGGTGTGCCGTCGAGCTACGAGGTCCTCATCGGTGAAGTGAGCGCCAAGGACGCGGTGCAGCAGAGCCCACACAGCGAGCGCCTGTACTGCATCCCGGCAACCATCGATCTTGCCGGGGCCGAGATCGAACTGGTGTCGATGGTCGCTCGCGAAGGGCGCCTCAAGACGGCGTTGTCGGTCGAGGAGCTCGCAGGAATCGACGCAGATTTCATCCTCATCGACTGCCCACCCTCGCTCGGTCTGTTGACGGTCAACGCACTCGTCGCTGCGACCGAGGTGCTGATTCCGATTCAGTGCGAGTACTACGCCCTCGAAGGTGTGGGTCAGCTGCTCCGCAATATCGAGCTGGTGCAGTCCCATTTGAATCCCGAACTGCACGTGTCCACGGTGATCCTGACGATGTACGACGGTCGTACGAAATTGGCGGATCAGGTAGCGGAAGAGGTCCGCAAGCACTTCGGCGATGCCGTCCTGCGGGCCGTCATCCCGCGGAGCGTCAAGGTCTCCGAGGCGCCCGGCTACGGCATGACGGTGCTCGATTACGACCCCGGTTCACGAGGTGCCATGAGTTACTTGGACGCGGGACGCGAAATGGCCGCCCGCTCGGCCGGCATCGAACAAGCACGAAAGAAGTAACCAGATGAGTCAAACGCGCAAAGGTGGCCTCGGTCGTGGTCTGGCCTCGCTCATCCCGACCGGCCCCGATGCCGGTCCGCGTCTGGGCAACGCTGCCGCGGACGTGATCATCGGTGCCGACCGCCACGCACCGGATCGACCGGACACCTCCACCAAGTCCAAGCAGACTGCCTCGGCGGACGATACAACCGAGACCGCGACGGCACCTACGCCGACCCCACCGGTGCTCAGCGGTGAGGACCTCTCCCCTGTCGGTGCCGTGTACCGCGAGATCGCACCGGACCGAATCGAAGCCAATCCCAAGCAGCCGCGACACGTCTTCGATGATGAATCGCTCGGCGAACTGGTGCACTCGATCCGCGAATTCGGGCTCATGCAGCCCATTGTCGTTCGCCTGGTGTCGGGTTCGGCAGCCGCCGGAGACGCGCAATATCAGCTCGTCATGGGTGAGCGTCGGTGGCGCGCGAGCCAGGAAGCGGGCCTCGAATCGATCCCGGCGATCGTCCGCGAGACGACGGACGACGCAATGCTGCGCGATGCATTGCTCGAGAACATCCATCGGGTACAGCTCAATCCGCTCGAAGAAGCAGCCGCATATCAGCAGCTGCTCGAGGAATTCGACGTCACGCACGAGGAGTTGGCGGCGAAAATCGGTCGATCACGTCCGGTCGTCACCAACATGATCCGGTTGTTGAGACTGCCGATTCCGGTGCAACGGCGAGTGGCAGCAGGCGTTCTCTCGGCCGGGCACGCCCGCGCACTGCTGTCGTTGGACGCCGGATCGGATGCCCAGGAAACCTTGGCGGCACGCATCGTGGCCGAGGGTCTCTCGGTCCGCGCGACGGAAGAAGCCGTCACTCTCATCAACAGGGAAGACGGCAAGAGCCCGGAACCGGCACCCCGGCGTAAGCCGATTCAGATGCCGGGCCTCCAGGACGTCGCCGATCGGCTTTCGGATTCCTTCGACACACGGGTCACCGTCAGTCTGGGTAAGCGAAAAGGCAAGATCGTCGTCGAATTCGGGTCGGTGGACGACCTCGAGAGGATCGTCGAGATGATGGAAGCACAGAAGAAAAAGTAGCCGCGATTTTTCAGGACCAGTCATACGCGGCCGAAACGTCACTGTGACGTAGCTGGTCGCGAAAGTTTGAGTTTCGGTCGAAATATGTTGTTATGCAATGTATTTCGGCTACCGGGTCCGCCCGGTGGAGTGGGCCGCGGAGTCACCTATCCTTGTCGAGGAGAGTGTCGGCTCCGATGGAGAATTCTCGGGTTGGAACGAGTGCACGAAGGCAGAGGTACGCGGTGTCGGCGATGGTGACCGGAGTGACGCTCGGATCGTTCGAACATTTGCCGGCGCATTCGCGGCGGTGCAGCTTCTGGGTACTCGATCCGGCGTCGGACAATTCCTCGGTCGACCTCGAATTCGAGAACGAAGTGTGGCTGTCGACCATCATGCTCGAGTGGGGCTCGTGTGGGCAGCTGTTGTCGGCCGACGGCAAGACGATCGGATGCGCGCTCTATTGCCCTCCCCGTGCGGTCCCGCGAGCATCGACCTTCCCGACATCGCCCGTCAGTCACGACGCGGTTCTGCTGACGCAGTTGCGGATCGATTCCGCAGACAATCCCGATGTGCACTCGGCCACCCTGATTCAGGCGGTCGTGGGCGACCTCGTCAATCGAGGAGTTCGCGCGCTCGAAGCATTCGGCATTCGGCACAATGCCGACGACGCGGCACCGGCGGTTCCGAACGCCACTGCCCATCTCACATGCTCGGCGTCGACCTGCATGATCGAAGCGGACTTCCTCGAAAAGGTCGGCTTCGAAGTGATTGCACCCCACCAGAGATTTCCGCGACTGCGGCTCGAACTCGATCGCGATCACGGTTGGAAACAGGACGTCGAATCTGCGCTCGAGCAGTTGCTCATCGCGGCCAGCATTTCCGTCGTCGATATCGAACAGAAATCCACCGTGGGCGCCCGCTGAGAGCGGGCGGTCACATCGTCCGGGTTCAGGGACGGTCGGCGGCGGCGAGTTCCTCGGCGAGCAACTCGGCGAAGGTGAACGTTCCGGTCGGCTGGTCGTCCTGACCCAGAAGGTACAGACGCTTGACGGCAATCAGGATTGCCTCGGCGATGATGTCGCGGTACCGGGGATCGCTCAGCACCTCGACGTCGGATTCGTTGGTGAGGTATCCCAGATCGATCTGAATGGTCGGCATGTTGGTCAGCCGCAACAGATCCCAGGTTCGGCCATGACTGCGGCAGTCGAGTAACGGTGTGCGAGCGACGATCTCACGCTGCACGTAGCTGGTGAGAACCTGGCCGATCATGGACGTGGAACCATGCGAATTTCCGAAGTGGAAGCTCGCGACACCATTGGCAACCGGGCTGGAACTCGATGCGCACCGCAACGAGATCATCAGATCGGCACCCCATGCATTGGCCGTCTCGGCTCGATCGGCCACCGAGGGATTGCTGCCGCGGGCGCGCGAGAGGAAGGTCTCCATTCCCGTCGCAGCCATTCGTCCTTCGAGGCGACTCGCCAAGTCCCACAGGATCTCCGATTCGGACACTCGCCCCAGAGAACCGTCGACGATGCGGCCGGTGTCGGCGCCGCCGAGATCGGGATCGATGACGATGCGCTTGCCGGTCAGCTGCGGGCCGGACTTGCGGACGAGTTCCTCTTCGCTCATGGCGTGCGGTGATCCGCCGGTGACGCGGGTACCGAGCAGATCGAGGGAACGGAGCGTGGCCGGTCCGCAGATCCCATCCGGCGCGAGTCCGATCTCACGCTGGAACGAGGACAGGCCCTCGTGAGTCCGGGGACCGAAGAAGCCGTCGACACGGTCGCTGTAGAAACCGAGGTCCTGAAGTCGCGTCTGCAAGGACGCGACATCGTCTCCGTACAGCGGAGCCGACAACTGGTAGATGAGGGTTCTCGCACCGAGGTGGTACGACGCTTCCTTCAATGCGCGATATGTGGCCGGACCGACTACCCCGTCGACCAACAGACCGCGGTGTTGTTGGAAGGCGCGGACGGCCCCGCCGAGGGCACCGTCGAAGACCGAACCGGGGGCGGTCCAGTGACCGTCGTCCATCGGGCCGGGGGGAACCACAGCTTCATGGAGAAAGCCGAGCGCCGAGAGCGTGCCACGAACCTCGGCGACGGCGGGACCGGAATCGCCGTGACTGAGCTCCTGCATCCTCGACACGCCTCTCCATCGTTGCGACTGAAACCACATGTTGATGCGGCTGATGTGCCGACGCTGAGCATCGGCACATCAGATGATTGTCGCAGAAAGACTGCCTTCCGCTGCAATCCACATGCTGGCGAAGTGAATCAGATAACGCCTTCGAGGTCCTTGAGCAGCGCGGCCTTGCCCTTGGCGCCCACGATCTGCTTCACCGGCTTGCCACCCTGGAACAGGATGAGCGTTGGAATGGACATGACCTTGAAGTCACGTGCGGCCTGCGGGTTGGCGTCGATGTCGAGCTTGGCGATGGTGAGCTTGTCCTTGTGCTCGGCAGCAATCTCCTCGAGAACCGGAGCAACCATCTTGCACGGGCCGCACCAGGTGGCCCAGAAGTCGACCAAGACGGGCTTTTCGCTGGTCAATACATCATCGACGAACGATGCATCGGTGATGGTGACTGTGCTCTTGTCGTCGGACATGTCTATCTCCTCGCGGTATGAAAACTGGATGTGAAATGCGGACTTGATCAGGCGGTGACGGCGTCGACCGGTCGGTCGGCGTTGGCGAGCGTGTTGGTGGTGATGTCGCCCTGCTCGGCCAGCCAACGCTCCGCGTCGATCGAGGCGGTACAACCTGTACCGGCAGCGGTGATGGCCTGCTGATACACGTGATCGACGAGGTCGCCCGCCGCGAAAACGCCCTCGACCGAGGTGGCCGCGGTCGGCGAAGAGACTTTGACGTAACCGGCGTCGTCGAGTTCGACCTGGCCCTTGACCAGTTCGCTGCGGGGATCGTGCCCGATCGCGACGAACATTCCGGTCACGTCCAGGGTCGACTTCTCTCCGGTTTCCGCGTGCTCGAGCGAAATTCCGGTGACGCTCGTCTCGCCCAGGACCTCGAGCACCTTGGTGTCGGTGAGGAATCGGATCTTGTCGTTGTTCTTGGCGCGCTCGAGCATGATGCGCGAGGCGCGGAACTCACTGCGGCGGTGCACGATCGTGACACTACGAGCGAATCGAGTGAGGAACGTCGCCTCCTCCATCGCCGAGTCGCCGCCGCCGATGACGGCGATGTCCTGGTCGCGGAAGAAGAAACCGTCGCAGGTGGCACAGGCGCTGACGCCGCGGCCGAGCAACTTCTCCTCACCCGGAACGGACAGGTAGCGAGCGGCTGCGCCCATCGCGAGGATGATCGCGCGCGCCTGGTACGTTTCGCCGCCCGCCGAGACGGTCTTGATCGGGCCGGTCAGGTCGAGTTCTTCGACGTCCTCGGTGCGGATGTCGGCACCGAAGCGTGCGGCCTGCTCGCGCATCTGTTCCATCAGATCCGGGCCCATGATGCCCTCGCGGAACCCCGGGAAATTCTCGACCTCGGTCGTCGTCATGAGCGCACCGCCGAACTGCGTTCCCTCGAACAGGATCGGTTCGAGTTCGGCGCGGGCCGCGTAGACACCGGCGGTGTATCCGGCCGGTCCCGAACCGACGATGATGAGATCGTGAACCTTGGGGGTACTCAATGCAGACCTTCCGATCTTGTGCGGCGTGTACTGGGGTGCCGACAGCCGAGTGCGCACTGCACACGTCGGTCGACGTACACCTGATCAACACCACCCTAGAGGCAGTTGTTCCCCGGTGAGCGGTGTGTCAGCCGATATCGCGCCGCGTCAGTACGTCCGGGTTGGTCGCACTGCAGTCGTTGCCGACAGCCAGAGCGATGAGCTGGGCTGGTTGCGGACCGGCGAGGACGAGCAGGGTTCCGCTTCGGCCGTCGATCCGGACCTGAGTCGAACCGAGCACCGTGGTCGCGGGGTCGAGGTCGTTGGCCGCCAGGCACGCAGTGAGATCGGCTGGATCGGAGAGGACGCCGGAATCGTGTTTGCCGATGATGCTGAACGCGACACCGGAGTCCACGTCCGCCGAATCGATCGTCAGTGACCCGTCGGGAGCAGCCACAGGGCCGGCAACAACGGAGTCCTGGGTGGCCTGGTTGTTCCACAGTGCAGCGAAGGCGATGGAACCACCGATGAGAAGCGCTGCGGCAGCGGCACTTCCGAGCACGGCGTAGCGTCTGCGTGAGCGGAGCGGAACCACGACGGAGTGGTCCTCCGGCCGAGTGGTGAGTTCGACGCCGCAGATCGTTCGACCGATCTGCTCGGCGACCTCGGGCGGAACGGGCAGCGTCCCCCGTGTGTCCTCGCCCACCTCGTGCAATCGAGCCGTCACGGCGTCGAGACCGGCGAGTACACGCATCGACTCCTCGTCGCGGAGGACCAGTGGCCACAGCCGGCTGCTGACGTCCTCGGGCAGCGCGTCCGCGTGCAGTTCGGCAAGTAGTTCGGGCGAGAACGGGGCAGCGTGCTCGACGTCGGTGTCCGACGACATGGTGTTGCCTCCCCTCACCGAATCTACTTTCGCTCTCACACGGTATAGACGCGAGCGCGCTAGATTCGGTTCCCTGCGTCTTTCAAGTAAGCGAGCTGGGACGAGAGCTTGAGTCGACCACGCGCGCATCGACTCTTGACGGTACCGATGGGCACCCCGAGCAATGTGGCGGCGTCGGCCACCGAGTATCCCTCCATGTCCACGATGACGACGGCTGCACGCTGATCGGGTGGCAACGCCATCAGCGCCTGCCGGACCACGATGGTGGTTTCGGTCTCGGAGATGTGATCCCTCGGAGAGGCCGGCTCATGACTTTCGTTCTCGCTCAGCGGAACCGAGGGTCGTGCTTTGTTCCGCCGGATGCGGTCCAGGCAGGCATTGACGACGATCTTGTGCAACCAGCTGCGCACTGCGGCGTCCGCCCGAAACGATCCGGCAGTGCGATGTGCGGAGAGCAGCGCCTCCTGCAACGCGTCGGACGCGTCCTCGGACGTGTAACTCGTTCGCCGAGCCGTCAGCCACAGATGTTCGTGGTGCCGGTAGATCAATGTCGCAAATGCGTTCGGCTCCCCGGCCGCATGAGCAGCCAGCAGATCCGCATCCGTGCGCTCCCCTGGCGCCGAATCGATACGTTCGGTCATACGAAAACGGCTCCCCCCGTGTTAACGCACTGGGGGGAGCCTAGGCCATGAAGACCATGAAGTACGAAACAAGCCCGAATTGCGGACCGGTCGTTGGGTTCAGGAGTCGAAACCGATCTCGGAGATCGAGGTGGCGATGCGGCCGCCCTGCTCTCCGAGTTTGGTGATCCAGACGAGTACGTCGGCGGTGGGCTCCACGTCGTCGAGAGCGATATCGGTTCTGCCGTTCTGCAGGGTGGCTTCACCGAGCAGGGTGGTGTCGCTCAGGCTGGGAGAGCCGTTGGGTGCCGACCTGATCTCGACGACAGTTCCCGGCGATGTCGACTCGATCCACGCGTTCTTCAGCTGGGTCGACGGGATGGAGACGAGCAGGCCGACGCCGTTCTTGAGGGCCGGGAACTGCTGGAAGTAGCTGTCGGTGGTCCACGCAGTGGCAGGGTCGTTGTCGATCGCATTGCCGGCCGAGCCGGGGTTGTCGGCAGATCCCTGCGGAGAGAAGACACTGACTCCGTCGAGGGCAACCGGGCCACCCGTCGCTTCCGGTGCGGGCGGCGCAGCGGTATCGCCCGTGGGCGGTGCCTCGGCCGGAGTGGTCAGACCGAACTCCTGGGTGTCGAGGGGCGTGTCGTTGCTGTCACCGGCGATCGAGGTGAACAACCAGTAGCCGGCGAACGCGAGAATGACCACCGTCAGCGCGCCGAGAACTGCGATGGCGATGTTCGTACGGGTCGATTTCGCCTTTTCGGCGGCGATTTCCTCGGGGTCGGCAAGAGAGTGGCCGCTGGCACCCGGTGCGCGTTGTCCCAACCGAAGAGCCGGCATCAGATCGGTCTTGTCGTTGACGACGGCCGCCTGGTCGAGGACGTGCTGCACGGTGGCGGCGGTGCGGATACCACTGTTCTGCTCCAGCGCCCGCACGGCGACGGCGGAAATCTCGAACGGAACATCCGGACGAACCTGTCTCGGCTCGAGCGGGGTGCCCTCGTCGTCGCGGTCGGCCGGACGCATGCCGCCGACGCTGCGAGCCGGGCTGCCCTCGCCGGATACGACGGCTGCGCCGGTGGCGTCGGACAGCGGCCATCTGGCCGTGATCAGTGCATAGAGCATCGCGCCGAGCCCGCGTACATCCGAGCTGGGATCGGCGTCGGCCAAGGTCGCCGGGAATGCCAACACAGCGTTGCCACTGGAGCTGATGCGCACACGATCGGGATGATCGATCGACAATGCACCACCACTGCGGTGTGCCGCCTCGGCTGCCGCAGCGAGGACCTTGATCGCGCGAGCAGCACCGGTGGGTGACGGCACGGTGTCGGCCATTTCGCGTAGCGATCGGCCGGGAGTCCATTCCGCCACGACGATGCCACCCGAGCTGCCGCGCACCACGTCGAGCACGCGTGCGAGGCCGGGTGAGTTGATTCGGCCCAGCCGTAGCGTGCGCGAGAGGATGGCCTGTGGCCCCTCGGTGCGGTCGTTGGGTGACGCGGTGGACTGCTGTTCGGCATCGACGAACGTCAGCGCGACCTCGCGATCGAGTTTGACGTCGTGGGCTTGCCAGAATTTGAGGCCACGCGCGCCGCCGTGCGGCACCAGTAGTCGATACCGGCCACCGGCGACGGAGGCACCAGGAATGAGGGTGGGTCCGCGCAGAGTGCGCTCGGACGCGTCCTCGGGGGTGGCCGGCTGGTCTGCCTTGTCGGCGTCCTCGGCTTTGCCTGCCTTGTCGACCTTGCTTGCCTTGTCGGAAGTGCTTGCCTTGTCGGCGAACTCTGCCGGTTTGTCCGTTGCCGCCTTCGTCGCAGAATCGGCTGCGGGCTCGGATTCGGTGCGGGGCTCGCTCGAGGAGGCAGACTCTGTCTTCGAGTCCTTCGCTGCCTTCTCGTCGGCTGCAGTCTCGGGCGGCAGTTGTGCCTTGGAAATCGAGATCGTCTTGTCGGTCGGGCGCGAGGCCAGCGTGGCCTTGGAAATGGCAATCGTCTTGTCGACGGGCTTCGGAGGCCGCTTGTCGGAGGTGGTCTTCTCGCCCGAGTTCTCGGTGCCCTGTTCGGGCTTCTCGGCGGCGCTCTGTGGCTTCTCGGGCGCAGGCGTCTTCGGGGGTGCAGTCGTCTTCGAGGGTGCCGCATCCTTCGAGGAAGCTGGTGTCGTGGACGAGGACGGGGTCTTGGAAGCAGACGCAGCCTCACCTGCTTCGGAGTCGGCGCGGTTCTGGGTGTCGACTTCGACTCCGCCGCTCGTTCGGTCGGCTTCGTTTGCTGGAGACTGCGCCGGCCCCCCAGCAACATCGTCGTCGGTCACTGTCACTCCTTCAGGCGTATATGCCCCGTGTTGTTCTGCAAACGGTCGACCTTCGTTGGCTTGTGCCCCCGGGCGCCGATGACCAGGGTACGGGAGCCGATCCCGCGCAGTGTCCCTTGTGGCCTCGGTTCGAATAACCGGAATAACGCCGGTTTCTGCCGAGGCCGGATCTGCGTCCTGCCGAGCGTGCGCACCGCGGAATCTGCGAACGATGCGGCTCAGCGCCACGGTGACCGCGAGTACTTCGGGGATCTTCCCGAACCAGAGTATCGAGAACGTGATGCCGAGCATTACAACGGCGTCGATCGCGACGCGCAGGAAGTTGCCCAGCCAGCCGTTCATCGCCCCGTCGAGGCCGAGGACCTGATCGATCGCGAGCATGGCTGCGCCACCGGCCAGTGAGGCGATCAGAACCAGCCAGACGGTCTTGCCGACGTTGGCCATCCGCAGGCTGCCCAGGCTCTTGTGCAGCAGGTATCCGCCGATGATCGCGCCGATGGTGTAGCCCAGGCCGGTCGCTGCGCCGAGCAGCAGCACCACCTGCTCGGGCGAGGACGCGAGGATCGGGGCAAGCAGGGAGAGCCCGATCTTGACGGCCGTGATGCCGAGGATGATCCAGGTCGGTGTCCAGGCCTTCTCGCGGGCGTAGAACACGCGGAGGTGGATCAGGACGAGGGCGTACGGGATGAGGGAGAACGCCGACCAGCTCACGGCCTCGCCGAGCCTGGGTGCGACGTCGGCGAACCGGCCGAAGCCGTACAGCGCCTGGCCCACCCACGGCCCCGCGAAGGTCAGGAACACCACGATCGGTACCAGCGCGACCATCGTCAGCCGAGTGGCGACCGAGAGATCGTCGACGACCGAGGGTGTGTCACCGTTCGCGGCGTTGCGGCTGAGCCTGGGCATGATGGCCGTCAGGACGGTCACGCCGAGGATGCCGTAGGGCAGCTGCAGCACGATCCAGGCTTGTGAGTAGATCACGTTGCTGGCATCGTCGGTGCCCGACGCGATCCTGGTGGCCACGATCAGTCCGATCTGGCTGATGACGACGTAGAGCACGATCGCGGCGGCCATCGCGCCGAACTTCTTCAGTCGTTCGTCGAATCCCCACAGCGGGCGCAGGTCGATGCGTTCGCGCCGCAGAGCCGGGATCAGCGCAGCGACCTGGGTGATGACACCGGCGGTGACGCCGAGGCCGAGGACGAGGATTTTGGGGTTGCTCATCTCGATCGTGTTCAGAGTGATCTCGCCCGGAACGAAGGGGTACAGGGCGAAGACCGCGAGCACGATCAGGTTGTTGAACACCGGTGCCCAGGCTCCGGGCTTGAAGTTCTGCCGGGTGTTGAGCACGGCCGTGAGCAGGCCGGACAGGCCGTAGAACATCAGCGCGGGCAGCACCAGATAGGTGAACGCGATGGTCAGGTCCTCGTTGACCTTCGGATCACCGTCGAGCATCAGCCGCGCCAGCAGCGGGGCCGCGATCGTTGCCGCCAGCGCCACGGTTCCGAGCAGCGCCACCGCGAGGGTGAACAGGCGTCGAACGAATGCCCGTCCGCCGTCGGCGTCCTCCTGCTCGGCTCGGACCAACACCGGAACGACGATGGCTCCGAGGACTGCGCCGAGGACGAGCTCGGAGATCATGTTCGGCAGGATCGTCGAGACGGTGAACGCACTGGCCAGCGCCGGACCGAGGGTGGCCGTCATGGCGACCTGCTTGGCGAACCCGGTGATGCGGCTGACCAGGGTCGCTACGGCGATCGAACCCGACGCTGCCAGTAGGGACTTCTGCGGTGCGGGTTCGGGCTGCGGTGACGGCTCGGACCCGCCCGGCGGGATCTTCGTCGGTGGAACCGTTCCGGACGGTGCCTGCGGGTAATCCTCGTCACGAAACCGCGGAATCAGCTGGGTGATGGTGTCGTCGGCGGCGGGCTGACCGTCGAGCGGCGGCGGCGCCGGGTACGAGCGCAGCTCCGGCTGCGCCCGCCGTTCCCAGGGCGCGGACCGGGGCGCGGTCGTGCGCCGGAAGACCTGTGCTGCGGGCATGCGTGACCGCGGCAGGTCGCCGTCGTACGGGACGTTGCCTGTCATGGTCTCTCGTACCCTTCGTCGGCCGGGTCGGGTTGCCCTCTGAATCGATGCCACAGTCGTCGACCTGCAAGCAACAGTAGGAGAGCACCGGCGCAAGCGGTAATTATGGCCAGGGCCTGGCCGTATGCGTTCGACCGTACGGACACTGTCGACACCTCGCCGAGCCTGGTGCCGTCGAGGGTGGTGACGGAGAAATCGACGGACAGGTTTCGGGTGTCGTCGACCTCGGCCGGGACGGTGATGGTCCGTGATCCACGGGCCGGGAGCTGGGTGACGCCGACGTCGCTGATCGTCATTTCCGGCGGCGCGTCGACTCGGAGCAGCACGTTGACGGGGATAGGAAGGTCGTTGCGGGCGACGAGTAGCAGGGGGCTCTGCTCGGAGGCGAGGGTGTACACACCGCCAGGAGCCAGGACGGTGACCGATCCGTAGATGGTGTCGAGGCCGATTCGGGTGGCGGCGAGTCGGGTGCGCGCAGCGTTTCGTGCGTCGTCGTCGGCCGAACTGGCTCGACCGGCGGTCGTCAGCGCGCGGAGCATGTCCTCACGCAATGGTGCGGCGTACAGGCGTGGGGTCAGCGGCGACTGGGGATCTTCGACGAGCGACTGCATCAAGGTCTCGACCCGAGCGCTCTGCGATCGGACCAGCTCGATGGTGCCGGCGTCGAACTCGGTCCCCGCATCGATACCGGTCACCGGTGGTCCCGAGGCGGGCTCGGCCAGTAGCGCGGACAGTGGCCGCGGCGTCGCCAATCCCGAACGCAGCAGCGAGGACATCGAGGACAGAATGGCCGAGGGCTCGTCTGCCCCCGCGGTCCAGTACTGCGGCGGCGCGACGGTGACGGTTCGGCCCGGCCGGTCGGTACCGACGAGCGCATGGAAGTTGACGGCCCCGAGTGCGTCCTGCAGACGTGCTGTGCGTGAGTCCGTGTCGAGGTCGAAGCGTTGTTCGGCGGGAGTCAGCGGTGGAGTGGACGGTGTGGAACCGACGCCTGCCAGCGCCGCTGCGGTGGCGGCGTCGTACTGGGTGGCGGCCAGCGTCGACGTGGGTGCGGTCGTCGGGTCGAGCAGCGACATCGGTGCCGCGGAGGGCGGGCTGACGCTGTTGTCGGCCACCAGCACGGTGTTGGTGCCCGCGGTTCGAAGGGCCTCGGCGGTGTCGGCGTCGACGCCGCCGGTGGTGCTCCAGGTGAAGCCTCGGGTCGAGGTGATTCCGAGGATGCCGTCGACGATGTCCGCCGGAGCGGCGATCGCGCCGCTGCGCAGGGCGGCGTCGTCGATGTCGGCCACCGCGCCCAGGTCGGTTTGCGCGAACGGCAGTGCCGTCACGCAGGTGTTCGATGCGAGCGTTTCCAGGCGTGCGAGCCACTGGGCTGCGGCGGCGCTGCCCGTGCCTTCACGAGCGGTGCTGGCCGGATCGGCCGGATTGTCGACCACGAGATAGCCGCGGGTCATGTTCGAGACCGTGACCAGCAGGTCGGGGTCGATGCCGAGACACAGGCTGGAGGCCAGATTGCCACCCGGGTCAAGGGCCGGCTTCGTCGCGAACTCCACAGCTTTGAGCAGGGTGTCGAGTCGTCCGCCTTCGGCGAGCTCGCCGGCCAGGTCGTCGTCGATCAGTCGAACTCGCTCGTCGACCGAACCGGGTGATCCGGCGGCGAGGCGGGGTTTGTCGGCGAGTGGCCACAGCACCGTCATCGCGACGGGGTTTCGGGTGTTCGGCGGTAGTGGCGTCGCGTCGGGTGCCAGGGGATCCTGCTCACCGGGGTTTCGGGGCAGTCCCACGACCGGAAGCAGGAAGCGGGCGTCGTCAAGGCGGGCCGTTCCGCCGTATTCGGGTGTGCCGTTGACGTTGAGCAGCAGCGGGTAGACGCCGGGCGCGTCGATTCCGAGCGAGGCCTCGGTGGTGCTGCGCAGCGGCATCGACATGTCGAACTGGCGGCTCTCGCCCTCCTCCAAGGCGTCGGCGACCGTGACGAACTCGCCGACGCGGTCGAAGCTGTCCTGGTCGAGGGTCAGCGAGGTGCGTAGTCCTGCGGTGGTGTCTATCGCGGCGGCGGCCTGCATGCGGACGCCGACGTCCTCGACGGATCGGTCTCCGGTGTTGGTGACGGTCGCGCGGACCGTGACGAACGGGTCGCTGGTGGTGGTGACAGTGGAGGGCGCGACGGTGTCGATGCTGAGCGTGAGGAAGGGGTTACCTGCCTGCGTCCTGGGAGTGTCGGGAAAGGTGCTGGTCTCGCCAGTGGACGTATCGGGCTGGGCGGCGGCATCGGGAAGCTGCCCGGGGAGCATCGTCGCCATGCCGACCGCTGGTGCTGCGGCAAGAAAAATCGAGGTCAGTGCGGCGGCAGTGACCTTCCGGGCCCGCACGATCACTTCCCGCCGGGGGTGGGTGCGCTCGGTTTTCCGCTGGTGGTGGTGCCGTCGTCGATGTCACCGTCGTCGATGTCACCGTTGTTCATGTGTGCGATGAGGCGGTCGGCGATGGCGGCCAGTTTGCGTTCGTCCGCGTAGGCGAGCCGAGACGGCAGCTCGCTGAGCGGCACCCAGGCGACCTCGGTGACTTCGAGGTCCTCGTCGGAGAGTTCGCCGCCGAGAAATCGCAGCAGGTAGTGGTGAACGGTCTTGTGGACGCGTCGGCCCTCGGTGACGAACCAGTAGTCGATGCTGCCCAACGAGGCCAGGACGGTTCCGCGGATTCCGGTTTCCTCGGCAACCTCACGCATGGCCGTCTGTTCGGCGGTTTCACCGTGCTCGATGTGTCCCTTGGGCAGGGACCAGAGCAGGCGACCGCGACGGTCGGTGCGGCCGATCAGGGCGGCGCAGCGGGTGGCGGGTGGACCGTCGAGGCCGGCGACCACCAGGCCGCCCGCTGAGGTCTCTCGGACGGTGCGCAGTTTGGGTGGTTCGGTGTCGGCGCGTGTCTGACGCCGCCGCGGGTTGCGGCGGCTCCTGTTCGATCGTTCGGCAGCAGACACCCAATCGATACTAGTTGCCTGCGGGCACTGTTCTGCCGTGCCGCACCCAGTGGCCCAGACAATCCCTTCGTCGTAGCGCCAGTAGGCTCTTCCACCGTGGCCGATCAGTCCTTGTCCTCCGTTTCCGCCGAGCACACCGATGCCCGCCGGGAAAGGTTGCTGGCCGGAGCTGCGGTGACGCTGCGCGAGCTCGCTCCGGTGTTGACTCCGCTGGGCGCACTCTTCGCCGCTGCCGGGCACGAGCTGTACCTCGTCGGCGGGACGGTCCGCGATGCTGTTCTCGGTCGACTCGGCACCGATCTGGATTTCACCACCGACGCCAGACCCGAGGAGGTGCAATCGCTGCTCTCGGGCTGGGCCGATCATCAGTGGGACACGGGCATCGCGTTCGGCACGATCAGCGCGGCCAAGGACGGCCAGCAGATCGAGATCACCACCTTCCGCGCCGACTCCTACGATCAGGTCTCCCGCAATCCCGAGGTGCAGTACGGCAACAGCCTCGAAGAAGATCTCGTGCGACGTGATTTCACCGTCAATGCCATGGCCGTCCGCCTCGGCGCCGACGGTGCCCAGGAGTTCGTCGACCCGCTCGGCGGCATGGATGCGCTGCTCGAGGGTGTTCTCGACACGCCGGCGGAGCCGGAGGTCTCGTTCGGTGACGATCCGCTGCGGATGTTGCGTGCCGCCCGGTTCGTCTCCCAGCTCGGCTTCGCGCTCCTGCCGCGGGTGCACCGCGCCATGGTGGAGATGGCAGAGCAGATCGATCGCATCACCGCCGAACGCATCCAGGTCGAGCTGGACAAGTTGATCCTCGGTGCGCACCCGATCGACGGAATCGACGTGATGTGCGAGACCGGCCTGGCTCAGCGCATCATTCCCGAAGTGCCCGACATGAAACTCGAGATCGACGAGCATCACCAGCACAAGGACGTCTACTGGCATTCGTTGACGGTCCTGAAGCAGGCCATCGACCTCGAGGACGGCGATCCGGACCTCGTCTTGCGGTGGGCCGCGCTGCTGCACGACATCGGCAAGCCCGACACCAAACGCAACGAGCCCGGCGGCGGAGTCAGCTTTCACCACCACGAGGTCGTCGGTGCCAAGCTGGTGCGAAAGCGGATGCGCGCACTGAAGTACTCCAAGAAGATGATCGAGGACGTCTCGCATCTGGTGTTCCTGCATCTGCGCTTTCACGGCTACGGCAAGGGGCAGTGGACCGATTCGGCCGTCCGCCGTTACGCCACCGACGCCGGCGAGCTACTCCCCACGTTGCACAAGCTGGTTCGGGCCGATTCGACCACCAGGAACAAGCGCCGCGCTGCCGCGCTGCAGGCAACCTACGACGACCTCGAAGAGCGCATCGCCCGAATCGCCGAGCAGGAGGACCTGGCGCGGGTCCGCCCCGATCTGGACGGCAACGCCATCATGGAACTGCTCGGCATCCCGGCAGGACCCGAGGTGGGCAAGGCCTGGAAATACCTCAAGGAGCTGCGGCTCGACCGCGGACCGCTCTCCCGTGAAGAGGCCGAAGCCGCATTGCTCGAGTGGTGGCAGACCCGATAGCGCGTCCCGCGCACGTGCACTCACGACGAGCGAAGCTCGGCCTTGACGAGGTAGACGTTGTAGCTGTCCCACTCCGAGACGGTGAAGTACAGCTCGTTCGGCGTCGACCACGGGTGGATGAAGCCGCCGTAGGTCTTCGGGTACTCGGCCGTGTCGATCAGAGTGGTCGGTTCGGTCCACTCCCCCTGCGGTGAATTCGCTTCTCGTAGAACGATTCTTCCCCGAATCGGGTCGAGGTAGGTCATCTGCCAGATTCCCCGGGACTCGTCGTGACGAACCGACAGTTCCCCGGCCATACCGTCGGCGATGGGGGTGGCCTCGTTCGATCCGACGGGAGCCCAGGTGCCGTTCACCCAGTACTGGTAGGCGGTCTTGTTCAGCACCTGGTCCTTCGCGACCCGAGCGAGAGCGATCTGTCCGACGCGTCCGTTGACGGTGCCGAACATGTAGACGTACTCACCGGCGGGGACCATCGTCGAGACCTGGAACTCGGATAGGCCGAATCCGTTGTGCCACTTGGCATGCTCGTCCTTGACCCAGGTGGAACCGTCGTCGTCGGAATAGGCGATACCGCCGTAGTTGGTCCACCACATTCCGGGGACGATGCTCCAGCGCCGAATGGACATGTACGACATGTACTGGCGGTCGTCGATCGCGAATCCGGAGGTGGGAATGACCGTCGTCTCCCAGTTCTCGATCTTGCGTGAAGGCAGCAATTCAGCTGCGTGACAACGTGAATCCTGCACCATCGAGTCCAGGGTCATGCCGTCGGAGAGGTCGGCGTCGGTGCTGTGGCCCAGCGCGTTGGAGCGCCAGTCCTCGCCGCCCACGACGCCGAATTCCCAGCCCTTTCCGAACGAATCGCCGAAGGCGATCGCGACCTCGCCGGGCTTGCTCTCCCACATGATGCCGAGGTCGGTGCCGTCGACCTGCCAGCGCTTGTCGGTGCGGTTCTGCGAACCCGGACCGGTCAGCTGCGAGACCACCCCGACCTCGCCGACGGCAGGTGCCGGGGGCAGCGGAGTCTTCGGGCCCGACTCTGCGGAGGTGACGACGGGGGCCGGAGGCGGTGTTCCCGGGACACCACCAGGACCGGGAATCGGGATGGGGATCGTTTCGGGCTGCGGTTCGATCTCGATTCGCGGGAAGGGCAGGTGGCCCGCAGATCCGGTACCGGCTGCGGGTGGGTCGTCGGTACCGGTGAGATCGGGGCACGGGTCTGCGCACGGATCGGTCAGCGGCTCGGCCTGGACGCGGGTGTTGTTCGGTGGCGGGTCCGGTACCGGTACCAGTTCGAGGGACGGATACGGAACGGGTACCACCAGTCGGTCCGGTAGCGGTGGCAGCTGCGGCAGACTTCCCGGGCCGATGGGCTCGGGTGGGTAGAACTTGGGATCGAATCCTGTTTCACCGCAGGAGTTCACCGGTGGCGGCGGAGCGGCGAACGCCGGGGGCGCGGCAAGGACGGCGGTGCCTGCAGTAACTGCAAGTACGCAACCGAGCGATGTCGTACGGCCGTACATCCGGTGCCCCCATTTCTACCGAGACCTGCCGGTCCGGAAAGGAAGATACACCACCTCAGGGAGCTGCGCGCCTGGTGTTGACGGCCACCGCAGCCAATCCGAGGGCGTAGAGGCCCGCTCCGAGGAACACCAGCATGTGCGCGGTGGGGTCACGACTCAGATCGGTGGTGGCGGGGCCGACGGCGAACGCTGCTCCGGCCAGGGCGGCGACGAACGCGATGTTGAACACGGTGTCCTGCAGCGCGAAGACGCGTCCGCGGTGGGTGTCGTCGATGTCGATCTGCATCGCGGCGTCGCCGCTGAGTTTGACCGTCTGCCCGGCGATCCCCAGTAGGAAGGCCCCGATCGACAAGCTGTTCTGGGTCAGGCCCGATACGGCGGCGAGCTGGGCCACGATGGCGAACACGAGCGCGAGCGCAATCGTGGGGGTGCGTCCCCACCGCGGAAGTACGAAGGGAGTGATCACGGCCGCGAGGAACATTCCCGTGGCGGTGGCTCCGACGGCAATACCGAAACCGGCGAGGCCGCCGGGCAGCGAGCTTTCGGTGTTCTCGCGCAGGATCAACACCATGATCAGGGTGTTGATGCCGAAGACGACGCGATGGGTCCCGATGCCGAGCATCGCAGCCGTCACACCGGGCGAACGCCACACGGCCAGCGCTCCCGATGCCAATCCGGCGGCCACGTCCTTGACCGGGTTGTCGGTCCGGCTTTCGCCGCCCGGCCCGAGTGACCGGGGGCTGAAGCGTGCGGCGGCGAGCGCCCCGACGATCGATCCGGTGGCGGCGAGACCGACCGCAAGCGCCGAAGCCGCGTCACCGGCCCCGACGACGCCGATCACCGCGACGGCGAGGCCGGCACCGGCGGCAGCGAAACCGGACCCGACGGTGGCCAGTACCGAGTTCATCGGCACCAACCACGACGGCCGAACCACGTGCGGCAGCGACGCCGAGGCACCAGCGAGAACGAACCTGCTCAGCCCCACGGTGGCCAGTGCCAGTAGCAGCAACGGTGTTGCGGGCACTCCGGCGAACAGCATGATTGCCGTCACCAGGATCAACACGATGCGAATGATATTGGCCCACAACAGGACCGCTCTTCGATCCCAGCGGTCCAGTAATGCACCGGCGAACGGTCCGACCAGGGAGTAGGGCACGAGCAGCACGGCGAATCCCGCCGCGATCTCGGCCGGATTCGTTGCGCGCTCGGGATTGAACAGAATCGCGCCGCTGAGCGCGGCCTGAAACAGTCCGTCGCCGAACTGACCGGCGAACCGCACGGTGGTGAGCTTGCCGACTCCCGGCGACTGGCGCAGTCGGGTGCGGAAGGAGTCGTCGTTCACCGAGGGAACTCTAGTTGCCGGTGGCTACCGCCCGATGCGCAGCCGTCCACCAATCCATCGTGGCGGCGGTGCCCTCGGCCAGGGAGGTCGGTTCGAGCCCCAGAATCGCCTCGCTACGGGTCGAGTCGAGGACGTACGGGTAGCGGAACTGGTAGAGGGTGTCGCCGAGTTCTCTCGTCGGTCCGGGCACGACGCTCAGTGCCCGCATCAGCCAGGGCGCGATGACGCCGACCTTCGGGGTGGGCAACCCGGCTGCGGCGGAGTACATCTCGATCATCGCCCGCTGCGAGACCGCAGGAGCTGTCGGTGCATGCAGGACGGTGTTCCACATCGACGGCGACGCGGCGGCGGTGATCATCGCGGCGGCGAGGTCTGGTACGTAGGTGAACGAGTGCGGGAGGTCAGCAGCTGCGATGACGCGGATCGGCTTGCCGGCCAGAATGTTCGCGATCACGCGCTCGCCCATGTGCGAGGTCATGACGCGGGGCCCGTAGAAGTCCGAGGCCGCGACGCTGACGGTGGGAGTCGCGTGGCGGTCCCTGGCGTCCAACAGTTGCGTGCGCACGCCCAGTTTGCGGAAGGTGGCCTTCCGGGGCGAGTCCTCGCGAATGGGGCCGTCGATTCGGCCGTAGGCGTACAGACTTTCGGGAAAGACGACGACGGTGCCCGCGGCCGCGTCGAGCACGCGCTGTTCCATTGCCTCGAGTTTGGCTCGCCACGCGCTGTTCGTGTAGGCGACGTGGGTGCAGTGGTAGACAGCGGTGGCGCCGTCGAGGTGTGGGTGCAGATCGTCGGACTCGATGTCCACCGAGCGACGCTCGATCATCGGGTGCTCGGGGCCGCTGCCGGAGCGGGTCAGCATTCGCACCGAATGGCCCTGTTCGGCAAGTTGTTCGGCGACGGTCCATCCGACGGGTCCGGCTCCGGTGACGACGTGTAGTTGGGTCATGGCTACTCCCTTTCCGATAACGAGAGCGGTGCTCTCTGTTACTCCCAGTGTGTACCGGTTACGAGAAGAAAGCAAGAGCAGTGCTCTCGAACAAGAGCGGCCGTTACTGTGTGAGTCATGGCGAGCACCCCCCGCACCCGAGCCCGCGCTCAGACCCTGGCCGACATCACCCGCATCGGACGCGAACATCTGGCCGCCGACGGTGCCGCGGCCCTGTCGCTGCGTGCCGTCGCGCGCGATCTCGGGGTCGTGTCCTCCGCGGTGTACCGATACGTCGCGAGTCGGGACGAGCTGCTGACACTGCTCGTCGTCGACGGGTATACCGAACTCGGCGACACCGTCGACGCAGCGGTGGATGCCGCCGAGGGGCCGAGGGAGAAGTTCCTGGCACTCGGTCGGACGGTGCGGCAGTGGGGATTGCGCGAGCCTGCCCGGTATGCGTTGCTGTTCGGCAGCCCGGTGCCCGGCTACCACGCGCCGGCCGAGCAGACCACCGGTCCGGGCACCAGGGTGATCACCACGTTGGTGGGCGTACTGCACTCGGCCTGGAATGTTCGCCGACCGGAGGTGGCGCCCGATCTGCCGGGATTGGCGTCACTGCACGACAGCTTCGAGGAGATCCGAGAACAGATGGAGTTGGATCAGTCCGACGAGCTCATCGCCTTGGGAGTGATGGTGTGGGCGTCGCTGTTCGGAGCGATCAGCTTCGACGTCTTCGATCAATACGGTGCCACGACCTTCGCCAACAGGGACGATCTGTTCGAGTATCAGTTGGGACTTCTGACGAAGATCGCCGGCCTCGATTGGGAGTAGGGCGAGAGTGGAGCCTGCGGAACGACGCGTAGGAACTGGCCGGATCACTTGCGCCACATCCGGCGGTGCTCGGTGCCACAATGGCTAGCGTGGCAACGCATGCGGAGGAACCCGAGGACCAGACGGCATCGGCCTTGCGCGATGTCCGTCCAGGCAGTCTGTTGGTGTCGTCCACCGAACTGGTCGAGCCCACGTTTCGGCGCACCGTCATCTACATCATCGAACACAACGACGCGGGCAGCCTCGGCGTGGTGATCAACCGGCCGAGCGAGACGGCGGTGCACAACGTGTTGCCCAACTGGTCCGAGTTGGCGGCCACGCCGCGGGCGCTGTACGTCGGTGGGCCGGTCAAGCGCGATTCGGCGCTGTGCCTGGCGACGCTGCGCACCGGCGTGTCGATCGACGGAGTTCCCGGACTGCGCCGCGTCGACGGTCGAGTGGTGATGGTCGATCTCGATTCCGATCCCGCGGATATCGAGCCATTGGTCGAGGGCGTGCGCATCTTTGCCGGGTATTCGGGCTGGACGTTCGGACAACTCGAAGGCGAACTCGACCGCGAGGATTGGATCGTGCTGTCTGCCTTGGCATCCGATGTGATGGGGCCACCGCGGATCGATCTGTGGGCGCATGTACTACGTCGGCAGCCGATGCCGTTGGCGCTGCTCGCGTCCCATCCGATCGACGTCGACCGGAACTGAAAGCGGCTGCGCCGCATGTGAGTGGAAATTCGTAGCAGGGGTCGAACTTCCGCTCACATGGGCACGCTCAGTGAGAGAAGGCCCTCGCGCTCGAGTGCCCGCCTGATTTCAGTCCGTCGATCACCTCGTCGATGGCATCGCACAGCATTCGGCCCAGGTCCGCGCTGAAACCCTCTCGCACCACGATTCTGAGCACGGCGACGTCGGTTGCGTTGTCCGGCATCGTGTATGCCGGTACCTGCCAGCCGCGGGCTCGTAGTTCGTGGGAGACGTCGAAGACGGTGAAGTCGCAGTGCTCCTTCAGCATGAACGAGAGCACCGGGATGGCCGAGCCGTCGGTGATCACCTCGACGTCGGGATGTGTGTCCAGATGTGCGCTGACGCGAACGGCGGTGTCACGCAACGCCGTCATGATGCCGGTGTATCCGGCCCTGCCGAGCCTGAGGAAGTTGTAGTACTGACCGATCACCTGGTTGCCCGGCCGCGAGAAGTTCAGCGTGAATGTCGGCATGTCGCCGCCGAGGTAGTTCACCCGGAACACCAGGTCGTCCGGTAGGTCCTCCTTGGTCCGCCAGACCGCGAATCCGATTCCGGGATAAGTCAATCCGTACTTGTGGCCACTGGCGTTGATGGACTTGACGCGCGGCAACCGGAAGTCCCATTCCAGGTCCGGGTCGAGGAACGGCACGACGAAACCGCCGCTGGCGGCGTCCACGTGCACCGGTACGTCCGGTCCACCCGAGGTGGCCAGCTCGTCCAAGGTGGTGCAGATCTCCTGCACCGGTTCGAGCTCCCCGGTGAACGTGGTGCCGAGGATGGCGACGACTCCGATGGTGTTCTCGTCCACTGCCTCTCGAACCTGCTCGGCGGTGATGACGTAGCGGCCGCGTTCGACCGGCAGGTATTTCGGTTCGACGTCGAAGTAGCGGCAGAACTTCTCCCACACCACCTGAACGTTGCTGCCCAACACCAGATTCGGGGTACTTGTCCCGGCACCTTTCGCCCGCCAGCGCCACTTGAGGGCCAAGCCGGCCAGCATCACGGCCTCACTGGATCCGATGGTCGAGACGCCGGTTGCCGAGGCCGAATCGTTCGGATCGAGACCGGGTGCGTGGAACAGATCGGCGACCATGTTGACGCATCGCTGCTCGATGGCGGCGGTGGACGGGTACTCGTCCTTGTCGATCATGTTCTTGTCGAATGTCTCCGCCATCAGCTTCTCGGCCTGCGGATCCATCCAGGTGGTGACGAAGGTCGCGAGATTGAGGCGTGAGCTGCCGTCGAGCATCAGTTCGTCGTGGATGAAGCGGTAGGCGGCATCGGGGTCGATCTGGTTTTCGGGAAGCCGCAGTGCCGGAACGGGATCGGTGCCCAACCGTCCCGTGTAGGCCGCAGATACGACACCGTCGGTGTGCGCGTTCCTCGTCATCGTTTTCTCCCTGTTGCCTCGACTGCCATCCAATCTAGCTCGCGGCGCTCACCACTGCGTCGGGTCGCCGCGCGACATGCTGAGCAATCACCGTGCACACCATCAACTGGATCTGGTGGAACAGCAGCAGCGGCAGGACGATCAATCCGACCGGTTGACCGACGAAGAGCACTGCGGCCATCGGCAGCCCGCTGGCCAGGCTCTTCTTGGACCCGCAGAACAGCAGCACCAGCCGATCCTCGAGCGGAAAGCGTGCCAACAGGCCCACGTACCAGGTGATCGTCAGCACGAGGGCGAGTAGAACCACACAGACTGCGAGGACGACGCCGATGCGCCACACCGCCATCGAGGACCACACGTGCTGGTTCTGCGCCTCACTGAAGGCAGCGAAGACGACCAGCAGGATCGAGCCGCGGTCGACGAGCTTGGTGGGCGCACTGTGGCGGGTGAGCCATCCCGTCACCCAGGGGCGTATCAGCTGACCGAGGACGAAGGGCAGCAGCAGTTGGGCGATGATCCGGAGGATGGAACTCGGCTCGATGCCGGCCGAGCCGGTGGTGGTCATCAGTGCGATCACCAGCAGCGGGGTGACGAAGACTCCGAGGATATTGGAGAACGATGCGCTCACCACGGCACCGGCCACGTTGCCGCGGGCGATGGAGGTGAAGGCGATGGAGGACTGCACGGTCGAGGGAACCAGGCACAGGAACAACACCCCGGTGTAGAGGTCATCGCTGAGCAGGCCCGGTTTCAGTATGCGCAGTGCCAGCCCGAGCGCGGGGAACAGCAGATACGTCGACGCCAGGATCACCGCGTGCAGGCGCCAGTGCTTGAGACCTTCCCACGCGTCGCGCGGGGACAGTCGCGCGCCGTAGATGAGGAACAGCAGTCCGATGGCGATGCGGGTGACCCAGGTGAGAACGTCCTCGGCCGTGCCCGTTGCCGGGAAGAGACTGGCCAGCACGGCGACCGTGACGATGCCCAACAGAAACGGATCGAGCACGGTATCGCGCAACAACTTCACTCGGCTAATTTAATCCAGTGCTGTGCGCGTTCGTGCGGTCAGGGTGTTGAGTGTGCCTGCGATCGTGTCGGCTTCGGCGGTACCGATGGTGAGGCGGTCACCGTTGGCGAACGTGACGAATGCCGCGGGGCCGGTTTCGGTGGCCACGGCGTAGTTTCCGCGCCCCTTGACCCGCAGGCCCCATCCGCCGAAGTCCTTGGCCGGATGCACCGTCCGCACCGAGGCCCCGGTGATCTCGTCGATGTCGTAGTCGAATGCGGCCATGCCGAGGCTGGAGACGTAGAGCCCGTCACTGTCGATGTGCACGGTGAAGCGCAGCAGCGACAGCGTCAGAATCGTCAACGGAGCGAACAGGAAGATCGGCCACAGTGAGCCGGACAGGTAACACGTCAGAGCCGCGGCGGCCAGGGCTACCGCCACTACGGTGATACCCGCGAGACGGCTGGCACCGACGCGGACGACCAGAGGTAACTCGGCGCCGCAGCGAGGTAGATCGGAGTGTGGCGGGGACGTGGCGAGCACGTGTTCGCGGTGGTCTCGCAACCTGGAAGCGCCGAACAACCCGGCGGCGAAGCCGACGACGCTGCCCGCCGCGATCGCCCAACCGGGGATGGTGACACTCTGACCGGACGCCAGATCCAACTCCCGGACCAGGGTGGCGATCTGCAGGACGCCGATCACTCCGACGACGGTCAGCCCGATGATCAGCATCGTCCGGCGCATGATGAGCAGGACCCGGGCCAGCGATGCGACCGCACTGCAGCCGCCGCCGACCAGCACGATCACGATTGCGAGGGTCCAGGTGCTCGAGATCGGATTGGAGAAGTCGTCCGGATCGGTGCCACTGAAGTGCGTGGCGACCTGCTCGGGTAGTCGACTGTGCCACAGGTGGGCCAAGACGGGTCCGAGTGCGGCCACGGCGAGCGGGACCACTACGCCGAACAGCACCCCGACAGGATCGAAGGTGCGCACGGACTTCGGCTTCATGGCGGGTCAGCTCGGCTGGCAGGCGTCCTTGAGGCTGCACGAGATGCAGGACTGTCCACATCCGTCGGCCTCGGCGGGCGCAGGGACGGCCGCTGCGGCGCGGGCTCCGATCGACCCGCCTGCAGCGGCAATGAACAGTGCGGCCACCAGAGCCACGACGACCGCGACGACGGCGGATATGCCGCTCAGTGCGAGAGCGGCCACCGCGCCGAGCGCCAGGACCAGCGCCGACGCGGCGGTGGTGGGCGCGGCGACGCGGTTGGCGAGGGTGAAGGTCTCGTCGTCACGCATGGCCTCGGCCGTGCGAACACCGGCGAAGCGGTTGCGTGGGAGCCGCCCCAGCAGCGACGCGAGCGCGACAGCGCCGACGACGAGGGCGAGCACGAACAACACAACCGAGACGATGACCACGTGGTCAGGATACGGCGCAGCGAGGTCCTGGTATCAGGCGGGCCGCGTCACACTTTAGGCTGGTGGGTGTGACCGATTCCGTTGACGCATCCACCGACGCCGCACACGAGTACCGCTACACCGCTGAACTCGCCGGGCGCATCGAGGAGCAGTGGCAGGACCTGTGGGAAGCCCAGGGCACGTTCGACGCGCCCAACCCGGTCGGCACACTCGCCGGAGACGTCCCGAAGGACAAGCTGTTCGTCCAGGACATGTTCCCGTATCCGTCGGGCAGTGGGCTGCACGTCGGCCATCCCCTCGGATACATCGCCACCGACGTCTTCGCGCGGTACCACCGCATGCAGGGTCGCAACGTGTTGCATGCCCTCGGCTACGACGCGTTCGGTCTGCCTGCCGAGCAGTACGCCGTGCAGACGGGCACGCATCCGCGTAGCACCACCGAGGACAACATCGTCAACATGCGACGCCAACTGCGCCGCCTCGGCCTCGGTCACGACCGGCGGCGATCCCTGGCGACGACGGACGTCGACTTCTACCACTGGACGCAGTGGATCTTTCTGCAGATCTTCAATGCCTGGTTCGACGCCGATCTCGGTAAGGCGCGACCCGTCTCGGAACTGGAGGCCGAGTTCGCCTCGGGTGAGCGCACGCTCGAGGACGGCCGAAGCTGGGATTCGCTCACCGTCGGTGAACGCCGCGAGGTGATCGACGGTTTCCGTCTGGTGTACGAGTCCAACTCGATGGTCAACTGGTGCCCCGGTCTCGGAACGGTGCTGGCCAACGAGGAGGTCACCGCGGACGGACGCAGTGACCGCGGAAACTTCCCGGTGTTCCGAAAGAACCTGAGGCAGTGGATGATGCGCATCACCGCGTACTCCGATCGCCTGGTCGACGACCTCGAGTACCTGGATTGGCCGGAGAAGGTCAAGACCATGCAGCGCAACTGGATCGGGCGCTCACGTGGCGCGCAGGTCTCGTTCTCCGGCATCGAGGTGTTCACCACCCGGCCCGACACCTTGTTCGGCGCGAGCTATGTGGTGCTCGCCCCCGAGCACGAGATGGTCGACGGCTTGGTTGCTCCCGAGTGGCCTTCCGATGTGTCGAGCAAGTGGACCGGCGGAGCCGACACCCCCGCGGAAGCCGTCGCGGCGTACCGCGCGTCGATCGCCGCGAAGTCCGATCTGGAGCGTCAGGAGAACAAGGAGAAGACCGGCGTCTTCATCGGTGCGTACGCCGAGAACCCGGTCAACGGTGAGCAGGTGCCGGTGTTCATCGCCGACTACGTGCTCACCGGCTACGGCACCGGCGCCATCATGGCCGTTCCCGGGCACGACGCCCGCGACTGGGAATTCGCGACGGCCTTCGGTTTGCCCGTCCGCGAGGTCATCTCCGGCGGCGACGTCACCGAGGCCGCCTATGTCGGCGACGGTGCACTGGTCAACTCCGGCTTCCTCGACGGCCTGCCCGTCGAGGAGGCCAAAGCGGCCGTCATCGCGCGACTCGAAGCCGAGGGCACGGGCCGCGGCACCATCCAGTACAAGCTGCGCGACTGGCTGTTCGCTCGCCAGCGCTACTGGGGCGAGCCGTTCCCGATAGTCTGGGACGCCGAGGGCAACCCGCACGGTCTTCCGGATTCTGCTCTGCCGGTGGAACTTCCGGAGATCGAGAACTACGCTCCGGTCTCGTTCGACCCGGACGACGCTGCCTCCGAGCCGTCCCCACCACTGGCCAAGGCCGATGCTTGGGTCAACGTCGAGCTCGATCTGGGCGACGGCCTGCAGACGTACACCCGCGACACCAACGTCATGCCGCAGTGGGCCGGCAGCTCCTGGTACCAACTGCGCTACGTCGACCCGACCAACTCCGAGGCCTTCGCCGACCCGGAGAACGAGAAGTACTGGGTCGGGCCGCGTCCGGAGATCCACGGGCCCCACGATCCCGGCGGCGTCGATCTCTACGTCGGTGGCGTCGAGCATGCGGTGCTGCACCTGCTGTACTCGCGGTTCTGGCACAAGGTGCTCTTCGATCTGGGGCACGTCAGCTCGAGCGAGCCGTACCGACGGTTGTACAACCAGGGCTACATCCAGGCTTATGCCTACACGGACGCGCGTGGGGTCTACGTGCCCGCGGCCGAGGTCGTCGAGCGCGACGGCGGTTACTTCTATCAGGACCAGCCCGTCAACCGTGAATACGGCAAAATGGGTAAGTCGCTGAAGAATTCGGTCTCCCCCGACGAGATCTTCGCCGAATACGGTGCCGACACCCTGCGTGTCTACGAGATGTCGATGGGTCCGCTGGACACCTCGCGGCCGTGGGCCACGAAGGACGTCGTCGGTGCGCAGCGATTCCTGCAGCGCGTCTGGCGGCTGGTGCTCGACGAGACGACCGGTGAGGTTCGCGTCACCGATGCCAAGCCCACCGAGGACACGTTGCGTGTACTCAACCGGGTGATCGACGGAGTGCATGCGGATTACGCTGCACTGCGCGACAACACGGCCGGTGCCAAGCTGATCGAGCTGACCAACCACATCACCAAGTCCTACCCGGACGGCGCGCCGCGTGGAGTCGTCGAGCCGTTGATCCTGATGCTCGCTCCCCTGGCCCCGCACCTGTGCGAGGAACTGTGGGGCAAGCTCGGGCACGAGAAGTCGTTGGCGCACGGGCCTTTCCCGCGGGTGGAGAAGAAGTGGCTGGTCGCCGATACCGTCGACTATCCCATTCAGGTCAACGGAAAGGTGCGCAGCCGCATCACCGTTCCCGCCGACGCGACCAAGGACGATGTGGAGAAAGCCGCAGTGGCGGACGAGAAGATTGTGGCGCTGCTCGAGGGTAAGGCTCCGACGAAGGTCATCGTGATTCCGGGCAAGATGGTGAACGTCGTCCTGAAGTAGCCTGCGGGCTCGATGTGTCAGTCGCCTTCGACGTTGCTGTCGAGAGAGAACATCGACAATGCGGTGAAAATGGTGAGTCTGCGGTCGGGCTCGTTCATGAACTTGCCGGTGACCGTTTCGATTTTCGCTATTCGGCTGCGCAGGGTGTTGGGATGAACGAACAGTTCGCGGGCCGATTCTGCAATGTTGCAGTCCGTCGACCGTAGGACCTGGAGAATGCGTCGCTGGTCGAGGCCATCGGGGGTCTCGTCCGCAACCGAACCTAGTGTCTCGTTGACGAAGTTGCGCCGAGCATGCTCGGGCAGCTGGTACAGCAGACCGAGTACTCCCAGATCGCGATACCGCGTCACTCGGTTGATCGCGCCGACTCGGCGCCCCACGGCTACCGCGCGTGCGGCCTGCCGAAACGCCTCCGGATAGCTACGTGGATCGTCCACCGGATCGCTCACACCTACCGCGAGAGGTACCTGCACCCCTCGATACAGGGACCGCGCGAGGGTATCGAGATCCGTCGAGGACGTGATCACCACGACGAGAGCTCCTTCGTTGACGATCGTGATTGCGGCCGGATCGAATCTCGATGCAACCGGTGCCAGAGCGGTGCAGAGGTCGTGCAGCCCGCTGATATCGACCGATACGCCGAACGGTTCGAGTACCAGGAACACCACAGGGTGCCTGGGAAACAGGGACAGCCGCCGACTCCTCCGCAGGCTGGCCTCTCGCTGGGTCAGGTCCTCGCTCAGAATGTTCTTGAGGTTGCGGGCACTCTCCAGTGCGTGGTCGTCGACGTGTGAATCCCGCAGCTTCTTGTGCAGCCGGATGACGGCGAGCAGGCCCTCGACCATTGCCGCCTCGTCCGCTCGCAAGGGGTCAGCGCGGGTGATCTCCAGTGCGGGCAGTGTTCCGGTGATTCCGGACAGGGCAAACTCCTCGGCGTGCTCGGTCGCCGCTGAGGAGTGGGACTCGCTCAGTCGCACTGTCGCTCGCAGGGCCTGGCCCATCGCTTGCAGCATCTCGTCGAGGTCATCTGCTCTGTGCAGAACGTCGAGCACCGCGGATCGGGCAGGTGATTGTGCAGGTGGTGTCTGCGTTTTCGCCACCAGCCGTGCGAGGGTGCCGACCAGATCGGTGGCGACCGCGTGGTCGGTATTCCAGATCAGACAGACGCGCGCTTGCTCTGCGCGTGACACCGCTTGTCTCGGAGCGTTGACCTGACGGGACGGAGTGACGACTATCGCCGCCGGGTGCTTCCTGATCAGTGGTTCGAGCAACGACGGTAGGTCGGGCAGCGGTCCATTGGGGCGGGTCGGTTGCCAGGATGCGAGGACCAAGGCACCGTCGAGGGAGAGCATCTCCTCGGCTCGGTCGGCGTCGATCACCGACGTCACAACGGCGTCCCAGGTGGTCGGGGCCGTGGCGATCTGGAGTCCGGTCGCGAGCGCAAGATCTGCGACCGTGGAGCCCGGGCTGGTCACAACAATCCTCCTCCGCGCGCGGGAGACCCGTCTGTCAGGCACAGTAGTCGGGTGTTATCCATCCCGCCGGTCGATCTCTCCGAGATTTCTCTCGGCTCCCGTGCTCGGGCACGCCAGATCGAGCTTCTCGACACCGCTTGTGCGCGTAGAGGACACGCGTACCTTGTCGGCCACGGCATACCGACCGCGTTGCTGACGGAGTTGTACTCGGTGTCGAGACAGTTCTTTCTGCTGCCCGACAGCACCAAATCCGCCGTGGCTCAGCCGGCCCCGGAACAGGTGCGGGGGTGGTCAGGGCTGGGGTCGGAGGGGATGTCGTACTCGTTGGGGGAGGAATCTCACGGCGACTTGAAAGAGAAGATGGACATCGGTCCGGTCGACGCGCCTGTGCTGGGCGAAGCGGGTGCCGGGTCGATGGCCTACCCGAATCTGTGGCCGACGCTTCCCACCGGGTTCAGGCCCGTGTGGGAGCAGTACTACCGGCACATGCAGCGGATCGGGGACGCATTGATGTCGCTCACCGCGGAGCTGTTCGGTCTGTCTGCCGATCACTTCGTCGGTGACTTCGACACCGAACTGAGCATGCTGCGTGCGCTCTACTATCCAGCGCAGCCGGAGCCGCCGATGCCGCATCAGTCGCGGGCGGGTATCCATACCGACTACGGCGCGTTCACGGTGACCTCCGGTGAGTCGACCCCGGGTGGCCTGGAGATATTGGGGCGGCACGGCGAATGGCACGAAGTGATGACCACCCCGGCGACGCTCGTCGTGTTGGTCGGCGATCTACTTGCGGAGTGGACCGACGACCACTGGCCGGCGACCCTGAACCGGACTGTCAATCCCCACCGATCGCTGGCTCTCGACAGTTCGCGCCTCGAGTTCAGCTTCTACCAACATCCCAACGCTGACGTCGCGGTGTCTCCGTTGCTGGGCGGCGAGCAGCAGTCCAACGACGCGCTCATCGCCGGTCGGCATCTCACGGACAAATACTTGCGCCAGACGACATTCGGCCGCCGCCCCCGAAGGTGAGCTCGGGTGTCGACTCCCTCCGGCTGTTAACACCAGAGCACCGTCGAAGTCGGTTGCGTAATGCCGTGTTACGCAGATGTTTCTGTTCACGTGACATGACAGCGGTCGCGTGGATCTGCTGGACGACCGGGCCCTTGTCGACCGTCGACGGCGCACACAGACTTGGCACAGACGACGAACAAGGAGATGAACACGATGTCTGTGGTGCCCATCATCGATATTTCGGCTTTGCACGGCGATGACGACGAGGCCAAGTCCGCCGTCGCCGCCGAGCTCGACCGCGCTTGTCGCGAGATCGGGTTCTTCCAGATCGAGAATCACGGCGTGTCAACCGATGTCATCGACGCGATGTACCGAACGTCGAAGGCGTTCTTCGCTCAGCCCGAATCCGTCAAGCGCAGGGTCTTGCAGCCGAGTCCGGACACCGTCCGCGGTTACTCGTCGCTCGGCGAGCAGGCGTTCTCGTACAGCGAGGATGTTCATCAGCCGCGTGACCTGCACGAGAAGTTCGATGTCGGTCCGGTCGACTTCGACGCTGCCGATCCGTACTTCTCCGCAGAGGTGGCCGGGCCGCACTTTCTGCCGAACCAATGGCCGACGGATCCGGCAACGATGGAACAAGCCTGGACCACTTACTACCGTGCGATGAACGACTTGTCGCGAAAGATCATGAGCGCCTTCGCTCGTGGTCTGGGGCTGAACCCGAACTACTTCGACGACGCCATCGACAGAGACATCAGCATGCTGCGTGCTATCAACTATCCACATCTGACGGACGCGCCGCAGCCCGGGCAGATGCGCGCAGGCTCACACACCGACTACGGCAGCCTGACCATCGTTCGTCAGGAGGAGGCACCCGGCGGGCTCGAGGTGTTCACCAAGGACGGCGATTGGGTGCCGGTTCCGGTGGTGCAGGGTGCCCTGGTGGTCAACATCGGAGATCTGATGGCGCAGTGGACGAACGACCGATGGACTTCGACGCGGCACCGGGTGCGCACGCCCCGTTCCGATGTGAAGGGCGATACCCAGCGCATGTCGCTCGTGTTCTTCCATCAGCCCAATTACGACGCCATGATCGAATGCTTGCCCACTTGCGTCGACGAGGGCAGCGAGCCGAAGTACGCACCGATCAGCTCCGGTGATCATTTGACATCGAAGTTCGCCAAAACCATTGCGCTCACGACATGACGGTGCCTGAGAACAACGCAGCGTCCTTCGAGATCGAGTTGCGTCGAACGGGTTCGGTGGTGACCGTGCCGGCCGACCGTTCGGCTCTGGAGGTGGTGATGGAGCGGGTTCCCGACGCCGAGTTCGACTGTGCGAAGGGCGAATGCGGTGCCTGTGTGGTGACGGTTCTCGCCGGCGTACCCGATCATCGGGACACGGTGTTGTCCGACCGTGCCAAAGCAGCGGGGAAGCGAATCATTCTCTGTGTCAGTCGTTCTCTCACTCGTCGTCTCGTCATTGATCTCTAGGATCGAGGATCGGTGTACTCATGTCAGTAGGTCTGTCCTTCGCCAGCGTGTTCGCCGGCGACATCGAATCGCTCAGCCATTTCTATCGTCGGGTCTTCGGGTTCGATGAGGTGACCGAATTACGTTCCGAGCACTTTCGCGGAATGCGGGTCGGTGACACCATCCTCGGATTCAGCGCCCACACGGCGTACGGCATGCTCAATCTCGAGGCTCCCGAGCATCTCGGTCCCGGCGTCCGTTCTTTCCTGACATTCGAAGCCGACAGTGACGCCCAGGTCGATTCGCTGACCGCGATCGCCGTCGCTGCGGGCGGCACCTGTCTGACGCCACCGGCACGCACTTATTACGGGGCCTGGCAGTCGGTCCTTCTCGACCCCGAGGGCAACGCCTTCCGCATCAATCACCTGCTTCTGCAAGCTCACTGATCTTTCCTGATCTCGCAGTCGCGTCGACCCCACAACCGCAGCGTTGCTCCACTACTCGCGGGAACCGAAAGGAAAAACACGTGTCGATTTTCGATTGGCAGTTGAAGACTGGTTACGCCGTGGTGGCACCGTACGAAAGGCTGAGTTGGCCGCGAACGGTGGGGATCGGCCTGCAACATGTCGTCGCCATGTTCGGAGCCACATTTCTCGTCCCGGTACTGACCGGATTCCCACCGGCGACGACCTTGCTGTTCTCGGGTATCGGGACCATATTGTTCCTCCTGATCACCCGAAACCGACTTCCGAGTTACTTGGGATCGAGTTTCGCCGTCATCGCCCCGACGATTGCCGCCTCGACCTCGTACGGAATGGGCGGCGCTCTTGGCGGCATCGTCACAGTCGGACTGCTGCTGCTGATCATCGGAGTAGTAGTCAATTTCACCGGGGTCGGGTGGATCGAATCGCTCATGCCGCCGGTGGTCACCGGTGCGATAGTCGCGCTGGTCGGCTTCAATCTGGCACCGACCGCCAAGGTCAACTTCGAGCAAGGTGCGGTGACCGCATTCATCGTTCTCGTGCTGCTGCTGATGTCGTTGGTGTTGTTCCGTGGTCTGATCGGCCGGCTCGCTATTTTCCTGAGCGTGGTCATCGGCTACTTCGTCGCGTTGGCTCGCGGCGAGGTCGACACCAGCTCGATCGGCGCGGCCAGCTGGATCGGAATGCCCGAGTTCACTACTCCGACGTTCCATCTATCGGTACTGCCGATGTTCATTCCCGTTGTGTTGGTACTCGTCGTAGAGAACATCGGGCACGTGAAGTCGATCAGCACCATGACGGGCATCAACAACGATCGCCGCATCGGAAAAGCTTTGGCCGCTGATGGTCTCGCGACCGTACTGGCCGGCAGCGGGGGTGGGTCGGCGACCACCACATATGCCGAGAACATCGGTGTCATGGCCGCGACAAAGGTGTATTCCACTGCCGCATACTGGGTTGCCGGTGGGGCCGCGATCTTGCTCGGACTATCGCCCAAGGTGGGTGCGGTCATCGCATCGATCCCGCCGGGAGTTCTGGGCGGTGTGACCATTGCGCTGTACGGATTGGTCGGAATTCTCGGCGTTCACATCTGGGTCACCAACAAGGTCGACTTCTCCAAGCCGATCAATCAGTTCACCGCTGCGGTTGCGCTCGTCATCGGCATCGCCGACTTCTCCTGGAACGTAGGGAGTTTGAGCTTCGGGGGCATCGCCCTGGGTGCTGTATCTGCAGTCGTGATCTATCACGTGATGCGGCTCGTGGGCACGTGGCGAGGCACAGTCGTGGTAGACGAGCGCCTGCCTGCAGACCTCACCGGTCCAGTGCACGAGCCGACCGGGAAGCTGGCGACCTGATGACGACCACGCTGATCAGTGGGGGCACCGTCGTGTCCCCGACCGGGCGACAACTCATCGATGTCCTGATCGACGGCGAGAAGATCGTGGCACTGCTGTCGCCGGGGGCGGCGACCTTCGGGGTCGATCTCGCGGCCGGCGTCGACCGTGTGGTCGACGCCACCGGAAAGTACGTGGTTCCCGGTGGTGTCGATGCGCACACACATATGGAGATGCCTTTCGGCGGAACTACGGCCTCCGACTCTTTCGAGACCGGCACGCGCGCAGCTGCACTCGGGGGTACGACGACGATCGTCGACTTCGCCGTTCAAACTCCCGGTCAGCGACTTCAGGACACGATGGCCGCGTGGCACGAGAAGGCCTCGGGCAACTGTGCGGTCGACTACGGGTTCCATCAGATCATCGGTGACGTCGACGACGATGCCCTCTCTGCGATGGGTGAACTGATATCGGAGGGGGTCTCGTCCTTCAAGCTGTTCATGGCCTATCCGGGCGTCTACTACTCGACCGACGGACAGATCTTGCGCGCGATGCAGGAGGCGTCTCGAACCGGCGCGTTGATGATGATGCACGCCGAGAACGGGATCGCCATCGACGAACTCGTCAAGCAGCACATCGCACGTGGTGAGACCTCGCCCTACTTTCACGGCGCTTCACGACCGTGGCAGCTCGAGGAAGAAGCGACCCACCGAGCGATCATGCTGGCGGAGGTCACCGGGGCCCCGCTGTATGTCGTCCACGTTTCGGCGAAGCAGGCGCTCGAGCAGATAGCGTGGGCACGCGGGCGCGGCCAGAACGTGTTCGGCGAGACCTGCCCGCAGTACCTGTATCTCTCGCTCGAGGAACAGCTGGGAGCCCCGGGCTTCGAGGGTGCCAAGTGGGTGTGTTCGACACCGCTGCGTTCGCGGGCCGAAGGGCACCAGGACGAGCTGTGGAAGTTCATTCGGACCGGTGATGTCGCAGGAGTTGCCACCGACCACTGCCCGTTCTGCATGAAAGGTCAAAAGGAACTCGGCCTCGATGATTTCTCGAAGATTCCCAATGGAATAGGCGGCGTCGAGCACCGTATGGACTTGATGTATCAGGGCGTCGCGGATGGACGAATCACCCTCGAGAGGTGGGTGGAGGTCTGTTCGACGACACCGGCACGCATGTTCGGAATGTACCCACGCAAGGGCATCATCGCTCCGGGTGCCGACGCTGACGTCGTCATCTACGATCCGCGCGGACACACGAGTATCGGTGTGGGCAGAACCCACAACATGAACATGGACTATTCGGCCTGGGAAGGCTACGAGATCGACGGTGCCGTCGACACGGTGCTGAGCAGAGGAGCCGTCATCGCCTCGCGCGGTGAGTATCTCGGCGTCAAGAGACACGGCCGGTTCGTCAAACGCGGTCTCTCGCAGAACTTGATCTGACCGCTACTTCGAAGAGATTGGTGTGCTACCCACATGGAATTCGGCCTGGTGCTGCAATGCAACCCACCCGCGTCGCGCGTTGTCGATCTGGCAGTCGCCGCGGAGAACCGCGGGTTCTCTCACGTCTGGACCTTCGACTCGCACGTGCTCTGGCAGGAGCCCTACGTGATCTACTCGCAGATCCTCGCTGCGACGAGGAATGTGGTGGTCGGTCCGATGGTGACCAATCCCTTGACGCGCGATGCGACCGTCACTGCGTCGACGTTTGCAACGCTCAACGCCATGTTCGGAAACCGGACGGTGTGTGGAATAGGGCGCGGAGACTCTGCCGTTCGCGTCGTGTCGGGGAAACCGTCGACGCTGGCCATTCTGAAAGACAGCGTCGAGGTCATTCGCGAACTCGGAAGCGGACGGAGCGCCACGGTCAACGGCACCTCGGTGCGTTTTCCGTGGGCGTCGAAGTCGACGCTGGATGTGTACGTGGCCGGGTACGGTCCGAAAGCGTTGGAGCTGACCGGCAAGTACGCCGATGGATTCATCCTGCAGTTGGCGGACCCGGCAATAGCGAAGTGGACCATCGATCGGGTTCGCAGCGCAGCCTCCGACGCCGGGCGGGATCCGGCATCGGTCAAAATCGTGGTGGCGGCACCGGCGTACGTCGGCGACGATATCGCGCATCAGCGCGAACAGTGTCGATGGTTCGGCGGCATGGTCGGCAATCACGTGGCCGACCTCGTGGGTCGATACGGAACCGACGGCTCCGGGGTCCCCCAGGCTTTGACCGACTACATCGCCGGACGGCAGGGTTACGACTACAACGAACACGGCAGGGCGGGCAACTCTCATACCGAGTTCGTTCCCGACGAGATCATCGACCGGTTCTGCATTCTGGGTCCGCCGAGCCACCACGTCGAACGGCTCGAAGAACTGCGGTCTCTCGGAGTCGACCAGTTCGGCGTTTACCTACAGCACGACGGTAAAGATGCCACGCTCGAGGCATATGGCGAAACCGTCATTCCCGCGATGCAGCCGTTGGTTGCTGCGCGAGTCGACTGAAAGTCCCGCTTCCGTTCCTCCGACCCGAGGTCTTCACATGACAACCAATACCGACCGAATCCGCGTACCGGCCGATGCCGCAGCCGATCACGATCTGATCAGTGACTTCGTCACCATGTCCACGTTCGGTGCCACGCCGGCCGGAGGAGTCGAACGCCAAGCCGCCACCCTGGCCGATGGGGAGAATCGTCGATGGCTCGCCGGCTGGCTCGTCGAGCGCGGCTTCACCGTCGCGTACGACAGAATCGGCAACATGTTCGGGCTCTACGAGCTCGTGCCGGGAGCGCCTTATGTGTTGGCCGGGTCCCACCTCGACTCGCAGCCTCGGGGTGGCCGGTACGACGGTGCCTACGGTGTTCTCGCTGCCGCACACGCGATGGACCGGTTGCGCGATCACTACCTGCGTCACCCGTCGACCGCTCGGTACAACCTGGCGGTGGTCAATTGGTTCAACGAGGAAGGTTCGCGGTTCAAGCCGTCGATGCAGGGGTCGGGGGTGTTCACAGGAAAGATCGAACTCGACAGCGCCCGCGCAACAACGGATTCCGAGGGCATCACTGTCGAACAGGCACTGCTGGAGCTGGACATGCTGGGGACATCGGATGTGTTCACCGTCGGTGATCATCATCTTTCGGGTGGACTGGGGGTGGCATCGTACGCCGAGATCCACATCGAGCAGGGTCGTGAACTCGACAAGGCCGGTGTGGTCATGGGTGTCGTCGATTCCACCTGGGGTGCAAACAAGTACGAGATCTCGGTGGTGGGCTCGCAAGCGCATACCGGTGCCACCGCTATCGCCGATCGTCAGGACGCGCTGTACGGTGCTTCGCTCGCGGTGGTGGCCCTGCGTGATCTCGCCGATGAATACGGGGACGAACTGCATACCTCGTGCGGTCAATTGACGGTGTATCCGAACTCGCCGGTGGTGGTTGCTCGTGAGGTCCGCATGCATCTCGACCTGCGCTCCCCCTCGGACGATCTGCTCGACGAGGCCGACGCGGCTCTGAGCAAGGCCTTCGCCGATATCGAACTCAAGGCCGATGTCGAGATTCAACGGAAGTTCGCGCATCGGTGGAAGGGGCACACCTATACCCCTGAGGGCGTCGAACTCGCAGGGCGGGTGATCGATGATCTCGGACTGAGCAGGCAGAACGTGCGCACTCGCGCGGGACACGATTCGACGAACATGAAGGATGTGGTCCCGACGGTGATGCTGTTCGTACCGAGCGTCGATGGCGTCTCTCATGCCGAGAACGAGTACACCCATGACAAAGACCTGATCAGTGGTGTCGACGTTCTCACCGAGACACTCGCCCGCATGGTGGAAGGCGAAATCGATCCGTGACCTCTCGACAGGCGCGTTGCTGACCGTTCGACTACCGAAGTATCGAAGATGGAGTACCAGAACATGATTCACGATCAACTGCAACGGTCTGCACGCGAGAGCCTGATCCTCCATTTCTCCAAGCAAGAGGTCGACGATCTCCTCGTGCTCGAGCGTGGTGAAGGACCCTACGTGTTCGACACTCAGGGTCGTCGGTACATCGACGCTCTGTCGAGTTTGTTCTGCGCGCAGCTCGGCTATTCCTACGGAGCCGAGATGGCCGACGCTGCCTCGGGTCAGTTGCGAACGTTGGCATTCAACACCAACTGGGGAACCGCGCATCCACCTGCCATCGAACTGGCCGAGCGCATCAGTGCACTCGCTCCGGCGGACGACTACCGAGTGTTCTTCACCGGCGGTGGATCCGAGTCGGTGGAATCGGCGTGGAAGCTCGCACGGGAGCACTTCATCGCGATCGGACAACCGGAGCGCACCAAGGCAATTGCCCGCAAGGTTGCTTATCACGGAGTGACGTTGGGGGCGTTGTCGTTCACCGGAGTGCCGGGATACAAGGACGGGTTCGGTACCCCTCCCATCGAGGTGAGTCACGTAGCGAACACCAATGCCTTCCGAGCATCCGATGCCGACCCGGCCGCAGCGACCCGCCGACTGCTCACCGAGATGGAAGCGGCAATCGTGGCCGCGGGCGCAGACGAGGTGGCGCTGATCATCGCCGAGCCGGTGCAGAACGCGGGTGGATGCCTCACCCCACCGGCCGGTTACTGGGCCGGACTACGGGCGCTCGCCGACAAATATGGTGCTCTGCTCATGGCGGACGAGGTGATCACCGGGTTCGGTCGAATCGGTGAGTGGTTCGCCATCTCACGCGAACAGGTGGCACCTGACCTCATCAGCGTCGCCAAGGGTTTGACGTCTGCCTACGCGCCGATGGGCGCAGTCCTCGCTCGCTCGCGGGTAGTCGAGCCGTTGGTGGAGGGTCGACGTGTCTACCGGCACGGAATCACGTTCGGAGGCCATCCGGTCAGCGCTGCCATCGCGTTGAAGAGCATCGAGATCATCGAACGGGATCGAGTGCTCGAGAACGTCCGTTCGCACGAAGCACCGCTTCGAGAGCGATTGGTGCGCTTGCTCGATCTACCTATCGTCGGAGACGTCAGGGGTGCCGGATTCTTCTGGGCCATGGAGCTCGTCAAGGACGAGGACAACACGCGATTCGGTCAGGCCGAGCGGGATGACCTACTGCGCGGCTTCCTGCCCGGCAGGCTGCGTGAAGCGGGACTCATTGCCCGTTGCGACGATCGCGGCGATGCCGTGTTGCAGATTGCACCGCCCTTGATCAGTGATGCTGGGCTGCTCGACGAGATCGTTGCAGGTCTCGAAGATGTGCTGCGGGACGCGGCGAAGCACATGGGAGTCGGCTGACCGCTGTTCAGGTGACGGATCGGCGTCGAGCGTGGACAGTGGAGGGATGCCGATCGACGAACGAGAGATCCCAGGCAGACCCGTGGGTCGCCGCGTCGTGCTCGGCCTGGTGGTTGCCGGTGCGGCAGGGATCGTCGGTGGGGGCGCGATCCAGAAGGGCCTCGCGTCGATACTCGGACCGATCGGAAACCATGATCCGACCGGGTTGATCGGGCTGATTCCCGTAGGGAACAACTTTCGGTTCTACTCGGTGACGCAGGGTGCGCCGCGGAAAGACGAGAACTCCTATGGGTTGGCGGTCAGTGGGTCCGTCGATGCGGCTCGGACCTTCAGCCTGCAGGATCTGCGCGCGATGCCGCAGACGTCTCTGGTGCGTGACTTCCAGTGCGTCACCGGGTGGCGTGTTCCCGAAGTGCCCTGGAGCGGAGTGCGTTTGGCGGATGTTCTCGATGCCGTCGAACCCACGGCGTCGGCCACGGCGGTTCGCTTCACCTCGTTCGACGGCACGTACACCGAGAGTCTGACGCTCGACCAGGCCCGCAGCGATGACGTGATCATCGCGCTGACCATGCTCGACGCCCCGGTGACACATGATCACGGTGGGCCGGTTCGGCTGTTCGTGGCCTCGATGTACGGCTACAAGAGCATCAAGTGGCTCGGCGGCATCGAGCTCACCGACAATGTGGTGCCGGGCTATTGGGAGAATCGTGGCTACGACATCGATGCGTACGTCGGCGAATCGAACGGACGCAACGATGACCCGACCAGCTGAGGACGCCCATCGCTTCGGCCGCGTCGAACGGTACGTGCACTGGGCCGTGGGGCTGTTGGTGATCGTCTGCATGGTCACCGCCGCAATCCTCTACATCGGCTCGCTTGCGGTACTCATCGGCAATCGTCCGGTCGTCGAGTTCGTGCACGTGTGGTCCGGATTTCTGCTGCCGATTCCGCTCGTCCTCGGCGCGGTGTCGAAGGGGTATCGACTGGATCTGGAGCGCCTCAACCGATTTGTCGCCGACGACTGGAAGTGGTTGCGTTCCAAGGCTCGACGCATCGGAGCGATCGGCGTCGGTAAGTTCAACGCCGGACAGAAGCTCAACGCCGCGCTCAGCGGTGGCTCGATTCTGGTGTTACTGCTCACCGGCGCGGTGATGTATTTCCAGAACTGGAGTCCGCTGAACTGGCGTATCGGCGCGACGTTCGTCCACGACTGGTTCGCACTGGGATTCGGTCTGCTGGTCATCGGGCACATCACCTACGCGTGGAAGGACACCGAGGCGATGCGCGGAATGACGGAGGGCGTCGTCACGCGAGAATGGGCCCGGCGCGAGCATCCGGAATGGTTGGACGAGCGTCCCTGATTCGCGCCGTTCCTGATTCGCGGCTCCGCACGCTAGTCGATCGACTTCTGTTTGCCCCCAGTGACGAATCCCTCCGAGCGAAAAGGCTTCAGCCGCACGACGGGTTCTGCATCCGGACCTTTCTGATCGTGCACGATGCGGTATTCCGCGCTCAGTTGGCGCAGGCTTGCGACGGAGAGTTGCCGGACCTGTTCGGCCGTCTCGGGGTCGGGCTGTTGCCCGGGACGAAGCTCGACATCGAGCGTCAGAGTTTGGCGTTGCTCACTGTCGGTCTCACAGCGCGCGATGAACCGTCCGGTCAATCGCGTTGCCAAGGAGATGTGTTCGACGGCCGGGCGGAAGTAGTCGGGGTAGATGTTGACGGCACTGTAAATCGCGGCGACGTCGGTTCTGCCGAACACGAACAGGTAGTGGGCATTCGGGTCGATATCGGCGGCGAGGCCGGGATAGCCGGCGTCGAGGAGTCGGTGCCGGACGGCGCTGCCCAGCAGCGTCTCTCCTCTGTCGTTGACTCGGTAGCGTACGAGCGGCAGAACTCCACCGACGGTGAACAGAAGATAGCCGTCGGAATCGACTTCGATGTAGGTGAATTCCGGATGGTACTGCACGAAGGCGGGCTGTTGCACAACGTCACCGTCGTTGTGGTCGATGCCGAACACGGCGCGGTTCAACGTCGAATCATGTGCTGCCGCTGAGCGTATCGCGACAGTGGCGGCTGTCTCGTAGCCGACGAAACCGACGTCTGTTGCCCCGTACACCACGCGGACCCGGTCCCCGTCTCGGTCGCCGAGCATGCCGTGGACGAGGGTGCGCCACGCTTCGCTGACGGGTTCACCGCCGACGATGACGATGACGCGGTGCCGTCGAAGCAGGTCGCCGTGGGTGTCGAGCAGGTCGCGGGCGATCGGCGGATACGCGAAGATCACGATCTGCTGATAGCCGTCGGCGGCCTCGGAGACGACCTGGGCGATGACGTCGGGATCCATACCGGGAGTTGCGATCGACAGCCGGTGACCACGCTGGCGGAGTTCGAGCAGCATGGCATACATGAATGCGCCTCCGATGTACGGCCCGAGTGGGAAGGTGACCAGGGCGAGCGTGGCTGTGCGCTCGGTGTCCGCACATTCACGCAGCACCTGTCCGAACATCGCCGCTCCGTGGTCGGTGCTGCGCTGCCCGCGCGACCAGAACGTGGGAGCTCCCGAGGAACCGGCGCTACTGGCGATGGTCTCGACGTCCTCCGGCCGACCGGCGTGCAGATCGGCGAGGGCATTCGGCCGCCGGTAGGTCTCCTTCGAGGTGGTCGGTAGCTGACCGAGGTCGGTCATCGCGGCGATCGTGTTGATCTCGATTCCGTGTCGGTCGAGAAATCGGCGATAGGCGGGAACCGAGAGGGCGATGGACTGGACGAGTCGTAGAGCGGTGGTTGTCGGGTCGTGCAGATCTGCCTGGTTCATGGCCTGGCCTTCCGGAATCACAGTGGGGGACGGTGTGATCCGATCGCGCGGCGGTGATGTTCGACTGTTCGAGAAATTCAGAACTGACGATGAACATCGTTGACCTGCGGCTGCGAATGTCCGGCCCTGGCATGGCGGGCATCGTCCGCCTCCTGAATCGCGGCCATGTACGCGTCGTACAACGGTGTGAGGGCGTAGCGCTCACCCAGTGTTTCGGCGTGGGCGTCGATGTCGGTGCAGAGCTTGCGTCCCGGTGCACTCCAACTCGAACCGGCTTTCAATCGATAGAACGCTGACCTGGAAATGTTGAACAGGGTTCGGCCCAGGTGGTCGTCGTCTCTGCTGTCGGCGGTGCGTCTGATCGCGCGATAGGCCTGGTCGGTCGCGCGTTCGAGGTCTCTGCGCCGCTCCTCGGCTCGGTGTAGAGCGCGGACGAGGCGTTGTTGGTACGTGGTGAGCTCGGTCGATGGGTGAGCATCGGGTGAATGTGTGGAACTGTCGTGAGGAGAGAGGATTTCGTGAAATGTGTCGGTCCCGAGCACCCGGGGCACGATGTGGAGCTGGTGACCGAATTCTTTCGCCTGCTCGGCGAATCGCCGCGAGTCCAGCGAGGGCAGGGTCTGCAGGAAGCGGCGCAGCCGACGGTCGGAGACGGGGGCGATCATGTCGGCGGTGAGCTCGAGTATCGCTGGATGATGTGCCCAGACGGTCATGGCAATCGAGATGGGGTACGGAAGGCCCGTCCGGATGAGGGTGTGACAACTGGCTCGGACGGCGGGCCGAGCCAGCACGTCGGCTCCCAGGATGATCAGGGTTTGTTCGACCACGGCGCCGACGAACAGATCATCGGGTGTCTGTGCCACGCGAGCGATCAATCTGGGCAGCTCGTTTTCGGCACCCCGGTTGGCGAGTCCCTTGGCGGCGGCGAACTCGAAGAACGTCTGATGCAGGAACCGGGCTCGGTTGTCCGTTGTGGTCAGCACGCCGCGCCTGGTCAGAGCGCGTACGTGCCGACGGAGGACGATGTCGTCGTAGGAGTGATCCGCCGATGCGGCGACTTGGGCGGCGCGTCGAACGAGGACGTCGACGGGTGGTTCGGGGGTTCCCAATGCGAGCATGGCGATCGCCAGGAATCCGGCGGTGGAGGACAGATCGTCGGAATCCTCGGCCGGAACGTCGGGCCCGGAGCGGTGATCGCTCACGATGCGGCGTGACCAGAACAGGTTGTAGAGGCCGGTCACGTCGAGTTCGAGTTGCGGGAAGTGTGGTGCCGACAACGAGAACAGCAGGCGCAGCAGCAGGGGGCTGGTGCAGACGTCGTCGACGAGAGCGCCACGCGCCCGGGCAGATTGAATCGCCGATACCGGACTGGAGGGCTTCACCGAGTCGCCGGCGATGAATTCGACGGTGAGCGCTTGTATCGCGGTCGGTAGTTCGGAGTCGGGCGAGAACGGTCCGAGCGAGATCTTGCGGCCGAGGTGTGCCGGAAGGCTGTGGCCCTCGAGCGGTCTGGTCGTCAGGACAACGGGCACCGGTATTCGTGCGAGGACGGTGATCAGATCGATGATGTCCTGGCGTGCAGATCGGCTGTGCAACAAAAGGTCTACGGTGTCGAGCAGGAGAATCGATCCTGGTCTGGAGGTGACGGCCGCGATGATGTCGTCGGCTCTGGCGGTGCGGAGTCCGTCGTCACCGGGCTGAAGCCAGGTGGCCGAGACCAGCAGCGGGTGCAGTCCTTGCTCGCGTAGCGAGCGGTGCAGCGACCACAGCAGGGTCGACTTTCCGTGCCCGGCCTCGCCGACGATGATCTGCGGTTCGGAGCCCACGATCGTGCGTCGAAGCAGGTCGAGTTCGATATCGCGACGGACATACCAGGAGCCGTCGTCCCCGGAGCCGACTTCGATGTCGCCCAGCAGTTGTCGGGACTGCCGGGCCAGCCGGTCCCACAGCATCGAACTCTTCTCGGTCACACTCACCTCGCCACGCAGCGGACCTGAACGCGGTGGTGCGGGGTGCTCACCGCGCCCGTGTCGTCACACCGGGCATCAGCACTCGCAGTACACCGTCGACGACCTCGACGGCGGATTCCTTCGGTCGCGTCAGGCAACGGAACAGGACGTTGTTGGTCAGCATGATTGCCACATCGAGTGACGGCGCATCGTCGCTGAACAACCCTGCTTCGCGTCCACGTTCGAGGATCGGCTGAACGGAGGACGGAAGGTAGAGGTGCTCGAGAACGGTGGTCACGGTGTTGGGCTGTTGGAACTGCTCGAAGCTCAGAGCCAGCAGCATTCCCGAGCTCATTGCTCGGTTGTCGATGACGAACTCGCCCAGTGCGATCAGTGTGCGTCGCAGCGCGATTGCGGGCTCGACGCCGAGTCGCTCGTCGGCGCGGCGCAACCGAAGAACGCGCTCGAATTCTGGCTTGAGTGCGGCAACGATGATGTCCACCTTGCTCGGAAACAGCCGTCGAAGGTCGTCCACGCGCAGCCGTGCGCCCGCTGCGATGTCGGCGAGAGTGACGAGGAAGTACCCGTGGTCGACGAACAGGGCTTCGGTGGCGGCAATGACGTCGGCCTCGAGGTCGGGGCGTAGGAATGCGGAGCTGTCGGCTGCTTCATCGGGCAGTGGTTCGGTGGCCGCGCGGTCCGAGTGCACCGGATCGATCGCGCACTGAAGGATCGTTGTGCTCAGTTGGGCTATCTCGCTTGCGGTGATCGAACCGGGGGTGAGCATCTGGCGCAGTGCCAAACCGTCGAGCATGGCTCCGAGAACGGTCGTCAGGGATGTCAGCGACATCGGTTGACGCACGGAACCGCCCTGAGCCTGGATTGCCTGACCGACCATTGCACGCAAATCGGCATCGAGCCGCTCGAATTCGGGTGTGACGGACTTACGGGCTCCCTGGTGATCGGAGGCCAGCAGGATCGCGGTGATCCGGCGTCGCATCAGTCCCGAGGTGAGGTCCTCGAACAATGCGGCTACCGGTTCGGCGGCATCCCGAACCCCCGCAGGTGGGGCGGTGGTTGCGATTCCGCCGTAGTTCACGGTGAGGTTGTCGAGGAGGTCCTCCACGAACGCTTCCTTGCCACCGGAACCGCCGCCACGAGAGTTGCCGGGGTAGGTGTTGTGGAAGGTCTGTTGTGACAGTCCGGCACTGTCGACCACTGCCGAGATGGACAGGGATCGAGCGAGATCGGTCATGTCCACTTCGCCGAGTAGTCGATGCCCGGCCTGCAGAAACTGTTCACGCGGAACCGGCCTGGAGTTCAACGTACACCGCCTTATTGGACTTCAGAGCGCCTGTGTGGACAGGCAACTATAGCAAGGTGCCGTTCTGCCTGCCGAAATGTAGTTCGAACTACATCACCGTGTAGTTCGACCACGATAATCGATAACGAACTCGAATTACTTTGTGTTGCAGGAAATTCGACGATCGTGGTCAGATGCTAAACGGCCATATGGCCGATTACGTGGAGGAGGCCAACATGGTGTTGATCGGTCATCGACCCCACACGCAAAGGCGAGTGTCGGCACCCGCAACCGCGCGCAGCCCACTCGGACCACGGCCTGCGCAGGACAAGAGCCCACGACCGCGACCGGTGCCGGTGTACGCCTCACCCGGACTGACCGAGCGTGAGATCGCAGTCATGAAAGTCTGGTTGGACTGCGACTCCAAAGTCGAAGTCGGGGCCCGTCTCCACATCGCGTTGGGCACCGTCAACACCCACCTCACCAGAATCCGGGACAAGTACTCCCGCGTCGGTCGAGCAGCGCCGACAAAAGCGGCACTGGTCGCGAGGGCACTGCAAGACGGCATCGTGAGACTCGACGACCTCTGATCGGCGGGGTTGATTTGTGGGTTGTGTCGAGGGCGGGTCGGGAGCCAACGGTGCGCTCAAAGACAGTTACCGCACCGTCAAGACATGTTGACGCGTCGTTGGTTTTGCTGACAGCCTGCGGTGAATAGGCATTCGTCGCACAGTCCGTCTGCAGTGCCGCCTGGACTACTCTTCCGTCACGAGGCTCTCTAGATGACATATACACCTCGGGGTGTCGGCCGTGAAGGCTCAGCCGGTCAGCGGGCCTGGACCGCCTGCACTCCGCCATAGGGGAGCGCTCCGAGCCGCTCTTTGAAGTCGTCGTAGTTGCCGACAACGGCGCCGGGTTCCGAGGCTAGGTCGAAGTCCCTGCGGATCAGACGTATGTCCTTACGAACTCGCTCGGTCTCGTCGGTGACTTCAGTCAGCTGGTGCTCGATATCTTCCAAGAGACCCTCTACGTCGCGTCGCAGGGCTGACGTCTTGTGATCTCGCAGGAACGCGTCCTTGTGACGGATTAGAGTCTTACGGACGCGCTCACGACCATTCACGCGGACGGCCTGGCGTTGCGCCCTATTGATGCGAGCGAACAACTGCTCGAAATTCGCTGTGGTGAGCGCCTGCAGGTCTTGGTCTGCTTCGTGTTCTAAGCAGTGCAGGACAGCCCGCGCGAACCCGACCTTGTCGAGCCGCAATTTGGTTCCTGCTTTTTTGCATGCGGCTTCAGCTGCTTTGAACACTTTTTGGCCTGCCGCAACGGGCACGGTCGTGACGTCCGCGGCAACTTCGGCGGCCTCTTCTGGTGACAGGACTTCGGCTGCGTAGTGTCGTATAGCCATGACGACTAGGTCGACTGGGATGAGGTCCTCGATCTCGCGGATCGAGTCGGATGCCACCGACACATTGTTGATATCTAGGTCGCTGGACTGGATCACGAACTCATCGTCCACGTATTTCTTGTCGCGATAGCCCTTCTTCAGTTCTTGGCGGATGCCGTCGGCCTCGTCGTCGCCGTCCAGCAGGACCACGACAGCCGGGGTGTCGACGTCGCGGCCCCGGGCGAGGTAGACCATGTATGGGATGTGCTCAGCCGATCCCGATGGAACTAGGGACAAGCTGTTCAGATTGAGAGTGGCTCCAGTGCTCTCGGCGCGACGGGCTAGTGAACTGATGCCAGCGAGCAGAACCTGGTCGGCCTGACCTTCGAGCATTAGGTTGCAGTTGCTGATGAAGGTCGTTTCGGCAACGAAGGCACCAAAGGCTGAACGGAGAGGCTCGTAGTGATTGCGGCCCGCGTTTGCGACCAGGCGGGTGCCTTCGTCGCCATCCCCTTTCTCAAGGACGCGGATCCGTTCGCTGTGGTTCTTGTCGATGAGGAACGGCGAGTGCGTCACGTAAACAACCTGGATCGGCTGCACCGACTTGTCCGTCGGTTCGGCAAATGATGCGAAGATCCGCAACAGGTCCTGCTGGCCGAGCATCGATAGGTACGCGTCCGGCTCGTCCATCAGCAGGATCTCCTGCGCCCCAGTCGGGGCATGTGAGAGGTACTGAACGAAGTAGGACAGGAAATAGCTCATCCCGCCACTGCGCTCGCTGAAGGCGTACTCGCTGCCGGTGCGGTCGCGGACCGTAAAGACTAGGTCGAAGTCGCGCAGAGTTAACGTCAGTGAGAACTCGGAGTCCTGGGACCACCACTTGGGAAAGTTGAGCGCTTTTGCCAGGTCCTCGTTCATCTTTTTGACAATTCCGTTGGCGTAACCGTCGTGGTTCTTCACGGCGGTCTTCAGTTGTTCGAACGCGTCTTTGCCGATGCCTGCGACCTGAACGAGCAGCTTCTCGGCCAGTTCGAGGCGCTTCATTAGATGCTTGTCGTCGACCTCGTCGACAGTATTGAATGCGGTGTAGTCCTCGATGAGTTGCGGTGTCGCCTTATCGATCGTCTCCTTGCTGCCGAACCAATCGGGATTTGTGATCATGTTCTCGATCCAGCGCAGCATCTTCTTGCGTGGCCTTGCCTTCTTCGCCTTGTCTGTCGCGGTTAGGTAGGCCAGCGGGACGCTGTCGGGCAGTGGTGTGTTCGCATCAATCAGGAAGAAGGCCGGTAGGCCCAAAGATCTGATCTCGGCCGCTTTGACCTTCACCTCAGTCCAGTCGGTCCCGTTCTTCACGTACACAACAGGACCGATGTTCATGCGAAAAAAGTGGAACGTTTCGACCAAGACAGACTCACCTAGGCTCGCGATCGACCGGACCGCGGCGACCTGCTCCTCGCTGAGGTCGGTGAATTCACCACCGAACTCTGGCCTCTTCATCTCGCCTCCGACGGTGAAGAACTGTGAGTAGCGGCAGAAGTCGCGGCGCTCGATGTCCTCGCCGGTCAGCAAACACTTGATGGCGCCGAGCAGCTGGCTCTTCCCGGACTCGTTCGCGCCGACCACCGTAGTGATCCCTGGCTCCATGGCGACGCGCACGAACGGGTAGAACAACCCAGACTCTGGCAGTCGGTCCCACTCGTCCGGTACGGCCTTCGGATGGCTTTTGCGGAGGTAGTCGTAGTTGAACGACTTGTAGAACCGGACGTAGAGGGTCTTGATCTTCACTGGGAGGCTCCTGCGAGGCGTCTTTGGAACGGTGGACGGTGGCTTAGAGCCGGGCCAAGAAAGGTGCAGTCGAACGTGTCTTCGTGCTGGCAGTAGCCTACGGTGGACTACCGACATCTGACCGGGACACCGGCACCGGATGCCGCGACTGCGCTTGTGGACATGCCGACACTGGTAGCACTGCCGCCCACGACGTTAGGCCTATAACCGTCCGAAGTTCGACGGCAGGCGTCCGCAGCTCTGGGACGATTTTGCGTTGCTTCTTCAAGTATCCCGGATGAGTTTTCGCTGAACTTTCAGTTCTACCAGCTTTTCATTTAGAATGAAAAGCACAATAAGTTGAAAATTTTAGATTGGCATCCGAAGTGAACTCACTAGAACGAAACTGGCTCGAAGAAACCCTGCACAGCCTGTCCGATGTTGGGATCTCGATTAGCAGCCTCAGCTGGGCCGACGCCCCTGACCAGGGGTTTGACGCTATCGTCATGCTGGTCCGAAACGACAACCTGCAGAGGTATCGAGTCGTCTACGCTCCGTCGTTGACCTACGCGGGACTTTCTAACCTCCGACTGTATGACGAACAGACGCCGGTGCTGGCCATCGGTGAGAGGATCACTGAACGGAGCGCAACTTCCTTACGCGACCTACGAATCCAGTACGTGGATGGTCTAGGCAACACCTACCTCGAATTCGGCGACGTCTACATCGATATCCGGGGTAGACGAGCTAGCATTCGAGATAGAGAACGAGGCGTTGCTCTCCGTCCTGCTAGCGAGTCCCAACTTCGAGTTGCGCCGAGGAACCTTTTCAGTCCCCGTCGCTCGCAGGTGATCTTCGCACTCCTGTCGTGGCCACATCTTGCAATGGCAAGAGTTCAAGACGTGGCAACAGTTGCAGGCGTGTCGTTGGGCCAGGCTCATAACGTCCTCGCACTGCTTGATGATGCGGGATTGATTTACAGAGGTTCTCCCCTACGCCATCGACAGACGCTAGATCTACTCGAGCCATGGGCGGCGGAGTACTCGCGAGGTCTGCGGAGAAAGCTCGTAATCGCCACCTTCCACTCAGACGACCCGACGGTTATCGGCTTTCGGCAGCCTCAAGAGGCGTACCTCAGTGGTGAATCCGCAGATGGCGTCGGGATTTACCGCCCAGCCACCCTGACCGTGTACTTAGACCATTACGACCGCAAAATGGCGTTCGACAACAGATGGCGAAACGACCCTGAAAGATCGCCTAATGTCACTGTTCTCCAACAGTTTTGGCGAGATCCAGAGGGTGGTCAAAAGGATGACCACCGAGGAGCTGGAGGGCCCTCCAACGCGCCTTGGCCGCTCGTCTACGCTGACTTGCTCGCAGCCAACGACCCGAGGCTGGCCCAAGTAGCTGCAACATGGAGAGACCAAAATGTTCAACCCGGAAAAGTGTGATCCCCAGCTGCTTGAGATAGTCGACCGCGTCAGTGCACAGCTGCTAGCCCAAACCGATCACTTGCGTCCGGCCGATCTGATGCTTCTCGGTGCCCATAGCCGAAACCTGCTTCACGATTCCTTGGGCCATCAATTCTTGCTGCGAGCCACGGAAGACCTGGACATTGCGTTCGCGATTGCGGGCTGGGGAACGTACGCGGAAATTGTTCATGGTCTTCCCAAGCTTGGTGACACGGGAATCAGGTATGAAGTGGATGGTGTCCCAACGGACCTCGTTCCGTTCGGCGGCATCGAGGACCCGATTGGGGTGGTACCCGACCCGCCTGACCGAGACCTCAGTGTTTGGGCTTTCCAGGAGGTCTTCGATGGGGCTCACACACTCCCCCTGCCCTCCGTCGGACCAATCAAGATCCCCGCAGTCCCAGGGTATTGTGCGCTCAAGCTCGCCGCCTGGCTCGATAGAAGCATGCGATACGAGTACAAGGATGCTGGCGACATCGCCACTGCGCTTTTCTGGTACACCAGTTCCAGTAAGGTCACCGAACGCTTGTACAACGATGGACGCGAGGTCCTCTACCAGTTCGAGATGGACGAATCCCTAGGCGCGGCTTTCCTCCTCGGAAGAGACATTGCAGAGCATATTGGCGTCAAACGAGTTGGCGAGCTCAGTCTCAGGTGGCCTGGACCGCGTGCCGACGAGCTGCCGCGGTGGATGAACATCCCAGGTTCGCCGCCGGTATGGAGTCCAAACCCCCGCCGACGAAGTTCACTCCTCGATGCCATGCAACAAGGTTGGTCAACCTCCATCTGACCGCGAGGCGAGGCTTTGACGGCGCTCATCGAAATTCCCCACTGACGCTCACTGAAATTCCCCACCCGTGTGGCACCGCCAACGAGGGCGGGTCTCCCCGAATGCTGATGGTCTCTGACCACGCACCAGCTACCCGAAGGAGACCCGCTCCTCATGCTTACACGGGAGGAAGACGTGGAAATACACGCCCTGCGTCAACGAGGCTGGAAGATCGCCGACATCGCGAGACATACCGGCCGCGACCGCAAGACCATCCGGTCCTACCTCAATGGGACCACCACCCCCGGAGTGCGTAAACGCTCCATCGCGGACCCCTTCGAGGTGTTCCTGGCCTACGTCACCGCACGCCTGATCGACGACCCGCACCTGTGGGTCCGCACCCTGTGCGACGAGCTCGAAGACCTCGGATATTTGATGTCGTATCAAACGTTGCACCGCAAGATCCGAGAGCTCAAACTCCGCCCGATCTGCCAGGCGTGCCTGACCGCCACCGAGCGACCCAACGCAGTGATCGATCACCCGCCCGGTGAGGAGACGCAATGGGATTGGGTCGATCTACCCAACCCACCCGCCTCCTGGGGGTGGGGATCGATGGCGCATCTGTTCGTCGGAACGTTGGCGTGCTCGGGCAAATGGCGAGGGGTCCTCGCCCCGAACATGACCCAACCGCACGTCGTAGACGGGCTCGACCGCATCTGCCGAGGTCTCGGCGGAGTCAGTCGGGTGTGGCGGTTCGATCGGATGGCGACGGTCTGCCACCCCGACTCCGGCCGCGTCACAGCGAGCTTCGCCGGCGTCGCGAAACATTACGGCGTCTCCGTTGCGATCTGCCCACCCCGCCGCGGCAACCGCAAAGGCGCGGTGGAGAAGTCCAATCACACTGCAGCGCAGCGCTGGTGGCGCACTCTCTCGGACGAACTGACCGTCGAGCAAGCCCAAGCGAGCCTGGATCGGTTCTGCAGCCTGCGCGGCGACACCCGGTTGCGGCCCACGAAGGACGGGAAGGCGTCGGTGGCGACGATCGCCACCACCGAGGGGTTGCATTCGATGCCGGAGGCCGCGTATCCGGCGATCTTGACCACCGACCGGGCCGTCTCGCGCCAAGCGTTGGTGTCCTATCGCGGCAACCGGTACTCGGTACCACCCGAACTCGCCTGTGCCGCTGTGACAGTGACGCATGTTCTGGGCGCCGATGTCATCGACATCGTCACCACCTCGGGGATCACCATCGCCCGACACCACCTCGCGGCCGATGGGACCGGCGTCATGGTTCGCGACCACGGACACATCTACGCCCTCGAACAAGTAGCGATGGCGGGCGCGAACACCGGCCGCCCGCACCGCCGCAAAGAACGGATCCCACCCGGACCCGACGCCCTCGCCGAAGCGAACACACTCCGAACCGTCACCGGCACAACACATCCCGCTTCCCTGAATGCTCCCGAACAAGTCAGTGCTGCAACAGAATCCGGCACCGAAGGTGCGATCGTCTACGACCTGTCGATCTACGAACGGGCCTCCCGCGGAAGGAACACCCTCTGATGGCCGACAAGAAAACAGGCGACCGGATGCCGGCACCGAACACCGCCGAAGCAGCGAGTCTCTACCAGCGTCTGCGTGGCCATCTCGCGGTCCTCAAACTCCACGACGCCGCCGAAGCGTTGCCCTCGGTCCTCGACCAAGCAGCAGCCGAGGACCTGTCGATGACCGCGGCGTTGGACCGGCTGCTCTCGATCGAAGTCGAGGCCACCGAAGCACGCCGGCTGACCGGACGACTGCGGTTCGCATGTTTGCCGACTCCGGCGTCGCTCGAGGACTTCGACTACGACGCCGCAGCCGGTGTCGACCGCAAGCTCATCGACGAGCTCGCGACCTGCCGATACTTGGAGACCGCGACGAATGTGCTGCTCATCGGCCCGCCCGGGGTCGGGAAAACACATCTGTCGGTCGGGCTCGCGAGAGCGGCGGCGCATGCCGGCTACCGGACGTATTTCACCACCGCGGCCGATCTCGCTGCCCGCTGCCACCGGGCAGCGTTGGAGGGTCGGTGGGCGACGACGATGCGGTTCTATGCCGGACCGACCCTGTTGGTGATCGACGAACTCGGCTACCTACCACTGCCCGGCGAGGCAGCGTCGGCACTGTTTCAGGTTGTCTCGCAACGGTATATGAAGACCAGCATCGTGATGACGACCAACCGCGGTGTCGGATCGTGGGGTGAAGTGCTCGGTGACAACACCGTCGCAGCAGCCATGCTGTCAATGGCCAAGTTGATGTCCCCGCTGGTGGCCAGGTGAAAGTCCCCGGCCCGTGTTGATGTTTCCGGTTTTTCAGGGGCGGTCCTTTCGGTGTTGTGCGTCTTTCATGCGGTAGGACTCACCGTCGGTGACGACGATGGTGGCGTGGTGCAGAAGTCGGTCGAGGATCGAGGCGGCGGTGGTGTGCTCGGGCAGGAACCGTCCCCATTGCTCGAACGGCCAGTGGGATCCGATCGCCAACGAGCGGCGTTCGTAGGCACCGGCGACGAGACGGAACAGCAACTGGGTGCCGGTGTCGTCGAGCGGGGCGAAGCCCATTTCGTCGATGATGATCAGGTCGACCCGCAGCAGTGATTCGATGATCTTGCCGACGGTGTTGTCGGCCAAGCCGCGATACAGGGTTTCGACGAGATCAGCGGCGGTGAAGTAGCGGACCTTGTGGCCGGCGTGGACGGCGGCGACACCGAGTCCGATCAAGGTATGCGACTTGCCAGTCCCGGCGGGTCCGATCATGGCCAGGTTCGACTGTGTCCGAACCCATTCCAGGCTGGAGAGGTAGTCGAACACTTTCGGTTGGATCGACGACGCGGCGACGTCGAAGGACTCCAACGTTTTCGTCACCGGGAACGCGGCCGCTTTGAGTCGGTTGACGATGTTGGAGGCATCGCGTGCTGCGAGTTCGGACTCGATGAGCGTCCGCAGCACTTCTTCCGGGGTCCAGCGTTGCGTTTTCGCGGTGATCAACACCTCCGGTGCGTTCCGGCGGATCGCAGCCAGTTTGAGGCGCCGCAGTCCGGCGTCGAGATCGGCTGCGAGTTCGGGAACATGCTGGGGCGCAGCAATCTTCGGAGGCTTCGTCGCTGCGGTTGTGGCGGTGTCGGTCATGACGGCACCTGCGTATCGGCGGCAGGGGTCCGGATGGCGTAGGCATCGAGTGAGCGTGTCGGTGCGGTCGGCAGGTCCAGGATCAACGCGTCCCCGGCAGGCCTAGGCTGCGGCGCTCCGGCACCGGCAGCGAGAATCGAGCGAACATCGGCGGCCCGGAAGCGCTGAAAGGCCACCGCCCGGGTCAACGCTGCCACCAACTGCGCGGTGCCGTGCGCCGCACCGAGTGCCAGCAGGATCTCGAGTTCGGATCCGAGCCTGGTGTTGCCGATCGCGGCGGCACCGACAAGGAATGCTTCCGCTTCGGGTCCGAGTGCGCAGAACTGTTGCTCAACAATGGTTCTCGGTCTGGGGCCGCGATGGGGCGCGGGTCGGGCACCGCCGTAGTGGGCATCGAGTACCGACGCGGTGCCCGGCTGGCCCAGGTCGTGTTCGGCGACGACCTCACCGGTAGCCGGTTCGACGACCACCAACCGTCCCTCGGTCTGGACGAGAGTGACGGTCGCGCCGATCAACCGGACGGGCACCGAGTAGCGCGCGGACGCGAACCGCACGCAGGACAGACGGTCGACTTTGCGGGTCACCGGTGGTGGACCGATCTCCAGTCGTAGTGATGGCAACGGAGACAGCAACTCTCGCTCTTGATCGAGTTTGTCGTTCGGGACCGCGCATATCTCCGAATGGATGCGGGCGTTGACTTCTGTGCACCACACCCTGGCGGCGGCGTTGGCGACATGGACATCGACAGCGGTGCCGGCGACGGCCGCTTCGGTGAGCAACGGGACAGCGAGATCGCGTTGGGCGTAGCCGACGAGGTTTTCCACCACCCCTTTCGATTGTGGGTCGTTCGCGTGGCAGAAGTCCGGTGCGAACCCGTAATGAGCAGCGAAGCGGACGTAGTCCGGGGTGGGGATGACGAGGTTCGCGACGACGCCGCCCTTGAGGCATGCCATGCGGTCGGCGAGGACCTTGCGCGGGACGCCCCCGACAGCAGCCAACGCTTCGGCAATCAATGCCATTGTGGTGGTTGCTTTCTCGTCGGTGGCGAATGCAGCGAACCGCCACCGCGAGTACGCCATGACGGCGCAGAACAGGTGCAGTCCGCCCACTGTGGCCCAGTCGATGATCAGGTAGTCGCCCGGTGCCCATACCGCGGGCCGGCGGCCGCGGTGATGGTCGGTGCGCCAGCGTTGCTTCTCCTCGGCCACCAGGCGGCGGAAGTTGCGGTCTGAACCGGTGTAGCCGGCCTTGCGGGCGATCGGCAGGATCCGTTTCGCGGAGATTCTGCCCTGAGATTTGTCGACCCGTTCGGCTACCAGGTCGGCGACGGCGGCGTAGTTGCGTTCACGCTCGGCCCGCTGCGGTAGTGATTGGCCGGCCTGGTCGGCTTCGAACTTCTCAATGGTGCGTTTGACGGTCTTGTGGGTGGTGCCGACGAGTTCGGCGGCTCCTCGGTACGACCCGACTTCGCGGTAAGCGGAAATGATGTCCATGCGTTCCTTCGCAGACTTCAATGGAACTCCCCGGGCGGTGCGGTGTGTGGTTGGCACCTTCACCGTCACCGCTCGGGCCACGAGTTCCTGATCGACACGACGAACACGGGGTGGGGACTTTCAGTTGGCCACCAGTGGGGACCACGACCTGGCCACCAGTGGGTACTTTTTCATGGCCACGGACACCATGCTCGACCGGCTCCTGCATCGCTCCGTCGTGCTCAACCTCGACGGCGATTCCTACCGGCTACGAGACCACAACGCCAGATCGGAGAAGCTCCGCAAAGCCACCACCGGAACCCGCCAACCACTACAGTGAAGACCGCTCACGAGTGGGGAATTTCGGTGAGCGCGGTTGGGGAACTTCGCTGAGCCTCGTCAGCTTGCCGATGTCGACGCGAGCCGATGGAACTCTCGTCATCCGGAACTTTGTCGGGGATTCCTGTCCGTTGGTCGATGCGCAACACTCGCCACTCTAAGAGCGGAGGGGAGCCTGCTTGCCATTGAATTTTGAAATCGGCAGCCGCTACGTCTTCGGTGCCGCGGCTGTTAGATCTGCGTCGAGGTGAGCTTCGATATCCGATGCAGTGGAAGAGTGCTGTAACCCGAGCCCGGACCACCACCTGCTAGGCGTGGCTTGGTACGGCCCGTAGGCACCGTCGGTCATTCGTGTCCCTGTGACGACTAGGCCGTGACGAGCCCTGGAGAGCATAACTAGCAGGACGCGCTGCTCCTCTGCTAGCGCGTCTCCCGCACTGTTTCGCCTGCCTGGCAGATGCCCTTCCTCCAAGCCGATTGCGAACACCCAATCGAACTGCTGGCCTTTACCGGTGTGCGCGTTGAGCAGGTGGACGCCGGGACCTACCGATTGTTTGGGATCGAACGATTTGATTGATTTTACGGCGACCTTCGCTGAAGCGGCCTCGCCCTGTTCCAGGGTGTCGAAAGCGTCATCGACCAGCTCACGCGCGTCGACGTCGGCAGGGTCCAGGGACTTTAGCACCGCCAGTCTGGCGTTACCGATGCTTGACCCGTGCGGCAGGGTTGCAACGGTGGACTGAATCAGCGCCACTATTCCGGGGTCATCGATCGCAAGGTCCCAACGACGGACAAGGAATGCTGTCTCCTCGGCGAACGCCGAGTCAATGTTCTTGCGGCGCCATCCCGCCCGGGTAATGATTCCGATGGATGCCTCGGGGGCCCGTTCCATAATCGATCTTGCGACGCGCCGCAGTACTTCCGCCTCCGCAGCGCCGTCCGAGAGCACGAGAGCCGCGGAGTATCCGCCGCCTGGCCACAGCTGCGATTGCGCGGACACCAGACTGGAACCTGGATATACCTGCTCGCTCACGGCGTTGACCACATCCAGCACTTTCGGCGAAGACCGATAAGATTCGCGCAACCTAATTGGCTGACCGCAAGTTCTTTGAACTTCCGCCTCAACCTCTGCCGGCGCGGCCCCTGCCCACGAGTAGATGCCCTGCAGAGGATCTCCGGCAAAAGTACGTCTTGACGTGCAACTCAGTAGCGCGAGATCTAGTTGTTGCATTGAAAGGTCTTGAAACTCGTCGATCAGAACGGCGTTAAAGTGCGCCTGATAAAGCCGCGCGATTGCGGGAATGCGGAGCAGGCGCTGCGCGTGTCGAAGTAGGTCGTCGTAGTGCAGCTGGTTAGTCTCCTGCCGCGATCTTTCGACTCTCTCCGCAAGTTCGATTGCCTGCGTGGGAACTCGCTGCCGAATGGCTGTCAACACCTCGGCGTCCGAGAGCGGAGCCCGTTTAATTTCGCTCAGGACTCGCTCGGCCTCGTACATAGCGGACCCGCGACCCGCTGCTTCCATGGCCCGCCGCATGGTGCTCGTTTTCGGAAGTACCAATTCGTTCATGTCGAGGCCGATCGTCCTGCCATGTCCGAGGACAACCTGCGTCGCGAACCCATGCAGATTGTGAACCACGATCTGGCGGCGTGCCTTCGTATGGCCGAGAACTGACCGAAGTCGCTCTTCGAGGTTCGAACGAGCCCGCTTGGTGAAGGTCAGTGCTAACACTCGCTGGTTTCGCTCAAGGTGGCCGATCTGGTGAGCGGCACGGTGAGCCAGAACCTCTGTCTTTCCGCAACCCGGCGGGGCAATGATTAGTAAATGGCTCTTGGATGACGTGGCCGCATCGAGCTGTTCTTTACTGAGCGAAAACCCATTCACTGGCTGCTCAGTTCGCGTAGAACACTCACGAGACGCGCCACGCTGCCGATTTCTTTCGCTGTGTCCGGTGTCATGGCTTCAGCGATGCAGGTTGCAGCGTCCACTTTGCCTTTGCTTCTGCAAAATTTCGCTACTGCTGTGGCCTCGATAGTATCGATTGTCTCGGCGCCGGTGGACTGCAGTAGCGCTTGGAGGTGACAGAACTTTCCATCGATGAGTGCGTTCGCCGCGGCTGGGCCGCCGAGAGCGGCGGTGTACTCGTCCTCAAGATCGGCTGCCGAGACGAATACCTTTTTATCGATGACGTCGCGGGGCCTGCCGCCGAAAGCGCCCACCCACGAGCCGCTCTCGGCTTCGTCGACTAGTCCTAGCAGCGTGGGACCGAAACCGCCGGGTCCAAGGAGTGGAAAAACGTTCTTGAACTTTTCGGCGCCATCAAGTTCGATAACCACCGCACCAAGGCGATCGAAGTCGACGCCCAAATGCTGGGCCACCGATTCAACAATTATTCGATCGGCAGTACCCTCGACAACTACTACGAAGCGAGCGGTCAGCGCCTCCAGGAGCCGCGGCGACCACCAGTGCGCTCTCGCCTTGTCAACCTTTGACAGCTCAGTCTTTCCCACCTGGTGGCACTTGCCATCCCGGTCGACTGCGATAACCTCCTCGGGCTCGAACCGGTGCAGGATGTATGGCGAGTGGGTAACGATGATCTTCTGATTTCCGCCGCCGCTCAGTAGGTCCGCTGCTGTCCGCTGGCTGGTCGGATGCAGATGGATCTCTGGCTCGTCTATTGCGAGGATGTTGGCCGTTCCCTCGGCGAGGTCAAAAAGCGTCATCGACATGAGCTGGCGGACGCCGTCGGACTGCTCTATCAACGGAATATGGGTGCCGCCTCGGTTGAGGAACATCGTGACATCCTGCAATACGTCACTGGATGGGTCGGTCACCGTCCGAACCGAGAAGTCATCTTTGGCGAGTGCGCGTGGCATCGAACGACTGAGATGTTCAGCTACGCGTCCGAGTAGATTGGCGACGGACTCGTTGCCAGCAATCTTCTCATTGAACTGTTCTAACAGGCCCTTCAAAGCTTCTTCGTTCGATCCGAGTTCGGCGGCTGCGAGGAGCGTCCGGACTGGGCTGTGGGCACCCTCCATCAGCGACGGCCCACGCGTCGCCTTGAGGTAACGCCAACCAAACACCTCGAGCTGTTCGCGGCTTGGCCCCTTCTCATGCCCGCTTTCCGGAAACCACCGCCGAATCGTCACCGTCTGGTCGTCTTCAGGGTCTGGCTCGACGATCATCTGGACCCAGAGGTACTCGCTGACCTGATCGTCAGCGATGCTGATCTCCGAGGGGAAGGGACGACGGTTTGTGTCTGTGAACTCCGACCACCAGGCATTGACCACCAGTGGTTGTTCAACGTCTCGCAGATCGCTTAGCTTAAGGGCCTGGTAGATCGCTGCGGTACTAGTTCCCAGCAGCAAGTTCAACATGCGCAGTATCGACGACTTCCCCACATCGTTTGCGCCGACTATGACCGCATGCCTTCGCACTTCGAGGTTGAGGTCCTGGATCCGGCTGTAATTCGAAATTTCGATTCTGGTCAGGCGCATGGCCGCCCCCTCAGGTTTTGGAGCGAAGGCACTGCTCCCATGTGCACCGTGCGAGATTATTGAACCATCTGGTCTGGTCGAGTCGTTACCGGCGTATTGATAACCCGGCACCGGTTGCTCGTAAGACTGGAACCATTGTTGCCGTATTCTCGACCCCCTCGCTTCGTACCAGCGCCATCGGGCAACGCAAATCCGCCTAGCTCAACGCTCACAGCCCGATGTTAATAACCGCGTTCCCAATCAAATACGCATGTTCGCGGCGGTACACCTCGACCGAGTCCAGGCTGGCGTGTCCGGTCTGCCGCGCGATCGAGGATCCGTCGGCACCGTTGCGGGTGCCCTGAGTGACGAAGCCGGCGCGCAACGAGTGACCGCTGAGTTTAGCCAGCGCGGTGGGGTCGAATCCGGCTTGTGTGGCGCGACGACGAATGGTCTGGTGAATCGATGCCACGGACAATGCGGTGTCGCCGAGGTTGCCGTTCTTGGCGATCGCCCGGAGCAGCGGTTCGCGAGCGGCGGTGCGCGGTACTCCCCCACGACACACGTGAGCGTCGAACGGTTCCCGCTTCCTGAGTAGTCGGATAACAGACGGACGGCCACCGACATCGAACGCGGCGACCACCTGCACCCAGCGGACGTACGCGCAGGGGCGGGCAGGTCTCGTGAGAGTCGGTGTACGGCGGGGCTTTCATCGCTCCCCTCCCCTCCTGGTCGGTCTTCGACTTGGGGGTCGGACATGCAGGCCATCGTGGCGATGCAACGATGTGACACCCAAGTAGATTCGACAACTCGCTGCGCCGGTAGGCACCGGCGAAACCGAGGAGGCGGATTGTCGAATCGCGGCGTTCGAGGACGTCGTCGGCCCACCCGCGGCACCGAGCCCGGGGTGCCTGCGCGAGCAGCTTGATGTCGTCGACCAACAGCGGGTCTCGGGGCCGGCGGGTCGGTAAATGTTGCGACGTAGTCGCGCCGGATTCCCGATAAGGTCACGGTGACGATCTCGTGCGCTGACGAGGAAAGATGTCCTGTGGTGCGGTGTTGGTGATTGATCGCGGCAATCCAGGTGCCGAAGGTGGCGACGGCGTAGGCCCGCTCCCCCGACTCGGCCCGGATGTCAGCGGCATCGACAAGGTAGGCCGCGACGGTGATCGGGTGCGCCGAAAGCGTCAAGTGACCATTCTTCTCGCCCCAGGTGGAGAAGCGCCTCCACGCCGCCGCATAGGTCTTGCGCGTTCAGTCGGAGCGGGGTGACTGCACGGCGCTAACGATCCACTTCGCAACCGGGTGCGGAATCTCCGGCCCGACTGCCACCGGCTCTCCACGCCCAGTGAACCTTCGGCATCGCTCGACGTGGGGATTCGGCCTGGATGAGGATGGGGTGACGAGCATCGCCGTGCTGAATTTACCCAGCCGACAGCCCGCACCGGTTGATCGAGAGGAAGGACCACCAAATGCACGCCAAAGATCCTGTTGTGTAGAGAAATTCGACCCTAACACCAACTCTCACTTACCCGGTTCGCAGCACCAACTCGGTGGGATGTGCATCTGCCGGAGTATCGATGGCATTGCGTACGGCACGCGCAACGGTGCTGGGCTGCAAGAACTTCGAGCCGTCGTACTCCCCACCCTCGTGTGCGACGATTTGCTGCTGCATCTCGGTATCGATGCGGCCGGGATGCACGGACGTCACGCGCAACGTCGGCTCCTCTTGTCGTAGTGCGTCACCGAAAGCGCGCAGCGCGAACTTGCTTGCCGCATACCCGCCCCAACCCGGGTTGGCCCGGATGCCGGCACCTGAATTGATGAGCACAACATGCCCATTCGCTTTTCGCAGTGCGGGCAGTAGTAGCCGAGTCAGCTCGACGACTGCGATGACGTTCACCTCGTATTGCCGACGCCAGTCCTCGGCCGTCGACTCCTCGATCGTCCCGAGCGCCGCCACTCCTGCGTTGTGCACCAACACGTCCAGAGAATCGATGTTCGACGCGGCCGCCGCAACCGCGTCGGGGTCGGTCAGTTCCACCGGCCACGGGGTAGCTCCGTCCAGTTCCGACGCGATCGGCTCGAGAGATTCGGTGGATCGGCCGCCGAGCAGTACGTGGTGATCGGGGGCGAGCAGCCTGGCGATATGGGCACCGAGGCCGCGGCTTGCTCCGGTCACCAACGCAGTACGAGTCATATAGCCAGAGTAGCCAGAGCGGCTGAATGCGCGGTTCCGGCCACTCCATCGTCCACTGGCAGTGGACGATGGTTAACATCGACGTGTGACGTCCAATGCGCGGCCGAAGACTCATCGGGACACCGGCGACCCGGCACCGGTTCAGCGGGAGGTACCGGAGGGCACGGCGACGGGCCCGGACCTGGAACGGGTGATCGCGACCCAGGTGCGCGCCCTTCGTCGGGCGACGGGATTGTCCGTCGGCGACATGGCGGCGAAGGTCGGCATCTCCAAGGCGATGCTGTCCAAGATCGAGAATGCTCAGACCTCGTGCAGCTTGAACACGTTGGCACGGTTGGCCGCCGGTCTCGATGTGCCGGTGACGTCGTTGTTCCGTGGTGCCGATTCGGCCCGGGAGGCGGTGTACGTCGAGGCGGGCCACGGCGCGGTGATCGTCGGCCGTGGCACACGCATCGGGCATCACTACGAGTTGTTGGGTTCGCTTCGGGGGCAACACAAACGGTTGGAGCCGGTGTTGGTCACGCTCACCGACGCCAGTGAGGTGTTTCCGTTGTTCCAGCATGCCGGCACCGAGATGTTGTACATGCTCGAGGGCGTGATGGTGTACGGACACGGCGAGTCGGAATACACTCTGCGGCCCGGTGATTCGCTTCTGCTCGACGGCGAGGGCCTGCACGGCCCACACGACCTGGTTCGGCTGCCGATCCGCTTCTTGGCGATCACCGCCTACCCGGACCAGCACACCGAATGACGCCGGGCGGTGCGGTCGCACCGGGTGTGCCACCGTACCGCCCGGAAAGTCGAACGCGACGTTCGATCAGGTCGTAGCGCGTTCGGTCGTGGCCGACTCGGTGATACCTTCGGCTGTCGTGACGGCGTCGGTGGATGCGACCGGCCGACTAGTCGGTCCAGGTGTGTCGAACACGTACGCGCTTTCGCCGTGCACTGCCACATCGACGCCCTCGTGCTCGGTCTCGGGATCGAGGCGGATGCCGGTGACCATCGACATGACGGTGGCGATGATCCACGTGACGACGAAGGTGTACCCGAGCACCGCGACCACGGCCACCGTCTGACGCCACGCCAGATCGAGGCCGCCGCCGTAGAACAGTCCGGCGACGCCGTTCGGTGCGGCCTCGGTTGCCAAGAAGCCGACCAGCACCGTGCCGAGGATTCCCCCGACCATGTGGACGCCGACCACGTCGAGGGCGTCGTCGTAACCCAGGCGGTATTTCAGCGACACGGCCACGCAGCAGACTGCTCCGGCGAGCCCGCCGATGATCAGCGCCCCGAGAGGTGAGACGGCACCGCAGGCAGGGGTGATGGCGACCAGAGCCGCGATCAGACCGGAGGACGCACCGAGCGAGGTGGCGTGGCCCTGCCGAAGTTTCTCGACGGCGAGCCAGGCGAGGATTCCGGCGCACGCCGCCGCGACGGTGTTGAGCACGACCACCGCCGCGCTGTTACCGGCCGCGAGTGCGGAGCCTCCGTTGAAGCCGAACCACCCGAACAGCAGGATGCCAGAGCCGAGCATCGTCAGCGGAAGGCTGTGCGGCCGAGGTGGATTGGAGAAGGACCTGCGACGCCCCAGGACCAGGACGAGCGCCAGCGCTCCGACGCCCGCGTTGATGTGTACGGCAGTTCCGCCGGCGAAGTCGATGGCACCCAACTTGTTGGCGATCCAGCCGCCGGTGACCGAACCGTCCTCCGAGTCGAACGCGAAGACCCAATGGGCGACGGGGAAGTACACCAACGTGGCCCAGAGCCCGGCGAACACCATCCATGACCCGAACTTCATCCGGTCCGCGACGGCCCCGGAGATCAGCGCGACGGTGATGCCCGCGAACAACAGCTGAAAGGCGGACACCAGCGCCGGTGGCAGTCCGGGTTCGGCGGGGGCATCCAGCAAGGAACTCGAGCCGAAGAACTCGGCTGGGTCACCCAGGAGTCCGGCACCGCCGATCGAATTGCCGAGTACGGCGGAGTAGCCGAACAGGATCCAGAGTATTCCGACGACGGCGAACGCTCCGAACGTCATCATCGCCATGTTCAGGGTGCTCTTGATGCTCACCATGCCGCCATAGAAAAGCGCGAGCCCGGGCACCATCAGCGCCACTGCCGCGAACGCTGCGAGCATCCACGCCGTGTCGGCTGCCGCGACTGCTTCGTTCATAGGAGTTCACCTTGTCTCAGGAAGGAGTGTGGTCGAGCGGACCCGACTACCGCGATTCATGCGAGTAGTCTTGGTTCACGCACAGTAAACCAAGACGGAGGTGGTCGACGCTCGGCTGCGCGTGAACTGTGTGTAAATACAGAAGGAGGCCGATGTCCACCGACTCGACTGATGCGATCGACTCGATCGCTCTCGTTCGACCCGACGAGTTGGTGCCCGAGCCGTGGAAGAACGGCGCGGGCACCACCGTCGAGCTTGCTGCCGGACCGCGTGTGAACGGGATTGCGCTGTGGCGGTTCAGTATTGCCACCCTCGACGATGTCACCACGCGGTTCTCGACCTTTGCCGGCACGAACCGGGTGTTCACCGTCATCGGCGAGGCGGGCGTCCGCCTCGCCTTTCCGGCAGGAAGTAGCCGGGTGAATCCGCTCCGGCCGCTTCCATTCTCGGGTTCCGCCGATGTGGTGTGCACTCCCGATTCTGCAACGAAGGCCCTCAACGTGATGGTCGATGCGGTGCGGGCGTCGGCGAGCGTGTTCGTGCACGAGCTTTCGAGCGGTCCGGTGGTGACAGAGGTCCAGGCGGTGACGCTCGTTCTCGTCTGCTCCGGCACCGCGTCGGCCGGATCCTCGACCGCCACCGCCGGCTGTTGCCTTCTCATCGAGGGCTCACCTGCGGAGGTGTCCGGGGACGCCCGCGTTCTGGTGGCACGGGTGAAGCAAGGCACGGGTGAAGCCATCGGGGCCGAGTAGTTCACCTCGAGCTGACGGCCGTGTAACCTGACCGACACATTTCGGGAGTTTCATAACGGAAGACAGAGATTCACTATAGGAAACCATCGCAGTGATCGAGGCCGCCCACGGCCGCGCATTGCACCGGGGCCTCTCGAAGGAAACGACACGTGACAGACACAGCCAAGTTCTTGATCATCGGCGGTGGATTGGAAGGGCTGGCCATCGCCTATTCACTCGCCGAACGCGGGGAAACCGATGTCCTCGTGCTCGAGCGGGACACCCTGTGCTCCGGAATGACCGGAAAATCCAGCGGCGTCGTTCGCTGCCACTACGGCACGCCGTCGCTGGCTGCCATGAGTTGGTACGGCGTCGATATCTTCACTCGCGCAACAGAACTCTTCGACGACGACATGGCCTTTCGTCAATGTGGGTACGTCGTCGGCGTCGGCGAGAACAACGTCAAACCGCTCGAGGCGAACATCGCGATGATGCAGTCGCTCGGCATTGCAACGGAATTCATCGCCCACGACAAGATGGCCGAACTGTGGCCCGGGCTCCGTCTCGACGATTTCGCGCTGTTCGCCTACGAACCGCTCGGCGGCCGCGGCGAGGCATACATGGCCGGGATGGCATTCGCCGCGACCGCCCGGAAGATGGGCGTCAAGATCAGGCAGAGCACCCCAGTGATGTCTCTGCTACGTAACGCGGCAGGCGCGGTCCACGGGGTCACACTGAAAGACGGCTCGCAGGTGCATGCCGACCACGTGATCCTCGCGACCGGGCCGTGGGCCCCGGCACTGGCCGAGGGCGTCGGGGTACAACTCGACGTCTCGGCGCAACGCGCTCAACTGGTGCTGGTCGACCAGGGCGCACCGACCCCCGAGGTTCCGGTGCTGTCCGATCTCGCCGGCCTGCAGTACATCTGCCGAGAGCCCAACGGCGAGCTACTCGTCGGCAACTCCGACCACCAGGCACCCGAGTACATAGATCCCGACAACTACGTCAATCGCGCCGACGACGCGGCGATCGAGAAGAACATCGTCAAGCTCGGACATCGTCTGCCCGATATGCCTGATCCACGCATCACCAGCTCCTACGTCGGGGCGTACGACGTCACCCCGGACTACAACCCGATCATCGGGCCCTCCCCGGTGGACGGCCTGTTTCTCGCAACCGGATTCTCCGGCCACGGATTCAAGATCTCGCCTGCCGTGGGCAAGCTCGTCGCCGATCTACTCGTCGATGGACGAACAGCGCTTCCGGGCGTCGACCCCGACGACTTCCGCTACTCGCGCTTTGCCGAAGGAGACCTCCTCTTCAGCCTCAATCCGTACGAGGGCGCAGGAGAAATGCGATGACCCTCGCCGATACCCGACTCCCGAAGGACCACGCCATGGCCGTAGACGCCGCGGAAGCAGCCCCCGTCACCGATTCACACGACCGCACACAGACGCTGACCGAGGTCGCCCGAGCCAGTGGCACCACGTTCATCCTCGCGATGTTCGTGACCCTGTCCGGCAAGCCCTGCGCCAAACTCGTCCCGATCCAGGCCGTCACACAGTTGGAGGAGGACGGCGTCGGGTTCGCCGGCTACGCCGCAGGCAACATGGGACAGGAGCCCAAGGACTCCGACCTCGTCGCGATTCCCGATGTCGACTCGTTCACCCCCATCCCCTTCATCAAGCCCGGTCTGGCGATCGTGCACTGCGATCCACACGTGAACGGGAAACCCTGGCCGTACGCGCCGAGAGTCATCCTGAAAAAGCAACTGCGCACGGCCGCGGAGCTCGGCCTGACCGTCAATGTCGGTGCGGAGATCGAATACTTCCTGGTCAACCGGGTCGACGGGCAGCTCGTCACCGCAGACCGCGGCGACACCAGCAGCAACCCCTGCTACGACGCCCGAGACGTCACCCGTATGTACGACCATCTCACCGAGGTCGCCGACGCGATGAACACCCTCGGCTGGGGCAACTACGCCAACGATCACGAGGACGGCAACGGCCAGTTCGAGCAGAACTTCGACTACGCGGATGCCATGACCACCGCCGATCGTGTCGTCACATTGCGATACCTTCTGTCGGTCATTGCCGAGAAGCGCGGCATGCAAGCAACATTCATGCCGAAGCCGTTCACGACCCGCACCGGCAGCGGGCTCCACATGCACCTGTCGCTGTGGAACGACGCGGGCCCGGTGTTTCCGGATGCAGACGACGCCCTCGGTCTCGGTCTCTCGGCCACCGCGTACTCGTTCGTCGCGGGAATTCTCGAGCATGCGTGCGCGCTACAGGGCCTGATCGCGCCGACTGTCAACTCGTACAAGCGAACCGGTGCGACGGCTACCGCGAGCGGAGCGACGTGGTCGCCCCGGTTCGCAACCTACGGCGGAAACGACCGAACCCACTACCTCCGCATCCCGGACAAGAATCGAGTCGAACTCCGCGGTGGCGACGGCTCGGCCAACCCGTATCTGGCCGCGGCAGGAGCGGTGGCAGCAGGCCTGGACGGGGTGCGCCGTAACCTGCACCCGGGCGCACCGGGAAGCGGAGACTCGCCCAGCGAAATGTTGCCGATGACCTTGCTGCACGCCATGGATGCACTCGAAGCGGACCAGGTACTGATCGACGCACTCGATGCTGTCGGCCCCGGCGTCGCCGAGTACTTCGCCAAGACCAAACGCGAGGAATTCTTCGCCTGGCACAACACCGTCAGCGCCTGGGAAATCGACCACTACCTCACCGCCTTCTAACACCCGAACGTTCGGAAAGGAACTTGCATGTGCGGAATAGTCGGGCTTCATCTACGTGACGCCACGCTCTATCCACAACTCGGTGCACTGTTGACGGACATGCTCGACGCCATGTGCGATCGAGGCCCCGACTCCGCTGGTATGGCCGTCTACGGCGACCCGCACTGGTCACCGGAGGGTGAAGCGACTGTCTCGCTTCTCGATTCGATCGTTCCTGCCGGTGAACTGGCCGAGAAGGTCGGTGCGGCGCTGGGGGTCACGGTCACCGGAATCGATCTGGATCCGACCATCGTCCTGCATGGTCCCGCCTCTGCCGATGCGATCACGGCCGCGGTCCGTGAGGTAGTACCCGCTGCTCGAATCATCGGATTCGGTGACGACCTGACGGTACTCAAGGGCATGGGAAACCCGACCGAGCTCGCTCATCGATTCGGCCTACCGCAGGCCAGCGGCTGGCAAGGCGTCGCGCATACCCGGATGGCCACCGAATCGGCGGTCACTGCGGAAGGGTCGCATCCGTTCGCCGTCGGGCCGGATCAGTGCTTGGTGCACAACGGATCCTTCTCCAACCACATGTCGATCAAGCACGAACTCGAACGCGAGGGCGTGAGCTTCGACAGCGAGAACGACACCGAAGTGGGTGCGCGATTCGTCGCAAAGCAGCTCGCCGAAGGTGTCGACCTCGAGAAGGCGCTGTTGATGCTCAACGAGACGTTCGACGGCTTCTACACCCTGCTCGTCTCCAACAGCGACTCGTTCGCCGTTGTCCGCGATGCCATCTCGTGCAAGCCGGCGATCATCGCCGAAACGGACCGCTGGGTGGCCATGGCCTCGGAGTACCGAGCACTGGCGCACCTGCCAGGCATCGACACAGCCCGAATCTTCGAGCCCGAACCGGAAGAGGTGTACGTATGGCACCGTCAGTGATCACCACACAGGACACCGCCGAGACCACTGTCGATCTGCAGTCTTCGAGCACCCGCGCAGTCAACGAGATGCTCACCTCCCCCGAGGCTCCGGCGCGAGTGCGAGTGACCGATCCGCAGGGTGCGCATGCGCTGGCCTGCGGACTCGACTCGACCATCGACGTCGTGATCGACGGGCACGTCGGTTACTACTGCGCCGGGGTGAACCAGAAGGCCACGGTCACCGTCAACGGCAACGCCGGAGTCGGCGTCGCCGAGAACATGATGTCCGGGCGCGTTCACATCAAGGGCGATGCCTCGCAATCGGCCGGCGCGACGGCGCACGGCGGCCTCCTCGTCATCGACGGCAACGCAGCTGCGCGCTGCGGTATCTCGATGAAGGGCGTCGACATCGTCGTCGGCGGCAACATCGGGCACATGAGTGCCTTCATGGGCCAGGCCGGACGGCTGGTCGTCTGCGGTGACGCCGGTGAGGCACTGGGTGATTCGATCTACGAGGCACGCATCTACGTACGAGGCAGCGTTGCGTCCCTCGGGGCCGACTGCGTCAAGAAGGACATGCGCGAGGAGCACCTGGCAGAACTCGCAGAACTGCTCGATGCCGCAGGGCTGAAACACGAACCGAGCGAATTCACCCGTTACGGCTCGGCCCGTCAGCTGTACAACTTCCACGTCGACAACGCCAGCGCGTACTAGGAGCTCGTCATGACCACACCGAACACCCGCCTGCGTGAGTCGGCGACCTTCGACCGCGGAGTCATCGCCGAAATCCAACGCGCCGCCGAGACCGGCATCTACGACATCCGCGGTTGGGGTGCCAAGCGCAAGCTCCCCCACTTCGACGACCTGCTCTTCCTCGGCGCATCGATGTCGCGCTACCCGCTCGAGGGCTACCGCGAGAAATGCGAAACCGACGTCGTCCTGGGTGACACCCACGCGAAATTCCCCCTCCACCTGGACATTCCGATCACGATCGCGGGCATGAGCTTCGGCGCATTGTCCGGTCAAGCCAAGGAGGCTCTCGGGCGGGGCGCGAGCGAGGTCGGAACCTCCACCACCACCGGCGACGGCGGGATGACGCCCGAGGAACGCGGCCAGTCGAAGAACCTTGTTTACCAATATCTTCCGTCCCGGTACGGCATGAACCCGGACGATCTCCGCAAGGCCGACGCCATCGAGATCGTGCTCGGCCAGGGCGCGAAGCCGGGCGGCGGCGGCATGCTGTTGGGGCAGAAGATCACCGAGCGGGTGGCCCGGATGCGAACACTGCCGATGGGGGTCGATCAACGCTCGGCCTGCCGTCATCCGGACTGGACCGGGCCGGACGATCTCGCGATCAAGATCATCGAACTGCGCGAGATCACCAACTGGGAGAAGCCCATCTACATCAAGGTCGGGGCCACTCGTACCTACTACGACGTCAAACTGGCAGTGAAGGCAGGCGCCGACGTCGTGGTCGTCGACGGTATGCAGGGCGGCACCGCGGCCACCCAGGACGTGTTCATCGAGCACGTCGGAATCCCGACGCTCGCCGCGATTCCGCAGGCAGTGCAGGCCCTTCAAGAAATGGGTGTGCACCGCAAGGTGCAACTCATCGTCTCGGGCGGCATTCGCAGCGGCGCGGACGTCGCCAAGGCCATGGCGCTCGGAGCCGATGCGGTCGCCATCGGTACTGCCGCACTGATTGCACTGGGAGACAACAGTCCTCGCTATGCCGAGCAGTACGAGGAACTCGGATCGGCCGCCGGGTTCTACGACGACTTCCAAGCCGGACGCGACCCGGCAGGAATCACCACTCAGGATCCGGAGCTGTCGAAGAACCTCGACCCCGTTGCTGGTGGACGGCGACTGGCGAACTACCTGCGGGTGCTGACGATGGAAGCGCAGACACTTGCCCGTGCCTGCGGCAAATCGCATCTGCGCAACCTCGAACCCGAGGATCTCGTGGCACTCACCGTCGAAGCATCGGCGATGGCACGCGTTCCACTCGCCGGAACCAACTGGATCCCCGGCCGTTACTGACCGGGGCCGAGGCACACGATCGCTTCACTTTCGAAAGGGCAACACCTCGCCATGACCTCCTTCGACAGCCTGTGGACGTCGATTCTCGATGTCGGACAGCACCATTCCACAGGCGGCTACCGTCGATTCGCCTGGGGAGACGCCGATCTGACCCTGCGCGAATGGTTCACGGGCGAGGCAGCGGCCCGTGGCATGGACGTGGAGGAGGATCGCAACGGGAATCTGTGGGCGTGGTGGCTTCCGTCAGGATGGGTGGGCGAACCCACCGGAGCGTTCGTCACCGGATCGCACCTCGACTCGGTGCCCGACGGTGGCGCGTTCGACGGCCCCCTCGGTGTCGTGTCCGCCTTCGCTGCGGTGGACATCCTGCGTGATCGCGGCGTGGAGCCGACCATTCCGGTTGCTGTCACTGCCTTCTCCGACGAGGAAGGTGCCCGCTTCGGCGTCGCCTGCGTGGGCAGCCAATTGACGACGGGTGCGCTGGCTCCCGAACGCGCTCTCGCATTGCGAGACGGTGACGGGATCACTCTGGCCGAGGCGATGACCAAGGCCGGTCGCACGCCCACACACATCGGTGCCGATCCGGCGCTGGCCGATCGCGTCGGGGTGTATGTGGAATTGCACGTGGAGCAGGGGCGAGCCCTGGACCTGGTGGACAGGCCGCTCGCGGTTGCGTCCTCGATCTGGCCGCATGGGCGTTGGGAGTTCACCTTCGATGGTGAAGCCAACCACGCCGGGGCCACGAGGCTGGTGGATCGCCGCGACCCGATGCTCGCGTTCGCATCCTCGGTCCACAGCGCGCGCGCCGCCGCATGCGCGCACGAGAGCGTGGCGACCTTCGGGAAGGTTCACGTACTTCCCAACGGGGCCAATGCCATACCCTCTCGGATCAAAGCCTGGCTCGACGCACGCGCTGCCGACGAGGCCACACTGAGCACGCTCGTCGCGGCCATCGAAGCCGAAGCGCGCGCCCACTGCTCGAACGACCGGATCGAACTCGAAGTACTCGCCGAGTCCATCACTCCCATCGTCGAGTTTCCTGCGGAACCGCGGGAGCGGCTGCGCAGGGCACTGCGCCACCTCGGCGACATTCCTGTGCTCCCCACCGCCGCGGGGCACGACGCCGGAATTCTCTCCGCGAAGGTTCCCACGGCGATGTTGTTCGTACGGAATCCGACCGGTGTCTCCCACTCGCCCGACGAGTTCGCCGAGCGCGAGGACTGCATCATCGGAGCCAGGGCACTTGCCGATGTCATGGCCGAGTGGGTCTCGGCCGAGCCGGCCGACCGGAACGTCGACGGCTAGAAGCTCATCCCTGCCTCGGAGGCCCAGGTTCGGGTGGTGTTCGCACCGTCGAGTTCCTCGCGAATGATGTCGGCATGTCCGGCGTGCTGGGAGATCTCGCGCAGTATGTGCAACACCGTGAATCGTGCGCTTTGCCAGATGCGCTCGGGGGCCCAGGGTGCCGTCGGGACCGGGACCGACAGGTCGAGGTCCAAGGACTCGAGCGCGGCCGAGGTGGATCGAGCAACCCCTTCCCACTCGGCGATCAACCCTGCCACTGTTTCGCCGTCCGCCATGACGTACTCCCCGCCCGCGGATGCCATGTCGAACTCGGCCGTTTCGTCGAGCTCCGCGATCACCGTCATCCAGTGCCGCTCGTTGTTGATGACGTGATGCAGCAGCCCGCCGAGAGTGAGTTCGCTCGAGGTGGTGCGCATGCGGGCTTGTTCGTCGGTGATTCCCCGGACGGTGATGAGGAAGTTCGCGCGCTGTTCGTCGAGCATCCTGGTGATGTCTGCGTTCTCGGTGGCCATTCTTCCTCCTGTGTCGGCTGGTGAAAAGGACACTAACGAGCAATGCGGACAGTTTCGGTCCGCAATCGAAACGAGCGAAATCGGACGAGCGGACGCAAACTATCTCCATGGGCGATCGAGGTTTCACTTCCACGCAGCTGGCGGCACGCGCTGCATATTTGCTCAGGGGCAACGATCTGGGTTCGATGACCAGCGCAGCCCCGCGGTTGTATCCGCACATGTGGAGCTGGGACGCGGCGTTCGTCTCGGTGGGGCTGGCTCCGTTGAGCGTCGAGCGTGCCGTGGTGGAGATGGATACGCTGCTCTCCGCGCAGTGGAAGAACGGGATGATTCCGCACATCGTGTTCGCCAACGGGGTCGACGGTTACTTCCCCGGGCCGGCTCGGTGGGCCACTGGCACGCTCGCCCCGCACGCTCCGATGAGTCCGCAGACCTCGGGCATCACGCAGCCCCCGGTGCACGCGATCGCCGTGCAACGCATCCTCGATCACTCCAAGCGCCACGGACGTACGACGCGCGCCGTCGCCGAGGAGTTTCTCGATCGACGCTGGGAGGATCTGGTGCGGTGGCATCGTTGGCTCGCTCAGGCCCGCGATGTCGACGACAACGGACGCATCGCGGTGTTCCACGGCTGGGAGTCGGGCATGGACAACTCGCCGCGATGGGACTCGGCCTACGCCAATGTGGTGCCCGGAGACATGGACCCGTACTTCCGCGAGGACAAGGCCGTCATCACCGACGCCTCCCAGCGTCCCAGCAACCTCGAGTACGACCGCTACATCTGGTTGGTGGAGGAGATGAAGCAGGTCGGTTACGACGACGACGCGCTCAAGACCAAGATGAGCTTCGCCGTCGAGGACGTGTTCGTCAGCGCCATTTTCGCGGTGGCCTGCGACGTACTGGCCACCATCGGTGAAGATCATTCGCGTCCGCACTCCGATGTTCGGGAGTTGCGTTCCTGGGCGGAGAAATTCCGCACAGGCGTCATCGCGACGACGGACGCGCGTTCGGGTGGAGCTCGCGATTTCGATCTACGCACCGGCCAATGGATCGGGACCGAGACCATCGCGATGTTCGCGCCGTTGCTGTGCGGCGGCTTGCCCCGTGAGCAGGAACGCAACTTGCTTCGAATCTTCGAGGGCACGCGATTCTGCGGGCATCCTGATCTGCGGTACGCGGTGCCGCCCTCGACGTCCCCGGTCTCGAAAGATTTCCGCGCTCGTGAGTACTGGCGTGGGCCGGTGTGGCCGGTGATGACGTGGTTGTTCTCGTGGGCCTTCGCACGTCGCGGATGGTCGGAGCGGTCTTTGTCGCTGCGAGACGAAGGATTGCGACAGGCCAGCGACGGCAGCTTTGCCGAGTACTACGAGCCGTTCACCGGCAAGCCGCTCGGCAGCATGCAGCAATCGTGGACGGCCGCGGCGGTGCTGGACTGGCTGGGATAACCCGAGAAACTCAGCTCAGGTAGCTCTCGACCAGCGGTCCGACGAGCTCGAACGCGGTGGCGTCGGGCACGAGGTACTTGGCCACGGTGCCGCACACGAAGGGATGCCAGGCAGACCCGGAGTCGGTTCCCGTGGACGAGACGGCCACGATGTCGCCGAAGTAGATGCCGGGCAGGTGACGCTTGATCAGTTCGTCGTTGTGCGACGCGACGGCCAGCAGCTCCTCGGCGTGACTGCGATCGATCTCCTCGCCCATGGTTGCCAGCAGATCTGCGCCCTCGGTGAGGGCCCGGACGGGGTCGCTGTCGAGCAGCGTCAGGGTGCCGACGGTGATGCCACGGCTCTGCAGTTCCACGGCGATGGCGTGGGCGAGTACTCCGCCGAACTGGTGGCCGAGCAGGTGCACAGGGCCGTCGGTCTGGATACGAACGATGTCGTCGGCGTACTGCGCTGCCAGCGCCGCGAAGGACTCGGCACGCGCACCGGATGCCGGTACCTGGATCCCGTAGATGGGTCGGGCGTCGTCGACGTGCGCTGCCAGGGTCGAGTAGCAATCGATCAATCCCACCAGCGGGTGGATGCAGAACACCGGGTGGAGGTTCCCCGCGGTGCGGATCGGCGCGACGGTCGGGACGGCGTAATCGGACGGGTCGAGGTCCGTGAGAGCCAGATTCGAAAGATCGTTCACGACAGTCATGGGTGCGCCTCCGAGCCGAGAGATGTAGTTCGTGTTGAAATTGTTTGTTCGTGCCGACTGTGGGTATGTCGCCAGCGGCAGCGTGAGTGTTACCCACGTCTCATTATCGAAGACTCAACCACGTCTGCGAACAGAACGCATTAGTGACTGTTCACCATTGAGTGCCCAGGTCCGGGGCCATAATCTCAGCCGGGTGGTCTTCTCTCGCACCGTCCGTGCCCTGTTCGGAATGCTCTCGGTCGGCGTCATGGCAGTCGCCATGCCGGCGGTCGCCTCGGCTGTTCCACAGGGCCCCGATGTCTCGTCCTGGCAGCACATCGACGGCACCGCCATCGATTGGCACGCCGTCAAGGCGGCAGGCCACGGTTTCGCCATGGTCAAGGCGACCGAGGGGTTGGACTACGTCAACCCGTACTTCGTGGAGGATTCGATCGTGATGCGCACGGCCTCCGTGGCGCGCGGGGCCTACCACTACGCCGACGTGACGCTCTCCCCCGAATTGCAGGGTGCGTACTACTCCGCGCTGGTATTGGGCATCAACGGCCCGGGCGATCTGCCGCCCGTGCTCGATCTCGAGGACGCCAAGGGCAAATCCCCAGCCGAGTTGATCGACTGGACGCATCGCTACCTGAACACCGTCCAGACCCTGACCGGACGCCAGCCGATCATCTACACGTATCCGCACTTCTGGCGGACGGCCATGGCCGATACGCACGAGTTCAACAACTACCCGCTGTGGATCGCCGACTACAACGACGAGCTCGGACCGCTGCCCGGCGGCTGGAGCAACTGGCTGTTCTGGCAGTACACCGATCGTGGCACCATCCCCGGAATCGACGGGGGCACCGACATCAACCACTACTCCGGTACTCCGGAATCGCTGCGGGCTCTCGCTCGCTGGTGACGCCGCTGAGGGCAGCGACCCTCAGCTCAGCGCCCGCTCCAGGGTCGGCCACGAGGTCCGCAGCGCGTCCTGCCAGTACTGCCACGAATGTGTTCCGGAGGGACGGAAGTCCGTCGTCACGGGGATGTCGAGCTCGCCGAGACGATTCACCAGATTGTGAGCGCAGGTGTTGGCTCCGGCCTCGATCAGTCCGCCCAGCACGATCTGGTCCGCCAGCGGCGGGGATCCGGCCGGCCGGTCGGCGCCGGGCATCTCGTACGGCCCGGGCAGACCGCTGGCGTTGGAGACGAACAGTTCGAGCCCGCGGAGTTCGTCGGCGTTGACGAGCGGGTCGTGTTCCACCCAGCGCGGATCACCGTCCGGACCCCACATGTTGTCGGTGTTGCCGCCGCCGCGCAGCGCCACCAACGCACGAATGAAGGTGCGGGTCACCGGATCACTGGTCTGCGCGCAACCGCTGTACGACGCCACGCCGCGATACAGTCCCGGCGCGTGGATCGCGAGATCGAGCACCGAGCCCGCAGACATCGACAGCCCACCGATGGCGTTGACGCCGTTGGCACCCAACGCCTCGTCGAGGACCGGCGGTAGCTCGTGGGTGAGGAAGGTCTGCCACTTGTTGCGGCCGAGCTTCGGATCGTCACGCTCCCAGTCGGTGTAGTAGCTCAGGTACCCACCGACGGGCATCGCGACGTTGACGTTCTTGTCCGCGAAGAAGTCCACGATATCGGTCTTGGCCAGCCAGTTGGCACCGTCGACGCCCGCACCGGCACCGTTGAGCATGTACAGCGTCGGGCGCGGCACCGAGGTGTCGGCGGGCCTGATCACCTGAATCTTGATGTCGGTGTCCATCGACGGCGAGTAGACGTACACATCCCAGCGGACGTCGTCGATCTTGTCGATGCCCCGGACCGCTCCCACGGGTCCTCGGGCTTGTTCGGCAGCTGGGGACACAGGATCCGCGGCCGCGACTGCGGGTAGGCCGAACAGCAGCCCCGCGGCCACCAGGATGGCCGTCAGACGTGGAGCTTTCATCGATTCTTCGGTTCTCTCTTCTCGGTGGAGCGAAGTTCGTGGGCGATGCGTGGGCCGATGGCCGCGAGGGTGGCAGGCGCACACATCTGCCAGTGCGTGGCTCGCGCGGAGATGACCGTGACGTTGCCCGCGATATGCGGATACCACTGCCCGACGCCATGGCGGCGCTCGAGTCCGGCATCGACGTACAGGACATCGCCGGGGTAGACCCCGGGTCGATGTTGTTGCAGCAGTTGGTGGTTGTGCTGTGCTGCTCCGATGAGTCGCTCGATGTCGGTTCGGTCGAGGATTCCGCCGGTGTCGACCGCGTCGAGCAGTTCGCCCGCGGTGTCGAGGGAGACCATCTGGCCGTCGGGCACGGCGAGATCGAGGCCGAGCCCGGACATCAGGTCTGTCACCGGTAGCGCGTCCGCCCAGGCCCCGTGGTCGCCGTGGTGAGCGTCGAGCAGTATCAGCGAGGCCACGGTACGGCCGGACGCGACCAGCTGCCTCGCCATCTCGTGCGCGATGACGCCTCCCAGCGACCAACCGAGTAGGTGCACCGGCCCCTCGGGTGCGACGCGGATGATCTGCTCGAGATAGCGAGCGGCCAACTGCACCAACGTCCTCGGCAACTCCTCTGGGGCCGGGGTCTGCAGCCCGTACAGCGGATTGTCGATGTAGGTGCCCAATCCGGTGTAGCACCAGGACAATCCGAGTATCGGATGGATGCAGAAGACCGGTGCGCCCTGGCCGCTCTGCTGCAGCGGGACCAACACGGCCAGTTCCTCGGTGTCGGAGCGGCCGGACGAGATTCGTTCGGCGACAGCGGTCACCGTCGCATCCATCAGCAGCGACTGCATGCCGATCTCGTAGGAGCGGGCACGCAGCTCGCCGATCACCCGCATCGCAGACAGTGAACTGCCGCCCAGATCGAAGAAGTTGTCGTCCAATCCGATTCGCTGTGCGCCGAGGACGGATTCGAATGCCTCGACGACGGCGATCTCCGCCGTCGTACGGGCGGGCCGATAGGCGGTGGCGGCGAACACCGGAGTCGGTAGTGCGGCAACGTCGAGCTTGCCCGTCCCGGTACGCGGAACCTGGGCGATCACGGTGACGGCGGCGGGCACCATGTGGGCGGGCAACGAGCGTCGAGCATGCTCGCGGACCACCTCCGGTGTTGCGGTACCGGTGATGTAGGAGACCAGTGTCTTCTCTCCTGTCGGTCCGGGCACAGCCAGCGTCACCGCGGTACCGACTCCGGCGTGTGCGGTGAGCACAGCGTCCACTTCTCCCGGTTCGATGCGGAACCCGCGAATCTTGACCTGCTGATCGCTGCGGCCGCAGTAGAGCAATCGTCCGTCGGCGGTTCGCCGCACCAGATCTCCGGTGCGGTACATCCGGGTTTCCGGGCAGCTGGGATCGGCGACGAATCGTGTTGCGGTCAGGCCTGGTTGGCGAAGGTATCCGCGTGCAACCGCGGGACCGGCGATGTACAGCTCGCCGCGTACTCCTACCGGGACGGGCCGCAGGCGCGCGTCGAGGACCAGTGCGCGCAGACCGTGCAACGGTGTGCCGATGGTGATCGGCTCGCCGGCCCGCACTTGTCCGAGCGTGGAGATGTCGGTGGCCTCGGTGGGGCCGTATCCGTTGAGCATGAGCCGTCCTCGACTCCACCGAGCGACCAGTTCGGTGCTGCAGGCCTCGCCGCCGACACACAGAACCTCGAGGCAGTCCAGCCCTTCGGGGTCGAGTGTCGACAGCGCCGAGGGCGTGAGCACGGCGTGGGTGATCTGCTCGTCGCGGATGAACGCCGCCAGCTCGGATCCGCCCAGCACGGTCGATGGTGAGATCACCAGTGTCGCTGCGGCGGAGAGCGCAGAGATCATCTCTCCGACGGCCATGTCGAAACTCGGGGACGTATTGTGCAGAAAACGCGTCGAGGGCTCCACACGGTGCAGTTGCTTGCGCGATGCCGCCAGGTTGGCCAGTCCTCGGTGACCGACCACGACGCCTTTGGGTCGCCCGGTCGATCCGGAGGTGTAGATCACGTACGCGGAGCTGGAGTCGAGCACCGGACCGGCCAGTTCGGTTGCCGCAATGGCTGTTTCGTCCGCCTGCTCGAACTCGATGACCGATTCCGGGTCGTCGAGTACGACCCAGGGTACGTCCGAGGGCAGACAGCCCCGCGAGCCGGACTCGGTGATCCCGAGCACGGCACCGGAGTCGGCGATCATGTGCGCGATGCGATCGGCCGGATAGGCGGGATCGACCGGGAGGTAGGCGGCACCGGTTCGGGTGACGGCCCAGGTGCACAGCACCGACTCGGCCGAACGCGAGAGCGCCACCGCGACCACGTTCTCGGGTCCAACACCGTATCCGAGCAGTACCCGAGCCACGCGGTTCGCGTACGCGTTGGCCTGTCGATAGGTGTAGTCGATCCCGTTCCAGCGCAGGGCAGGTGCATCGGGTCGGGCGGCCACGGCGGCGTCGATGAGCTGGCCGAGGGTTCGGACGGGAGTATCGGCCGGGCCGTGGAGCACGCCGTCGCGGGCCGGGGCGAGGTCACCTATCGGAGCCGCCGGATCAGCCAAGGCGGCACCCAGCAGGGCGGTGAACTCGTCGACGAATCGTGCAGCGGTGTCGTGATCGAAAAGATCGGTCGCGTAGCGCAGCGATCCGTCGAGACTGTCGGAGTCCGTGAAGGTCAGCGCCACATCGAAGCGGGTGACCTCGGATTCGTACGGGAACGGCGTGATGTCGAGCCCGGGCAACGTCAGGTCCTTCGGCCGTTCGGTCTCGAGCGCGATCAGCGCTTGGAACAGCGGCGAGTGAGCGGTCGATCGCGCCGGTGCCAGTGCCTCCACCACCTGCTCGAACGGAACGTCCGAGTGTTCCATCGCCGCGAGATCGACGGTGCGGGCCTGCGCCACCAGATCGGTGAACGACCGAGAAGGATCGACGCTCAGTCGCAGGACGAGGGTGTTGACGAACATTCCCACGACCTCGTCCAGCGCACCCGATCCCCGGCCCGATACCGGAGTGCCGACCGGGATGTCCGAACTCCCGGTCAGCCGCGCCAGCAGAGCGCTGTAGGCCGCATGCAGCACCATGAACACCGAGGAGCCGGTACGCCGTGCCAGCGAGCGCACCTCTGTCGTGGTCTGCTGCGACAGTGAGAACTGCACTGCCCGGCCACGTTTGGAGGCCACCGCCGGCCGTGGCCGATCGGTGGGTAGTTCGAGAACGGCAGGCAGATCGGCCAGCGTTCGCCTCCAGTACCGAAGCTGCTGCGACAGAACCGATGCCGAATCCTCGTCGTTGCCGAGAACAGTGCGCTGCCATACGGCGAAGTCGGCGTACTGCACCGGCAACGGCGACCACTGCGGTGTGGTGCCGTGCAGCCGAGCCCCGTAGGCAATCGCCACGTCTCGCGCGAGCGGCATCATCGAGAGTCCGTCGGCACTGATGTGGTGCACGACGAGGACGAGCACATGTGCGCTCGGATTCGTCCGTAGCAGCGCCCCGCGCACCGGGACCGCGGCCGTGACGTCGAACCCGCGCCCGATCACCGCCGCCACCCGTGCCAGCACCTCGCTGTCGTCGACGTCGACGGGGTGCAGGTCGAGTGGGACGTCGTCGACGATCACCTGTACCGGGCCATCGTCGACCACCGGGAAGTAGGTCCGCAACGATTCATGGCGCGCGAGTACGTCGTCGACTGCGAGTTGTAGCGCCTCGACGTCGACGGAACCGTTCAGCTGGACCGCGAACGCGATGTTGTACGCCGCCGATGCCGGGTCGACACGGTTGAGCAACCACATCCGCATCTGTGCGAACGACAGCGGTATCACCGACGGGCGCGGGCCGGCCACCAACCGCGGCAGGGCGGAACGTTCTGCGGCGTCGACCACCACGGCCAGCGACCGTACCGTCGACGACTCGAACACCGAACGCACCGGAAGCGCGGTGCCTGCGGCGTCGTTGATGTGGGCGATCACCCGGGTCGCCGACAGTGACGTGCCGCCGAGCGCGAAGAAGTCGTCCCCTGCACCGACAGCAGCGGTATCGAGCGCCACAGCGAAGGCCTCGGCGACGAGACGTTCGGTGTCCGTTGCGGGTTCGGCGAATTCCGGTGTGGACAGCGTCGGGGTAGGCAGTGCCGCTCTGTCGAGCTTGCCGTTTCCGTTCCGTGGTAGAGCGTCGAGGATCATGACCGTCTGCGGCACCATGTGGGTGGGCAGGAAGCCCCGAGCATGGTGTCGAATCAGTTCCGGGTCGAGTACTCGGCCTGCGGCGGGGACCACATAACCGACCACCCGATTGTCGTGGACCGCCGTCACTGCCTGGGCGACACCATCGCAACCGGCGACTACCGCGTCGATCTCGCCGAGCTCGATCCGGAATCCGCGCACCTTGACCTGTGCGTCACGGCGTCCGATGTACTCGTACCGTTCCCCGGTACGGCGAACGAGATCGCCGGTGCGATACAGCCTGCGGCCGCGGTGGTCGGCGACGAAACGTGATGCGGTCAGCCCGAATCGACGGTGATACCCGCGTGCGACGCCATCTCCCGTGAGATAGAGCTCTCCGACCGTTCCGGTCGGCACCGGGTGGAGTCGATCGTCGAGAATCACCGACTCGGCACCCCGGACGGGACCCCCGATCGAGATGGGAGCGTGGGGCTCGAGGGGGCCGTCGATGGTGGCGAAGATGGTCGTCTCGGTGGGGCCGTAGCCGTTGAACAGTCGCAGGTGCCCGGCCCATGCATCGGCGAGGGTCGGTGGGCAGGCCTCCCCGCCGACGACGATCGTGGTCGACTCCGCAATATCGGTCGGGTCGACGGTCGCCAGGGCGGCTGGGGTGACGAAGGCGTGGGTGATGGTCTGCAGAACGGCCGCGAGCTCGGTGCCGCCGAGAACGTCCGAGTCGGCGATCACCATCGTCGATCCAGCGCCGACGGCCAGGAGCAGCTCGAGCACCGAGGCATCGAAGCTCGGCGATGCGAAATGCAAGGTGCGGGAGGAGTTGTCGAGATCGAAGCGATCCACCAGGTCGGCAACGAGATTGACCAACCCGCGGTGCGAGACCACGACGCCCTTCGGTTGCCCGGTGGTGCCGGAGGTGTAGATCATGTAGGCGGGGTGATCGGGCCGGAGCATCTCGGTGCGCTCGAGGTCGCCCACCGGAGTGCATTCGCCGTCCGACGCGGAGGCGTCGTCGATGCAGATCCAGGTCGGTCCGGGCGGTAGCGCATCCAGATGCCGGTGGTCCGTGATGCCCAGTGTCACCCCCGAATCCGCCAGCATGTACGCGATGCGGTCGGCCGGATAGGTCGGGTCGATCGGAACGAATGCAGCCCCGGTCTTGGCCACTGCCCAGGTCGCGAGCATCGAGGTGATACCTCGGTGCAGTGCCACCGCCACGTACTGCTCCGGTCCGATGCCGCGTCGAATCAGGCTGCGCGCCAACATGGTTGCCGCATCATCGAACTCCGAGTAGGTCCACCGTGCGCTACCGGCCTCGACGGCGACGGCGCTGCCACCTGCACTCATCACCGCACCGATCAGCAGATCGGGCAGGGTGCGATGACCGAGCTCGGGTGCACCGTGCAGTCGTGGTGTCTCGCTCGCGGTGAGAATCGCAATATCGCCGACCGGCCGATTCGGCTCCGCCACGGCAGAGTCGAGCACGGTGCGATACCGCTCCGCGAGATCGGTGACAGTTCGGGCATCGAATATGTCCGTCGCATAGACGAACTCGATAGATCCCCCGTCCGGTGACGAGTAGACGGTGACGTGCAGATCGAATTTTGCCGCCACATGTGAGGTGTCGAGGGGGCGGATGGACAGGTTCGCCAGCTCCACCGACGGTGGCCTGGCATCCTCGAACGACAGCATCACCTGGAAGAGCGGGTGATACGCCGTCGAACGCGGTGGCGCGAGGATCTCGACGAGCCGCTCGAAGGGTATGTCGGCGTTGGCGTACGCGTCGAGATCGCGCTCACGCACCGAGCCCAGCACCTCGGTGAACGTCTGTGACGGGTCGATCGGAGTACGCAGCACCAACGTGCCGACGAACATGCCGACGAGGTCGTCGAGGGCGCGTTGCCCGCGTCCGGCTATCGGTGTGCCGACGGTGATGTCGGCACTGCCCGAGACACGGGCGAGCGTCACCGCCAGGGCCGCGTGCACGATCATGAAACGGGTGGTTCCGGTGCGCTCGGCCAGAGCAGTCAGCGCTGCGACGGTTCCGGCGTCCAGATCGATCGACAGACGGTCACCGCGATGGGAGGCCACCGGTGGATGGGGACGATCGGTCGGCAGCGCGAGCCGCTCGGGGGTGTCACCGAGAATCGCCTTCCAGTATCGGATCTGTTGAGAAGCAACCGAATCCGCATCGTCCTCGTCGCCGAGACGATCGAGGGTCCACAGCGTGTAGTCGGCGTACTGCACCGGAAGCGGCGTCCACTGCGGCGGGCGGCCCGCGGAACGCGATTGGTAGGCGATCATGACATCGCGGGCCAACGGGGTCATCGACCACCCGTCGGCGGCGATGTGGTGGGCCACCACGACCAGTACGTGGTCCTCGGCGGAGATCTCGAGCACTGCCACGCGCAGCGGCGGGGTCGCGGTCACCTCGAAACCCTGTGCTGCGAGGGAATACAGGGCACCGTCGAGCATCGGTTCGGTGGTGTGGCCGAGGGTCACGTCCGGGTACTGCGTGGTGACGACCTGCTCGGGACCGTCCGGACCGTCGGGATACACGGTACGCAGGATCTCGTGACGCTCGACGACATCGACCACTGCGGCCCGCAACGCGTCGACGTCGAGGGCTCCGGCGATGCGGAAGGCACCCGCGATGTTGTACGCGCCCGACGCGGGGTCGAATCTGTTGAGCAGCCACATCCGATGTTGAGCCGGGGACAGCGGAATCCGTGGGGGGCGAGGGCCGGCGAGGACGATCCGACTACCTCCCCCGCGCCCGAGACGATCTGTCAGTGCCCGGACCGTCGGGGCCTCGAACAGGTCTCGGACGCCGAGGTCGGAGTCGAGTTCTGCGTTGATCCGCGCGATCACCTGGGTGGCGGTCAGTGAGTCGCCGCCGAGGCCGAACCACGACCGGGTCACGCTCACCCGTTGGACGCCGAGGACATCGGAAAATATCTGTGCAACTGCCTGTTCGGCGTCCCCGGTAGGTTCGACGAACTCCTCGGCGGACTCGAACGGTTCCGGGAGAGCGGTGCGATCGAGCTTCCCGGTGGTACCCAGTGGCATCGCGTCGAGCACGAGGATGCTCGACGGCACCATGTACTCGGGCAGGGTGCGCACCGCCTGTGCCGTCACCGATTCGGAGCTCGCGGTGCCGACGATGTAGGCGATCAAGCGATCCGAGCGCACCACTGCCACCGCTGACTGCACGCCGTCGGCCGCGAGCAGCGCGGCTTCCACTTCTCCGAGTTCGAGGCGCTGGCCACGGAGTTTGACCTGGAAATCGTTGCGGCCCAGGTAGTGTAGAGATCCATCCTCGGACCATCGGACGAGGTCTCCGGTGCGGTACAGCCGGCTGCCCGCGTCCGCCGCGACGAACCGGGCGGCCGTGAGGTCTGGGCGGGCGGCGTAGCCACGGGCCAACTGCACGCCGCCGAGGTAGAGCTCGCCGCGGACGCCGACGGGGACGGGGCGAAGCAGCGAATCGAGTACGTGCACAGTGGTGTTCCACACCGGGACGCCGATCGGGACAGGACCCGGCTCGCCGGCACCGGTGCGGTGGTACGTGACGTCGACAGCTGCCTCGGTCGGTCCGTAGAGATTGTGCAACTCGGCATCGATCACGCCGTGGAACCGGTCGGCGACGGCTCGGGGCAGTGCCTCGCCGCTGACGAAGACCTGCTGCAGTGAGGTGCAGAACTCGGGTGCGCCGTAGGTGAGGAACAGCTCCAGCATCGACGGCACGAAATGCGCTGTCGTGATGCGGTGTTCGCGTACCAGGGACGACAGGTACATCGGGTCGCGATGGCCGACCGGCTCGGCGACGACTGTGCGGGCCCCGGTCATCAGCGGCCAGAACAATTCCCACACCGAGACGTCGAACGTGGCCGGAGTTTTGTACAGCACGACGTCTCGGGTGCCGAGTGGATACTGGTGTTGCATCCACAGCAGTCGGTTGACGATCGCACGGTGGGAGACGGTGACGCCCTTGGGCTGTCCGGTGGAGCCGGAGGTGAACAGCAGGTACGCGCCGTGGTCCGGCCGTAGCCCTGGCGGCGGGCCGAGAGGTGCGGTGCTGAACTTCCTCAGGTCCAGCTCCGCGGGATCGACCACCTGCACCGGAGCGTCGGCCAGCGTGCCGAGAATCAGCGACGGTGATGCGGTGCGAACCAGGTGAGCGATGCGCGCACGTGGCATCGAGGCGTCGATCGGGAGGTAGACACCGCCTGCGGCCACCACCGCATGCACGGCGACGAGTTGATCGAGTGAGCGATCCATCGCCACACCCACCACGTTCTCGGGCCCGACTCCGGTGTGGCGCAGGTACCGCGCCAGGCATCGCACTCTGGCCCAGAAGTTCTCGTACGTCAGACTCTTGTCCTCGAAGACCACAGCGGTGGCCGCGGCATGCTCGACTGCTGCTGCCGCGAGCAGGTCCACGAGATTGTGCTCGGCCACCGGGTGTTCGGTGCGATTCCAGGCTGCCCGACGCGAATGCTCGTCCTCGGACAGCAGGTCGAGGCGCGCCACCGGCGTTTGCGGATCACCGATCAGTGCGTTCAGCGCCGCGGCGACACGTTCGGTGATCGCGGCCGCTCGATGCGAATCGATCGCGGCGGCCGCGTACTTCACGGTCAGGCTCATCCTCGGTTCGAGGACGGTGATCAGCGTCAGTGGGTAGTGGGTGGCATCGGCGACGCGGAGATCGCGCACGCGCATCCCGGCTATGTCGGTATCGCGGTCGAGTGCGGAGTGGTCTACCGGATAGGACTCGAACACCGTCAGCGTGTCGAATCCGGCCCCGCTGCCCACTCGGGAGCGAACCTCGGGCAGACCCACGTGATGGGCGTCCAGCAGATCCACGCTGTGGGCCTGTACACGGGTCAGGATCGAGGCGACGGTGTCGTCCCGGTGGATCCGCACCCGCACCGGAACGGTGTTGATGAACAGACCGAGGGTGTCCTCGACGCCAGTCAGGTCGGCCGGTCGGCCCGATACCGTCGCGCCGAACACGACGTCGTGCCTGCCGAGTTCGGCGGCGAGCACCAGCGACCACGCCGTCTCGACGATGGTGTTGACGGTGACCGAGAGGCTCCGTGCGGCGTCCTTCAGTGCCGCGACGGCGTCGTCATCGAAAGGCACCGGCAGCTCGACCGGCAGATCGTGCTCTGCGCCGTGGCCGGGTGCGAGCAGGGTTGCTTCGTCGAGGCCCTCCAAGGCCTGCGCCCATTTGTCCAGTGCGCCTTCGTGATCGCGTGAGCCGAGCCACTCGAGATAGTCCCGGTACGTCCGCGCCGGTACCGGGATGGGTTGATCGGCGGCGTAGAGCACCAGCAGTTCTTTGACGAAGATCGGCATCGACCACCCGTCGAACAGGATGTGGTGGTTGGTGACCACCAGCGATGCCCCGTCCTCGGTGTTGACCAGTACGAATCGCAGCAGGGGCGGCGCCGCCAGATCGAATGCCGCGGTCCGTTCGGCGTGGGCGATGGCCGGGACGTCATCCGCATCGGCATCGACGGTGCGCCAGGGTAGTTCGGGATCGGTGAGCACCAGTTGCGCCGGAGCACCCTGGTTGTCTCGAACGAACGCCGTGCGCAGGCTGTCGTGCCGGGAGAGGAGTCGGCGCGCCGCTCGGTGCAAGCGGGCGGTATCGATATCGCCGCCGAGATCGAACACCAGCTGGGCGGTGTAGACATCGACGTGCCCACGCACGAGTTCGGAGTGGAACATCAACCCCTGCTGCAGCGGAGACAGCGGCCAGATGTCCTCGAGTTCGCCGAAGGACCGCTCCCACCGACCGATCTGGTCCTGATCGATGCGGACCAACGGAACGTCGCTCGGTGTCAGTCCACCCGCGTCCGCGGCACCTGCGTGCTCGGCCAGAAGAGTCAGTGCGGTGGTCCACCGTTCGGCAATGTCGCCGACGGCGTCGTGATCGAGCACGCCCCGCGGGAATGCGAACGTCGCACGCAGCTGTCCGTTGGTGACGACCGCGTTGATGTCCAGTGCCACCGGAACCGGCAGTCGATCGCCACTGCCCTGCCCGATCTGCGTCGATGCGTCCGGTATCCAGCCGCGTCCGCGCAGGGCATCGGGAATGTCGGTGTCGATCCGACCCAGATAGTTGACGCTGATCTGAGGACTGTTGCACTCGGCGAGTACGGCGGCGGTGCTGTCGTTCAGGTATCGCAGCAGACCGAAGCCGGAGCCCGCGCCCGGTATCGCGCGCAGCTGTTCCTTGATCCGCTTGATCGCCTCGCTCACCGTCGCCTCGCCTGCGAGGATGCGGTCGGCATCGATTCCGTCGAGTGACAGCCGTACCGGATGCGTCGAGGTGAACCAGCCGACCGTCCGCGACAGATCGGCTCCGGGCACGAGATCCTCGTCGCGGCCGTGACTTTCGATCGATACGAGGAACGAGGACGGTCGTTCGGTCCAGATCGCGAGCGCCAGAGCGGTGAGCAGAACGTCGTTGACGGTGCCTCGGTAGGCGCGTGTCAACGGACCGATCAACGCCTCGGTGATCTCGGCGGTGAGCTCGACCTCCACCTGATCACGGGTCGCACCGACGTCGATGCTCGGATCGAGCGGGCGAGAACCGACAAGATCGTGGGGACCGTCCAGAAGTGCTGTCCAACTGGCCAATTCCGATTCGGCCGCAGCGGATACCTCGACCAGTCCATGGGCCCAGCGGCGCATCGAGGTCGCCACCGGCTGCAGGACCACCGCGGACTTCGCCTGCACCTGATGCCATGCCGCAGCCAGGTCGGGAACCAGAATCCGCCACGAGACCCCGTCGATCACCAGATGGTGTGCGATGACGATGATGCGCCCGATGCCGTGGGTGTCGATGATCTCGGGACGGCCGGTGTCGGGGGCCACCCAGACCACCTGCAGCATGACGCCCGCACGTGGCCGTAGCCGCCTCGCGAAAACTCGAGCGGATTCGGAGAGCACAGAGGCGAATTCGCGGCTTCCGGGCTTGCTGGCCGTCGACACTCGGGTGACGACCTCGTCGAGATCCACGCTTCCGATGGGCCGAATATTCAGGCCGTCCTCGGTCAGGACCGAGCGCAACGCGTCATGATGGTCCAGTAGTGCTGCCACCGTCCGCCGCAGCCCGTCGAGTTCGAGATCGACGGGTGCTGTCAACACCATGGTCTGGTGAAACGCATCGATGCCGTCGGCCAGGATCTGCGATTGCACGGTCTGACGCATGATGGGGGTCAACGGCATATCGCCGACGCCGCCACCCGGCAACTCGTCGAGGGTCTTCTGGTGCGCGGTGTCCGTCGCCACTTCCGCCAGCCCCGCCACGGTGCGACGCTCGAACACGTCGCGAGCGGTGATCACGACGCCGAGCGATTTCGCACGAGCGACCAGCGCGATGGCGACGATGCTGTCGCCGCCGAGCGCGAAGAACGAGTCGTCGACGCCCACCGAGTCACGTTGCAGGACCGCGGCCATCGCGTCGGCGAGGCTCTTCTCGACCGGTGTGACCGGGGCCCGGTAGGCGGTGGTGTCGGACTCGAACGACGGCTCCGGCAGTGCGGATCGATCGACTTTGCCGGTGGGAGTCAGTGGGATGGCGTCGAGTTCGACGAACATTCCCGGCACCATATGGGTGGGAAGGAATCCGGAAGCGAAGGTGCGCAACGCATTGTGATCGACGGCATGCGCCGGTTTGACGTACGAGACCAGGATCGCGGCATCGCCGCGGTGATGGACCACCGATACCGCGAAGTCGACGGACTCGTGTCGCGACAGGACCGCGTCGATCTCGCCGAGTTCGATGCGCTGGCCGTGGACTTGCACCTGAAAGTCGCTGCGGCCGAGAAACTCGAGCTCGGCGGAGTCGAGCGGGCCCGTCCACCGCACGATGTCTCCGGTGCGATAGAGCCGCTGCCCGTGGCCGAACGGATCGGCGACGAAGCGCGCCGCGGTCAAACCGTGCCGCCGGTGATAACCGCGGGCCAGGCCAGGTCCGCCCAGGTAGAGCTCGCCTGCCGAGCCGGGCGGAACCGGTCGCAGCAGCCGATCGAGCACCAGAACGTGGGAGCCCTGCACCGGCCGGCCGATCGTGATGGCCCGCGGATCGGTCTGCGGCGCCGTCACGGTCACCACGATGGTCGTCTCGGTGGGCCCGTAGCTGTTGAACAGCAGTGCTTTCGAGCCGAAGCGGGTGACCAGATCGGGCGGCATGACGTCCCCGCCCACGACGACGGCCTCGAGCTGCGCGAGCTCGGTTGCATCGACGGTGGTCAGCAGCGCGGGTGCGCAGATGATGTGGGTGACGCTCCGCTCCCGCAGGAAACGGGTGAGCTCGGTGCCGCCGATGACGGCGGGCGGGGCGAGAACCATCGTCGCTCCCGCGCTGAACGCCTGGATCATCTCGAACAGTGATGCGTCGAAACTCGCGGACGAGAACCGCAGCACTCGGGACGAGCTGCGAACGTGCAGTTCGGCTCTCGCGTCGGCGGCGAACGTCGCGAGTCCGGCATGGGTGACCAGTACCCCCTTGGGAGTACCGGTGGAGCCGGAGGTGTAGATCATGTACGCGGCGTGTTGTTCGGTGAGGTCGAGGCGTCGATCGGCATCGGTGACGGGTGCGCTGGATCGGGCGGCACATTCCTCGCGGAGGTCTGCGTCGTCGAGTTCGAGCCAGTGCACTCGCTGCGGAAGCCTGTGCGAAAATTCGTGTTCGCTGATTCCGATCGTCACGGCGGAGTCGAGGAGCATGTGCGTGATGCGCTCGGACGGATATTCCGGATCGATCGGCAAGAAGGTGGCACCGGATGCGGCGACGGCCCACAGCGCCAGGATGGATGCCGCTCCTCGGGGTAGCGCCACGGCCACCACGCGTCCCGGCCCGGCTCCCCGCGCGATCAGTGCCCGTGCGAGGGCGTTGGCGCGGTCGTCGAGTTCGCGGTAGGTCAGCGATTCCTCACCGAATTCGACCGCTACGTTGCCTGGTGCCGTGTCCACGCCGCGGCGAAGCAGATTCGGAAAGAGCTCGGGAACAACGGCATCGGGGCCGGACAGCGGTACGAGCGTCGACCGCTCGATGGCGTCGAGTACGTCGAGACCCAGAACCGGTGCGTCGGATGCGGTGGTGAGAAAGCGCTCGAACAACGTCAGAAACCGTCGGTGCAGAACGGCGAACTGCTCGCTGCCGTAGATATTGGGATTGCCTTCGAACTCCAAGCGGGAGCGGGACCCGTCCGCCGCCGGGTAGATGTTGATCGACAGATCCTCCACCGGCCCGGTGGAGAGCACGTTGAACTCACCCGTCAGCTGACCGAACGGAACCTCGGTTTCGTAGGCCATGATGTTGATCGCCGGGCCGAAGAATCCGCGGGTATCGCCGCCGCGCCCGGCGTCGCGGCGAATGTCCTCGGCTCGATAACGCTGGTGCCGAAGGGCACCGGTCAGCTCCAACTGGACGTCGTTCACCAGCGTCTCGAGCGTGCACTGCGGGGTGATGCGCACCCGGATGGGGAGCACATTGGAGACCATGCCGCCGGATCGGCGCAGCACCGCTGTCGTGCGGCCGGCCACCGGCAGACTCAGCACCAGGTCGGTGGTTCCGGTCATCCGTGCCAGAAAGGTGGCCACGGCAGCGATCGCGAGCGGAGCGAAGGCCGAGCCGAGCCGGCGCGTCGCTTCGTCCACGGCGCGTTCGATGTTCTCCGGTAGGTACCCACCGCACAGGTGGGCCCGAGCCGCTGGGGGCGCGACAACGCCGGTGATGGACGGCGGCGGCGGTAGGTCGGTCGTCTTGTCCTGCCAGTACTGGCGGTCCTTCGCCAATCGTGGGGACTGCCGATAGTGTGCCTCTGCGGCGTAGACCTCCGCGAGCGAGCCGGCTCGGGACGGGGTGGGCTCGCGGCCCGCGCTGACCTCGGTGTAGATCGACGCGACGCGTCGCATGAACTGCACGGCGCCGTAACCGTCGAGCACGATGTGGTGGACGTGGGAGTACCAGAACGTCCGGTCGTCGTCGATGCGAAGCACCGCGCCCTTGATCAGGCGTCCGTGGGTCAGATCGATGGCGGTGCTGTAGGCCTCGCGCATCCATGCGTGCGCGGCGGCCTCGGGATCGGCCTCGCGACGGAAATCGAGCACGAGGGTGTCGTCGCCCTGCTCGACGTCGATGTACTGGTGCGGTTCTCCGTCGATCTCGAGCAGTCTCAGTGAACCCGCTCCGAACTCGCGCGCGGTGCGGCGGCCGGCGTACCGCATCAGATCGAAATCCACGGCACCGCGAATATCGAGGTAATTCGCGATCGTGATCGGCACGGAACTCAACAAATGTTGAGCAAACCAGAGTCCGCGTTGGGCCGGTGTGAGGGGAAAAGGCTCGGTGTCCGCGATGGACGTCCGATCTAGCGTCTCTTCCCGAATCATCAGTGAATCAACGGATTCCAATGACTGGCCTCTTCGTGCACTCGAGGGAGCGAGTAACGGTACATCGTGCTGCGGTGAATGGAATTCGACGTTGCCCCGACACGTCCTCCATCTCGGGGCAATGCCCGCCATGGAGTTCCGGATACCGGCGTATCGAGGTAGGTTTGCACATCCCTCATCGACGGGTCAACCGGCCGTGCGGTATTCGCAGAGGGCCCTGTGAATACCCAGAATCGGCGCCGATCATGTCATGACATCTGACAACGCCGAAAGGCGCTCACAGTCGACCTGCATCGACTATGAGCGCCTCGGTTGAGCGAAAGAGCAACGGCTACGCAGATTTCCGCTCTATGCGGACTTCCAGACCGCAACCACGGAGGGGCGCGGCTGGGTGTCGCCACCGTCGGGCCAATGTGAAACCGGTGCATCGGCCGTCGCATCGTCGCTCTCACCCGGGTGCTGTACACACACCGTGACGCGATCGTCGCTGATGATCGGGCCGCAGGTCTCGGCACCGGCGGGAACCGTCAGGAACTGCCGGGTCTCTCCACGGCGCGCGCCGTCGAGTACCACGGCGAACAGGCCGTCGTTGGAATCGAGGGCATTTCCGTCGGTGGAGATCCACAGGTTGCCCTTGGAGTCGAACGCGAGATTGTCCGGGCACGAGATCGGACTGACCTGTGTCTTGTCGAAGCCGCCGAAGTACGTGTCGGCTTCGTTCGGATCACCACAGACCAACAGCAGGTTCCAGGTGAACGACGTGCCCGCGTGGTCGTCGTCGAGCTCGAGCACCTGCCCGTTCTTGTTGGTGTTGCGGGGATTGGCCTCGTCGGCTGCCGGTTTGCCCTCGGTGCCGCGATTGGAGTTGTTGGTCAGCGCAACGTAGACCTTGCCGGTGACCGGGTTGGGCTCGAAGTCCTCCGGGCGGTCCATCTTGGTAGCGCCCACCTTGTCGCCTGCCTGGCGGGTGAACACCGCGACTTCCTCGGCGGACATGCCGTCCACCAGCGACCTTCCTCGGCCGTCCTCACCCGTCTCGAGCAGCGGGATCCACGTGCCGGTGCCGCGGAACTCACCATTGGAGGGCAGGGTGCCCGAGCCGTCGATCTCGTCGGGGGAATCACCGGTGAGGGTGGCAACGTACAACGTTCCTGCGTCCAGCAACGTCAGGTTGTGGCGCATCGCGGCCTGGCCGGTCCCGGGCATCATCTTTCGGCTCGACACGAACTTGTACAGGTAGTCGAAGCGCTCGTCGTCGCCGCTGTACGCCACCACGGTGCCGTCGTCGGTGACGTAGATCGTCGCCGCCTCGTGCTTGAATCGTCCGAGCGCGGTGTGCTTGATGGGGGTCGACTGCGCGTCCCACGGGTTCACCTCGACGACATAACCGAAGCGGTTGACCTCGTTGGGCTCCTGCGCCAGGTCGAAGCGCTTGTCGAAGCGTTCCCACAGGCGTTCGCTCGCGGCACCCTTGACGCCGTAGCGCGAAAGCCGCTCGGCCGCAGTGGGATCGGTGATGGATTCTGCGTTACCGAAGTACTGGTTGAAGTTCTCCTCGCCGGAGAGCACGGTGCCCCACGGCGTCAGGCCGCCCGAGCAGTTGTTGAACGTGCCGAACACCTTGGTTCCGGTGGGGTCGACGCTCGTCTTGAGCAAGTCACTTCCCGCGGCCGGGCCGGTGACGACGAACTCGGTGGTGCCGGTGATGCGGCGGTTGTACTCACCCATCGCCGGGGTCAACTTGCCCGTACCCGACTCGCCCTGGACCTGTACCACCGAAAGGCCATGTGCAGCAAGGGCAACGTCGAACTGCTCGCGGGTGGGGTTCTCGGCGTCGTAGCCCTTGAACATGGCCGGTTCGGTGGTGTACTCGTGGTTGACCACCAGCAGGTGCGCATTGGGTGTGCCGTCGATCGCCAACAGGCCGGCGAAGTCGTTGTTGAAGCCGAACTGCTTCGCCTGCGCGGCAGCGGACTGATTGTCGAAGTCGAACTCCGGGGCTCCGTCGACTACCGCGTCGCCCCAGCGGATGACGATTGCCTGCTCGTAGCCCTCGGGGATCACCACGGCGTCTTCGGTGTTCGGTTCCACCGCAACGAAATCCACTCCGTCGACGGTCGGAGCGTCCGTGCCCGAGGTGCCGGAAGCTCCGGTGCTGGCGGGTTCGTCGGTGGAGCACGCCGCCAAAGCGCTACCGGCGCCAACGGCGAGCACTGCCATGGCACCGCCCTTGATGACGCCTCGCCGCGACATCGCGGTCTTGACGATGTCGCCGAAGTACTCGCCCGTCGAGGTATTGGGGATTTCGTGGAAGCACGCATCACCGCACTTGTACTTGCACGTCAGTGCTGATCGCTTGGAGCTTCCGTCGTGGACGGCGAACAAGGGTAGTGGCTTCATGACACGGCACGGTGTCACCCAAAAGCGAAAGTAAAGGAACGTTCAGATGAAGTTGGGGATAACGAGGTTGTCCTAAGATCCGATCGTCTGCCACAGCGGATCCGCGGGCCCGATGTCGTAGGTGCACTCACCGGGACGAGGATCCGGGACGAAAGCCCACAGGAGGGCCCCCGCGGTGCCGGCAGCTCGCTGGCCGTCGATCTTCGTCCCGATACTGCCCGCGCGAGCGCCGAGGTCGCCGCAGGAACCGGCCAACTCGCCGATCTCCCCGACCAGCAGCGGCTTGCCCACCTCGGCGGCCTGAGTGATGCGGCGCTGCAGCCCGTTCCATTGGTCGCCGGGGAGGGGCACGCCGTCGGCACCGTAGTCGTGATATTGCACGACGTCGACGAACGGTGATCCGGCGAGATACTCGTATTCCTCGCCCTGGCTTCCGCACTGCCCGCCGCCCGTCAGGCCGGCGGTGATCAGGGTGCGGGGATCGATCGCGCGGAGCTGTTCCCCAGCGGTGTCGAAGAACTCGCGCAACACCTGTGCGGCACCGGCCGCGCAGGTACGGGTGGTCCACGAGCACGAGGTATCGGTACACGTGCTGGTTTCGGGCTCGCCGACCAACTCCCATGCGGCCAGCGCAGGCGAGTCCTTCCATCGCGTCACCGCAGTGAGCATCCACTGCCGAAAACTGATCACGGCGTTGGCGCTGGGGACGGCAGGAGGCGTCGTCCAACCGTCGACGTACCACTGCCGGTCCTTGAACACGTTGCCCTCGCATGCTCCGTCCTGTGGGGACAGCACCGGGACGAGTAGCTGATCGTGCGCCGCAGCCGCCGCGAACACCGCATCCATCGGTCCGAAATCGAGTAGACCGGTGAATCGATTGATCGCCAACGCCTGGAAAGCATCGAATCGGGTCAGCGAATGGGGAGGGAGTGCCCCGAAATAGCTGTCGAGATCGACCATCGCACCGCAGCCGGCATTGACCGACCAATCGGTTGCGAGCTGGTAGGCATTGAAACCGGTTGGCCACCAGGGCTCGCCGTCGAGGGCCAACCCGTCCGCCCCCGCGGTCACGCGAGCCCCGTCGTCCGAGGCCGCAACAGCCGAGGGAATGCCGGCACTCGACGCCAGGAGTGCCACCACAGCGAGAGCGCGACACAAGAATTTCGAGACACTCGGCATTCGAGCAATGGTAGACGCCGGGGGCCGTGAGTCGAGACGTTGTTCTCACGTCACCGACCCGGCGAAAAGAACGAAATGCGCGCCCGAACAAAAAATCGATCGATGAAAGCCGCTGGTACAGAATTATGGGGAGCAATTCGTGAGTTTTCCTGTCGTGCAGTTGGTTTACTCCCGAGCGAAATAGCCGGACGGTTTCATTTCTGTGCAGCAAGGGGAATGGTGCAGTGAAACTCACGCTATTGTCCGAGTGTCAGTTCGAGAAGAGAAGGTTGGTCAATTCCCTATGCGGACCGAGCGTGTTGTTCCCTGTGCAGCTCTTCTTCTCGTGACGCTCGTGCTGTCGGCTTCGGTGGCCTCGGCGCAGCCGAGCGATCCGGAGCGACCACAGTCCTCGGACACCGCCGAGCCCGATCGCTTCACGTTCGCGCAGCTGGGTCTCGGCGACTCCACCACCATCGACCTGACCGGACCGCGTACGCGGGTGACCGTGCCATCACCCGCCGGTTCCGTGCCCGCAATGCTGACGGGAGTGCTGACCACGCCCGCCTGGCTCGACCGCGGCTGGGTCGATGTCGAATCCGGCGGACGGCCAATTGCCCGCATTTCCCTCGACAACGCCGCGTCGACGACTCCGGTCTCGATTCCACTCGATGCTGCACCGACCGTCGACGGGGCGATCGGCCTCGATCTGATTCCCTCGCTGATACCCGACGATCGGTTCTGCCCGGATCCGGACGCCGGTGCGGTTCGACTGATCGATGCAACAGTCGACTATCGCGGCGAACCGACCGTGCCCTCCACCATCGCGGAGTTCCTCCCGGCCGTGCTGCGCGCGCTGACGGTGTTCGTTCCAGCCGAGCCGGACCGCGAGACGATCACTGCAGCCACACTTGTCGCGACGTCGGTGGTGCATCACTACGGGTCGCAGCCGGTTCAGGTTCGAGTACAGCCGGACAGTGCACTTCAAGGAGCCGCACCCGACGGTCCGTTCGAGCGGTCGGTCGTGCTGGCCGAGAACTCCGACGCCGGTGCCGAGCTGATCTATCCGGTGGAACCGGCTCCGCCACGGATGTACCTCACCGGGACCGGATCCGACCTGACCGATCAGGCTCGTCTGATCACCAGCAACCTCGCCGATATCGCTGTCGCCACCGCGGCCGTTGCCGGGCCATCTGCACCCAAAGCCCAGCTCGCCCCCGATTCGGCCACACTCGACGAGCTCGGCATCGGAACGGTGACCGGAACGGGCGCCAGGACGGCAACAGCCTCCGTCCCGATCGATCAGACGCGGCTCGGCCGCTCTGCCTCGAATCTGTCCGTGCACCTGATCGGCAGCTACACCCCAGGGGTCGGATCGGTCCGGGCCACCGTGAACGGATCGCCGGTCGCGGTCTGGCCGGCGGAGGAGAGCGGCCGGCTCGACCAGTGGATCGATATTCCGAATTCGGCTCTGTCTCGAATCGACACGCTCGAGGTCTCCGTCGACCATCCGTCGACGACCACCGGTGGCTGCTCGTCCGCAGCCGCTTTCACCGTGACCGTGGACGGTTCGACGCTCGTGCGCTCGGCCGATTCCTCGACACCGGCACCGCTCGGTATGCGGTCGATACCGCAGGCACTGATGCCGCAGTTCGATATTGCCCTCACCGACGAGTCCTACGCCGGTGCCGTCCGGGCGGTCACGATGGTGGCCGGACTGCAGCGTTTGTCCAGTCGGCCACTCCTGCCCGAGGTCGTGTCCATGGATCGAGCTCTCGACGGTTCGACCCCGGCAGTGGTGATTGCACCGGTGGCAGATCTCCCGGACGCGATGACCCTGCCGCTGTCCTCGTACGACGAGACGACCTTCCGTATCAACGACCCCGAGAACGACACCGAGGCAACCGAACTCACCGTAGACACCGCCCAACCCTTCGCAACCCTCCAAGTGACATCGGTGCAGAACAAGGCCGTCGTCGTTGCGTCGTGGAACTCGGCACCCGAGACGGTGGACACGATGCTGGCGTGGCTCGACGCCGACCCCGCCCGATGGTTCGCACTCGACGGCGACATCCTGTTCGCCGCGCCGAACACCGACCCCGTCTCGTTGTCCAGCTCGGTTCTGTCGGGGGCCGCGGACTCCGCTGCCGCCACCGAAGACGGGAGCTCCGACCGTTCGACGGCAGCGCTCGTCGGTGCGGGCCTGGTCGTCCTGGCTCTCGCGGTGGCGGCCGCCCTCGTGTTCGCGATTCGATCGCGCCGTTCAGCGCGCGCTCCCAGTCGGCACACCGGCGCACAATGACCGTGGCCACCGAGCCGACGCAGGCGCTCGCTCGCTGGAAGCAGTCACGCCACCCGGCCGGCATTCTGACGGTGCGCTGGGTGGTTCTCCTCGGCGGAGTCGCCCTCGCGTTCTTCCCGACCTGGGTGCGTTTGGCGCAGGAGTCGGCGGACGGCGCGATCACCGCGTACATCTTCGTGCTTCCGCTGCTTGCTGTCGTGGCGGCGCAAGGCGTAGCCCGTCGACGAGCCGACGAGTTGCCGATCCACGATCGCCAGACCGACAACATCGTCGGCGGCATCTTCTTGCTGATCTCGTTCGCGGTCAAGGCGCTGTGGCTGCCTCGATACGCCGATCAGTACGAACTCTCGCACCTGGACGTGCTTGCAGCATTGACCTTCTTCTTCGGTGGTTCCATCCTGATGTTCGGTCTTCGGCCGGTCGGCCGTTTCTGGTCGGTCTGGCTACTGCTGATCGCCCTGAGTCCGTTGGGTTATCGACTCGTCGCTGTCGGACTCGGCGGCAGCCGATTGGCCTACGCCTCGGTGATGGTGCTGTTGGCGGGCGTCGCGGGCGCTATCGCCGTCGGCCGAACAGCACGCCGGGGGTGGCTTGGTTTCGGATGCACGGTCCTGACCGGACTACTCGTCGCAGAGATCATGCTGCAACTGTCGCCGCAGATCGATATCGTCTGGCTCCAACTCGTTCCGACCGTCGGCGCTGCGGCGGTCACCGGCAGCGTGTTCTATCTCGTTGCCCGTCGTGGCCGATGGGAGCCGCGCCGTCCACATCGTCTTGCTGCCCCATCGGCGAAGTGGTCGCCGAGCTCGGTCCTCGTCGCGGTCGCGGCCGCAGTGGTCCTGTTCTTCATCCCGCTTCCCGACCGTCCTGAACTGCCGACTGTGATGGGGCCGACGGGATCTGTATCGACGCCGTTCGCGGCTCCGGCCGGATTCAGCAGCACCGGAATCGTGGAGTTCGATTGGGTCCGTGCCTTCTTCGGCACCAGGGCCACACTGGTGCGGCAAACCATGCGCGCCGACGAGGGTAATTCGGCGTGGGACGTCCGGGCGCGCCCGCGGACGGTGGTGGTCGATGTGTTGTCCACCACGAATCGGGCCAGTCTTGCCGTGTATCCGGAGAGCACGCTCTACCGTCTGTCCGATACCCGAACGAGTCGTTCGTTGCCCGTGGACCTCGGCCGTGGCGTGACCGGTTCGCTCTACACATCGGTGAGCGACGCTCTGCTGGTGACCTGGACCAAACTGGTATTCGTCTGGCAGCGCGGAGAATTCACTCAGCGAGTGACGATCATCAGCGTCGACAACCACGATGCGGATGCGGCGTTTCCACAACCGATGCCGTCCATGGCGTCGAACCTCGGTACGGCGATCGGTACCTTCCTGCGCGGCAACGCCATTTCCATCGACGGGGACCCGGAGTACAAGGATCGCGAACTGCTGACGAGCTTCGGAAAAGGGCTCGTTCGCGAGCAATGGGATCTCACGAACGGTTCGAGACGATGACCGCAACTCCGGCAGGCCGGAGACCGCATCCGCCGCGGGTCGGTACCGAGTCCGCAGAGTTTCGAGCAGCTGCGCTCGATGACGCCATCAACGGGCTGGCCGACCGAAACCCGTTGGCCTCGGCGGCCGTTGCCTTCGTACCCTGGCAGAAGTACACGGCGATCGGCAGCGCCCTGCTACTGCTTGCGTGCGCGGTCGTCGTCCCCGTCGGGACGCTGCTGGCGGTCACCGTCGTCTGCACCGTCGGATACCTCCTCGCGATGATCGACCGCGTGTTGCTGTTCTCCCGAGGGCTGGACGCATCGGCGATCGTCACGGTCACCGACGAGCAGGCGCTCTCGATCCCCGATGACCTGTTGCCGCTCTATACGATCCTGGTTCCGGCCTACGACGAACCCGAGGTGGTCGGCGATCTCATCGCGGCGATGACCGGCCTGGACTATCCCTCCGAGAAGTTGCAGGTTCTGCTGTTGCTCGAAGAGGACGACGAGGTCACCATCGAAGCGGCAGCGCAGAGCGGCGTCAGTGATCTGGTGGACGTGGTCCTGGTGCCCGCCGGTGATCCACGCACCAAGCCGAAGGCGTGCAACTACGGACTGCATTTCGCGACCGGGACGATCGTGACGATCTTCGATGCCGAGGACCTCCCCGAGAAGCTGCAACTCCGACGCGTCGTGGCCGCCTTCGCCAGGTTGCCGGACACGGTCGCGTGTGTCCAGGCGAAGTTGGCCTTTCACAATGGATCTCAGAACTTGCTCACCGGGTGGTTCACCGCGGACTACGCACTGTGGTTCGGCTACCTACTTCCAGGGTTGATGGCGAGCACGTCACCGATCCCACTCGGTGGAACCTCCAATCATCTGCGCCGCGACGTGATCGACCAAGTAGGTGCCTGGGACGGCTTCAATGTCACCGAGGACGCAGATCTCGGTGTGCGCATCGCAGCATCCGGCTACTCGACGGCCGTGCTGGACTCCACGACTCTCGAGGAGGCCAACAGCGATCCGATCAACTGGGTGCGCCAGCGGTCCCGCTGGTACAAGGGATACCTGCAGACCTGGCTGGTGCATATGCGCAGGCCGATGGTGACCGTTCGTGCCCTCGGCCCGGTCGGCACCTATCGCTTCACCTTGCTCCTTGCCGGGACGCCCGTCACCGCCTGCATCAACATGATTTTCTGGTTCACCACGGCGGCATGGATTCTCGGCCAGCCCGGGTTGATCGCTCAGCTCTTTCCGCCGTACATCTACTACTTCTCGCTGTTGTCACTGGTGGTCGGCAACATCGCCACGGTCTACATGTATCTGATCGCCAGTAGGGAGAGCGACAACGCCTACCTCCTGGTTCCGAGCCTGACGATGCCGCTGTACTGGGTGATGATGAGTGTGGCATCCATCAAGGGCTGCTGGCAGCTCGTGCGCAACCCGTCGTACTGGGAGAAGACCTTTCACGGGTTGTCCGGGCCTGCGGTAGCTGCCGAGCCGGCCGAGGACGAAGCCACATGAGCTCGCGGGCACCGTGGATCGTGTTCGGCAGTGCTCTGGCGGGATACCTGGCCGTCGGCATCACGCTGAGCCTGCGTTTCGGCTTCATCCTGGGCGACGCGCTCTCGCGTACCGCAGCGGCGCAGGCGGTGCTGCTCAGCCGTGATCCGCACGTATCGGCGATCGGCTTCATCTTCACCCCGTTGACCGGCCTGGCCCAACTCCCCATGGTTGCGTTCGCGTCGTGGTGGCCGGCGATCACCCGGTGGAACATCTCCGGCATCACCGTTTCTGCGGCGTTCATGGCCGGTGCCGTGGTGATGGTGCACGGCATCTGCCGCGATCGCGGACTGCCCGGTCGATACAGGATCCTGATCACCGTCGTGTTCGCGATCAACCCGATGATCGTCTTCTACGGTGCCAACGGGATGAGCGAGGCAGGCTTCCTGTTCCTGCTCTGTTGGGCCGTGAGGAGATTGATTCGCTGGGTCGGCACCGACGACGTCCACGATCTGCTGCTGGCCGGTATTGCGCTGGGCCTGGCCTTCCTGGCCCGCTACGAGGGCGTGGTCCCCATCGCGCTGGCAGCGGTGCTGGTGGCGGTCGTCACCGCATGTCGCCGGGGACGCGAGCACTGGAAAGACATGCGGCGCAGAGCTGTTCTCGATGCCGTGCTCATCTCCGGCCCGGGGACGGCGATGTTCCTGGTGTGGATCACCACCAGTTGGTTGATCACCGGTGAGGCGCTCGCCCAATTGTCGTCGAGCTACGGAAACACCGCGATTCTGACGCAGTCCGGTGGGGCGAGCGGTGATCTGGTGCAGACCACCGCGTTCTCACTCGGTGCCTTCATCGCATTGGGGCCGACGTTGCTGGTGACATTTCCGCTCGCGGTGGTACTGGCCACGCGTCGGCGAGATCTCGAGTTCGTGGTGGCTCCCTTGCTGTTCGGCGGCGTGCTGGCGTTCCAGGCCGGCAGCTACATCACCGGCTCGACCTTCGGATTCCTGCGGTTCTTCATCTGTGCCATTCCGCTGGCCGCCGTCGTCGTCGTGCAGTTGTTTCCCGCAGCGGGGGATCTGCCGACCCGGCGCGCAGGCGCATACCGCAGACATCGTCCGTCGTGCCCGCCGATGCGTACCGCGGCGGCAGTGGCCGCGGCGGTACTGTGCGTATCCGCGCTGCCGGTCACGGCCTGGGCGATGCTGCAGCCCTCGTTGTCCAGTCAGCAGTACGCCCTCGGCTACCTGCTCGCGGGGGATCCCTCCGCGGCCGACTCGGAGGCCACGACGGCACGGCGAGTGATCGACTCCTTCGCCACCGAAAGGGAACTCGCGGCGTATCTCGACGGACAGGCACTTCCCGACGGTTCGATACTGGTCGACTCCGTCTACGGATTCGCCGTTCTGGCCGCTTCGGAGTATCCGAGACGCTTCGTGATTCCATCGGATCTGGACTTCACACAGATCCTCAACGATCCAGCGGCGGCCGGGGTTCGGTACCTGTTGACGGTGCCCAACGAAGGGCGCGGAGTATCGGATGCCATCAACCGGCGATACCCCACGATCTACGACAACGGTGCGCAGCTGTACCCGTTGGAACTCGAGGTACCCAACACCGGTGCCGACCAACCGGATTGGCGTCTGTACCGGGTGCCCTCCTGAGGAAGTTCCTCAGAGCACCTGGGAAAGGAACGTTTTGAGTCGATCGGTGTGCGGATCGTCGAACAACTGCTCCGGCGTTCCGGTTTCGACTGCGCTGCCGTGGTCCATGAACAGCACCTTGTTCGACACCGATCGCGCGAAGCCCATTTCGTGGGTCACCACGACCATGGTCATGCCGCCCTGTGCGAGGTCGGCCATCAGCGCCAACACGCCCTTGACCAGCTCGGGATCGAGCGCGGAGGTCGCCTCGTCGAAGAACATCACCTCCGGCTTCATCGCGAGTGCGCGGGCGATGGCCACGCGCTGCTGCTGTCCACCGGAGAGGTTGCCCGGCCGCGAATCAGCCTTGTCGGCCAAGCCGACCAGCTCGAGTTGCTCCAGCGCCGCAGCTCGCGCCGAGTCCTTGGACAGACCGAGCAACTTGTGTGGACCGAGCGCGATGTTGTCGGCGACGCTCTTGTGCGGGAACAGGTTGAACTGCTGGAACACCATGCCGATGCGCTGACGCAGCACGTCCGGGTTGTCCTTCAGGACCGACTTGCCGTCGAGCAGGATGTCACCCTGTTCCGGCTCGTGCAGTCGATTGAGAGCCCGCAGCAAGGTGGACTTGCCCGAGCCCGAGGGCCCGATGACCGTCGTCGTCGTTCCTGCCGGAACGTCGATGCTCACCCCGCGCAACACCTTGTTGGTGCCGAACGAGAGATGAATGTCCCTGCCTTGCAATGAAACAGAACTCATGTCAGCCTCTTTCCACGACGGTAGCCTGCTCCACCGGGTCCAGCGTTTGCTCGGCCTTACCGGTGCGCAATCGCTTGTCGATGTAGTTCACAAGATGGGTGAGCGGCACGGTCAACGCGAGATAGAACAGTCCCGCCGCGACGAGTGGCGACAGGTTTCCGGTCTGTGCGTTGAGGTCTCGGCCGACTGCGAACAGTTCACGCTGGGTGGCGAGCAGTCCGAGGAAGTAGATCAACGACGAGTCCTTGATCAGTGAGATGAACTGGTTCATCAGCGCAGGCAGCACGCGTCTGACACCCTGGGGAACGACCACGAGGTTCATCGAGCGACGACGGCTGAAGCCCAGTGCCCGTGCGGCTTCCATCTGCCCGGCCTCCACGCTCTGGATGCCGGATCGGAAGATCTCACCGATGTACGCCGCGGCCAGCAGCGACAGTGCCGCCGCACCCAGCCAGTACGGATTGCCTCCGGTCACACTCTGCACCACCGGACCGATGCCGAGCCCGATGATCAGAATGACCACCACCGCGGGCAACCCGCGGAAGATGTCGGTGTACACCCGGGCGGGCCAGCGTAGCCATCGCGTGCGAGACAGACCGGCCAAGGCCAGCAACATGCCCAGCACAGTGCCGATGATGCCCGACGCCAATGCCAGAATCAGCGTGTTCGGCAGGCCCACCCGGAGCAGGTCGGGGATGGCCGCCTTGTACAGCGACCAGTCGAAGAACGTGTCGCCGAGTTGAGCGAGGGTCGACTTCTGTTGCGGAGCAACCGCTTCGGTGGAATTCGAGTCGTTCTCGGCCGCAATGGCGGCGAAGTCCGGCAGTGTCGGCTCGGGGGCGGCCTTGCTGCCCGGCTCGAAGCCCTCGGGCAACTCGCGAGGAACCCAGTCTGAGTACAGGTTTGCCCAGGTGCCGTCTGCGATCACCGCGTCGAGACCGGAGTTCAAGGCGTCGATCAGCGGTTGATTGTCGCGGGCGACGGCCCAGCCGATGAAGTTGTTCAGCGAGAACGTGTTCTGCGTGATCGCGGTCCCGTCCTCGGCCTTGACCAAACCCTCGGCCTGCTGCGACGGAGCCACCCATGCGTCGATCTGACCGGTACGCAGATTGGCGTACGCGGTGTTGTAGTCAGGGAATTTCACGGGGTCCAGGCCGAGGGTGTTCACCACGTAGTCGTCCTGCACAGTGCCCTGAACGACGCCGATTCTGGTGCTAGCGTTCAGATCCTCGAACGTGGTGATCGGACCGCCGGCAGTGGCCACGAGGGAGAAGTAGCCGAAGTCGTAACCGTTGGTGAACCCGACGGTGTTGCGGCGCTCGTCCGTCGTCGTGATCGAGGACGATCCGACGTCGAAGCGGTGCCCGGCGACCTGGGCGAGCAGACCCGAGAACTCGGTGCCCGAGAAGTTGATCTGCAGCCCCAGTTTCGCGGCGACGGCCTTCAACAGTTCGTTGTCGTATCCGGTGTACTGGCCGGATGCATCCAAGCAGATGCTGGGCGGGGCGTCGGACAGGGTGCCGACGGTCAGCACCCCCGGCGTCACCAAGCCCAGTGTGCTCGTGTCGATCCGGTCCAGCGGGGTGACGTTCGCCGTCGTGTACTTGTCCTCTGTTGCCGCGGCACCGGCGGCGTCGAAGTTCGTCGGTGTGGACGAGGCGCTGTCGACTCCCGGAGGTGAGCACAGGTCGGTCGGACCTGCGGACGCCTGATCGTCGGAGGAGGACGTGCCACACGATGCGAGTGTGAGAGCCATCAACAGTCCGAGAACGAGAACCACGAGCGCGCGTGAAGCGCGTACGGCAACCATGGACGAAACCCTAAGCGGACCGGGGCCCACTCACCCAAACGACCGTCACGCAAGGGTTTCGCTCATCGAACTGGCTACTACTTGTGTGTGTCCCGCCACGCGATGGCCTGATTCAGTTCGGTCAGGTCGTACTCGGGGCCGTTGACGCCGACGGTGAACAGGGTGGCTCCGGCGTCGACGAAATCCGCAGCAGTGTCGGCCCCCGGCCACGAGACCGATCTGGTGATGACCGAGACGTCGCGGCCGACGGTGGTGCCGTGCTCGGCGAGGATCTCCGACTTGCGCTTCAACGCCTCGAGATCGGCGAAGCTGTGCCAGATGTGTGCGTACTCGGCCACCATTTTCAGTGTCTTCTTCTCGCCGCCTCCGCCGATGAGGATCGGGATGTCGCGGGTGGGTGCCGGGTTGCCGACGTCGAGGCGATGCCTGATTCTGGCGAGGCTCTCTTTCAGCAATGCCAGACGGGAACCTGCTGTGCCGAATTCGTAGCCGAAGTTCTCGTAGTCCTTCTCGTTCCAGCCGGCACCGATTCCGAGGATCAATCGACCGCCGCTGATGTGGTCGACGGTGCGCGCCATATCGGCCAGCAGGTCGGGGTTGCGGTAGCCGCCGCCGGTGACGAGGGCACCGATTTCGACGTTCGAGGTCTGCTCGGCCCAGGCACCGAGCATGGTCCAACACTCGAAATGCGCACCGTCGAGATCGCCGTACAGCGGGTAGAAGTGGTCCCAGTTGAAGACGATGTCGACGCCCGCGTCCTCCGAGCGCAGCACCGCGTCACGGATCAACTGGTAGTCGGGTGCGTGCTGGGGCTGAAGCTGAACACCGATCTTGACGGTCATGCGCGTCTCCTCGTCGAGTGGGCTGTCTCTCCCATGATGCACCTCACTCGGAGTCAGCCGATTCGGACGCCGCTCTCGGCCATCGTGGCCCGCAGGACGAAGGCCGCCTCGGAGCCGACGATCTCACCGACGAGGGTGATGTAGCGATCGACGAATGCGCCGCCGTGCTGCGGCTCGACCTCGTCTCCGAAGTGGTGTGCCAGCTCGTGCAACACCACCAGTTCGCGTAACGCCCACGCGGTGTTTCCGCGATGCAGTGGCACGGCAATGGTGGCGGTGTCGCGTTCGTAGTGGGCCGCGCCCGCACCCGACCGAGCCCGGACGGTGATCGTGCGGCCTGCATCGGGCCACATTGCTCTGACCCAGTCCAGAGCCAGCACTGCATCGACATACCGCTGGACCGACTCGAGTGAGGCGAATTTGCGCTCTATCGGCAGCGTGATCTGCGAGCCCGCTACGTGCACGACGCGGATGTCGCGTTCCTCGGCGCGGTCGAACATGGTGCGCACCCAGTGTTCGGCGTCGTACACCGCCGATCGCTGTGCATCCCTCGCCTTGCCCACACAGTCAGCTTAAGGGGGCGAAGTTGTGCCGATTGTCCGACTCGCCTACTGTCCTATCGACAACGGTTGTCGAAGTCATTGCCATTTTCTATGTGTTCAGGAGTTTCCGTGCTCGTCGTCGATGACCTCAGCATCGATGCCGGCCGCACCCGCATCGTCGATCACGCCTGCTTCGAGATCCCTGATGGACGACGCCTCGGCCTGCTGGGGGCGTCGGGATCGGGTAAGTCGCTGATCGCATCCGCCCTCGTCGGGCAGCTGCCCCCGGGTATCACCTGCACCGGCCGTGTCCTCGTCGACGGTCACGAGGTCGCCGGAGTTCCGACACCTCGGCGTCCACGTTCAGCCCGTCCGGCAATGGTTTTCCAGGATTCGGCAACGGCCCTGAATCCGATGGTCACCGTCGGGCGGCAGCTGCGCACACCGGACGCACCCGCGCTGCTCGAGCGAGTCGGACTGCGAGATTCCGCCCGCATCCTGGCCTCGCATCCACTCGAACTCTCGGGCGGGCAGCGCCAACGTGTCTGTATTGCATTGGCATTGGCCCGCGAGAGTTCACTGGTGATCGCGGACGAGCCGACAACCGCCCTGGACGTGATCAGTCAGGCTCGCGTGCTCGATGCGCTTCGTGAGGCGGCGTCGCTGCTGTTCATCACCCACGACATCGCCGTCGCCGCGCACCTGTGCGACCACCTGCTGATCATCGATTCCGGCCGCATAATCGAATCCGGTTCCACCGCAACGGTGCTCGACAACCCCGTATCGGATCGAACGAGACGGATGATCGACGCGGCCCGGGCGGCAGATCCGTTCCGTCAGGTGGTCATGCGATGACTGCGGGCCTCGTGTGCTCGAACGTCACCCGGCGGCACGACCTCCACGGCTCCGCGCGAACCGCAGTGGACGGCGTGAGCGTCGCCCTGTCCCCGAGCGGTCGGATCGGCCTGGTGGGTGAGTCCGGTTCGGGAAAAACAACTCTGCTTCGGGTGCTGTTGGCTTTGACCGAGGTCAGTGGCGGGACCGTCCAACTCGACGGTCGCACAGTGCGTCCCGGTTCGACGCGATCGTTGCGGTGGTTTCGGCGGCGGGTGCAGTACGTGCCGCAGGACCCCGCGACCAGCCTCGATCCGCGCCGCAGTGTGCTGGACTCGGTGGCGACGCCGTTGCGCCTGCTCGGCGTCGACGGCGATCATCGAGCCAAGGCGAGCGCCGCACTGACGGCCGTCGGACTGGATGCGCGGTACCTGGAACGTCGACCCACCGAACTGTCCGGCGGCCAGAATCAGCGGGTCGCCATTGCCCGAGCGCTCGCGTGCGAACCGCAGTATCTCCTGGCGGACGAGCCGGTCAGTGGGCTCGACCCGGACCTGCGAGAACAGATCCTCTCGGTGCTGGCAGCGCTGCCGAGCGCCGTTCTGATGGTCAGCCACGACCTGTCCGCCGTGGTGCGGCTGTGCACCGAAGTCCTGATGATGCACGACGGCCGGATCATCGAAACCGGAAGTGCTCAGGGCATTCTCACCGAACCACAACACGAACACACCCGAGACCTGATCGACGCCATCCCCCGGCTTGCATGAAACCCACAGGAGTTGTCTTGACCACGAACACCTTTCGCCTCGGCGCGCTGGCGGCAGTAGGAACATTGACCCTCACCGCCTGCTTCTCCTCCGGAGCGGCCTCCGGCGACACCGAGAACCGCGCGCGCGTGGCGATGCTGCAACCGCCGCGCTCGGGACTGTCGCAGTTCAGCGACGACGCCTTCAAACTCTCACGATGGTCGACAGCCGAAACTCTGATCACCCTCGACGACCTCGGCGACGCCGAACCCGGTCTCGCCACCGGCTGGAATCGCGTCGACGATCGCACCTGGAGCTTCGACCTCCGACCCGACGTCAGATTCCACAACGGGACGCCACTCGATGCTTCCGCAGTCGTCACCGCGCTCACCGCAGCCACCACGTCCGCGCCCAAACCGCGCATCCTCGACGGCGTCGAGCTGACCGTCTCCGCCACCGACGACGACACCGTAGCCGTCTCCACCAAAGACATCGATCCGCTGGTGCCACAGCGACTGTCGAGCCCGCAGCTGTCCATCCTTGCCCCCGAGGCGTACTCCGGCGGCGGCAGCGACCCCGTCGGCACCGGCACCGGGCCCTTCGTCCTCACCGCCGTGGACGGCACCTCCGGGGCCACCCTCGATCGCAACGACGACTACTGGGGCGAACCGGCGAAACTCTCGGGCATCGATGTCGATTTCGTGCCCGACGGAACCGCCCGCGCTGCCGCGCTACGCAACGGGACCGCCGATGTGGTGGAGGCCATTCCGGTCTCGCAAGCCGACAACATCGACCGATCGCTGGTGCACGAGGTGCCGATGCCGCGCACCAACACCCTGTACCTGAACACGGCGTCCGGCGTGTTCCGCGACCCGGCCATGCGCGCCGTCGCCCGAGAGGCGGTGGACGAGGATCGTCTGGTCGACCAGGTCTACGAGGGCCGGGCCGACATCGCGAACGGTCTGCTCGGACCAGCGCTGCCCTGGGCCGCGGATCGCCCCGCACGCACCGAAACCCCAGCGGGCGATGCCACCGGCAAGACGATCACGTTGGCCACCTTCACCGACCGGGCCGAACTCCCCGAGGTCGCGGTACTGCTGCAGCAGGAACTCGAAGCGAAGGGCTTCGTCGTCAACCAGGTGGTGCGGGAGTATCAGTTCATCGAAACCGATGCGCTCAGTGGCGCATTCGATGCCTTCATCCTCTCCCGCGCAACGGTGCTCGATTCCGGCGATCCGGTGGCGTACATGTATTCCGACTTCGCCTGCGACGGGTCGTTCAACATCTCCCAGTTCTGCGACCCGCAGGTGGACGCAGCTCTGGACGACGCCTCGGCAACCGAGCCGGGGAACGAGCGCCGCGCCGCGATCCTCGCCGCCGAGAAGCTGATTCTCGAACGCGATGCCGCCATCCCGATGCTGCACGAGCGCGTCGTTCAAGGTGAATCCGAGGCCATCACCGGTGTCGCACGGGACCCGCGGGAGCGGATACTCATCACCAACCAGACCTCCTTCGAGTAATCGATGCGAACAACCGCCTCACGTCTGCTCGCGGTCTGTGGGGTCGTATTCGTGGTCGGGATGCTGCCGTGGTTGTCCAATCGCGATCCCGCACTGAGCATTCTGCGGGCTCGTTCGGCCGAGCAGGAGCCGACCCCGGAGGCCCTCGACGCGATTCGACGCGATCTGGGCCTCGACGCAGGCCCGATCCGGATGTTCTGGGACTGGCTCACCGGGATCGCGTCGGGCAATCCCGGAACGTCCTGGAACACCGGAAAACCGGTACTTCCCGGGGCACTCGACGCATTGGCGGTATCGCTGACGCTGATGGGTTTCGCAATGGCGGTTGCGATCCTGACGGCCGGATTGGTGGTGCTGCCCAGCATGCGTGCCGGATTGCGCGGTACCCCCAAGCGCACCGCGGGCGGTGTCGCGGCCGCGCTCACCTCGTTGCCGGAGTTCCTACTCGCCTCGGTACTCGTTGTGCTCGGCGCGGTCTGGCTGTCGTTCCCTGCCTACGGCTGGAACGGCCCCGAGTACGCAGTGCTGCCTGCACTTGCTCTCGGACTTCCAGCCGGAGGGTTGATCGGGCGGTTGCTCGCCGACGCCGTCGCCGTCACGTTCACCGAGGGATGGGTCACCACGTGGACCGTCGCCGGATTCACCCGAGCGCAGATCGCCGCCGCGGTGTTGCGCCGAGCCCTCACCGGCATCGCGTCGCAGATCGGACTGATCATGGTGGCCATCACCGGTGGCGCGGTCGCCGTCGAAAAGGTTTTCGCCATACCGGGATTGGGGCGCACCACCCTCGGTGATGCGCAATCGCAGGACCTGCCGGCCCTGCAGATCGACATCCTGCTCCTGCTGGCCGTCAGTGCAGCCCTCGGCATCGCGGCCGAACTCGTCCGGCGCCTGCTGCTGGGCAGCGCGCTGCGCGAGAAGGCCATGCCGATCCCGGCCGGGGTCTTCCACCGGTCACCGCGACGCTGGGTGGTGCCGAGTGCCGCAGCATCGGTGCTGGTGATCGTCGTCCTCGTCGGTCTTCCGCGGGACGGGCAGGTGACGAGGCGAGAGAAGTTCGCCGCACCCTCCCTGACCCACCTCTTCGGCACGGACGCCTCGGGGCGGGATCTGTTGGCCAGGGTCGCCGACGGTGCGCTGCGCTCGATCGGGTTGTCCCTCGCCGTGACTGTTGCGGCACTGTTCGTCGGGGTGCTGTTGGGACTGGCACCGAAAGCGTCGCGGGGTTTGGTCGAGGTCACCAACGCGGCACCTCCCGTGGTGACCGGCATCCTCATCGCCGCCGTCTGGGGACCGTCGGCGGGCGGTGCCGCCGTCGCCGTACTGATCGTGACGTGGGCTCCGCTGGCCGCGCACACCGCCGCGCTCGTCGAGGAGGCTCGGGCGCGGCCGTACATTTCGATCCTGCCGACGCTCGGTGCCAGCAATGCGCGCATTCTGTTCGGCTCCATCGTGCCCAGCGTCCTTCCGGTAGTACTGCGGCACGCCATGATTCGACTGCCCGGTGTTGCACTGGCTCTTGCGGCGCTCGGTTTCCTCGGTCTCGGTCCGCAGCCGCCCACGGCAGATTGGGGCTTGATCCTGTCCGACGGGGTATCCGCCGTCGAACGCGCGCCCTGGGTGACGGCGGCTCCGCTCGCATCGCTGATCGCGCTCGCTGTTCTCGCGGTATCGCTCTCCGCGGCCACCTCGGGGCAGACGCGACAGGTACCGTCATCGAGACAGTCGACGCGGGAGGACGCAGTACATGAGCACGAGAACCGATGAATCGCCGACGCGATGGCGGTGGTCGTTTCTCGTCGATCTGAGGCGGGCCACTCCCACCGTCCGGCTGCTCGTACTCACCCAGATGACCTTCAACATCGGCTTTTTCATGGTGTTGCCGTACCTGTCCGTGCATCTGACGAGCGATCTCGGCCTCGGGGCCGCGCTCGTCGGGGTGGTCCTCGGAATCAGGACCTTCTCGCAGCAGGGACTGTTCTTCGTCGGTGGCACCCTCGCCGATCGGTGGGGTATCAAACCGGTCGTCCTCGTCGGCTGTGTGTTGCGGGTGCTGGGATTTCTCGGATTGGCGGTGTTCGATTCTCTTGCCGGCGTCCTGGCGGCCACCGTGCTGGTGGGATTTGCGGCGGCATTGTTCTCTCCCGCAGTCGAATCCGCCGTAGCGATCGAAGCAGGCAAGAGCGAACGTGACGGCGGGCCGACGCGGGTGGAGTCGTTCGCGCTGCTCTCGGTGTGCAGTCAGATCGGCTCGTTCACCGGCCCCCTCGTCGGATCGATGTTGCTGCTGGCCGACTTTCGCGTCGCGTGCCTGGTCGCTGCCGCGATCTTCGTCCTGGTCATCCTCGCCCACGCGGTGTGGTTGCCGCGCGAACCCGGTGAGCATCGTGACGACCCCTGGCTTTCGGGCTGGACCGACGTGGTGCGCAACAGAACCTTCGTGCTGTTCGCCGTGGCGATGAGCGCGCAACTGGTGGCCTACAACCAGCTGTATCTGCTGCTTCCCCTCGAAGTGGAGCGCGCCTGGGGATCGCAGACGGTGCTCGGTTGGTTTTTCGCGATCTCGGCAGTACTGGTGGTCTCGACCCAAATGCCGATCACCCGACGCATCGCGAATGTGGCACCACGCATCACGCTTCCCGTCGGATTCGCCGTCATGGCAGCATCTTTCGTCCTGGTGGCGGTCTTCAGTCCCTTGGAGTTGGAAGGCCTGGTCGGGTTGATCCCGGCCGCACTGTTCGTGCTCCTGCTCGCGCTGGGACAAATGATCGCCATGCCCCAGGCCAGGGATCTGGTGCCGCGGATGGCAGCCGAACGTCGACTGGGGTCCTACTACGGCTTCATGGCCTCGCTCGGCGGCATCGGAGTCCTCATCGGATCCATCGCCCTCGGTGCCGTCATCGATGCCTCACCCGACACGGGCTGGGGTGCGGCCATCCCATGGCTGGTCGCTGCGCTGTTCCCCATCGCCAGTGTTCTCGGTCTTCGCGTGGTGCTCGCCCGCCTCGACTGAGTGCCGCCCGGTTTCCCCCGCCGCCAGGCCCGGTTTCCCCCGCCCCGCCCCGGTTTCCCCTGCCCCCGCCCCGCAAACGCGCGCGCGTTCGTCATACGCGCGCAGATTCGCTCTCGATTCGGGGCGATTCCGCGCGCACCTGGCAAGTGCGCGCGCGTTTGTGACCCGCCGCGGGCTACACCCTGATGCGCAGCACCGAGATCCGCCCGTCCTCAGCTGTCTCGAAGTAGTAGCTCAGGTTCACCGGGCTGCCGGGAAAGTCACCCGAGATCTCCGCCGTCGCCACCCGTCCGGGCCCAGATTCGACGGTGGAGAGCACGTCGTAGTGCACCTGCGGCACCTCGGTTCGCCAGCGACGGATCTCGTCGATGCCGTGGTGCTCGCGCCCTTCATCCTCGACGACGGCGTCGGGTGTGAACTGGGCGAAGTAGGGCTCGGAGTCCGCCAGGGTTGCGAGCTCGAAGTAGCGTTCGATGATCTGTGATTCGTTCATGAACTCAGCGTCACCCCTCCCCCAGAGGGAGAGTCCAGTCTCCCCCAGGGGGAGGGGTCAGAATGTCGACATGAACGGATTGCTGACGATCGGCGAGTTCTCCCGCATCACGCACCTGTCGGTGAAGACGCTGCGGCGCTATCACGAGTCCGGTCTGCTCGAGCCTGCGACAGTCGACGGATTTTCCGGCTACCGGTACTACTGCACAGATCAGGTCGCGACCGCGCAGATCATCAGCCGATTTCGAGGCATGCAGATGCCCGAGCGTGAGGTGCGGGCGATCGTGCACACCCCGGACCCCGACGCACGAGCCCGGTTGATCACCGAACATCTGGCCCGACTCGAGCGTCAGTTGGATGACACTCGATCTGCGGTGACTGCGCTGCGTCGCCTACTCGATCCAACCCCGTCGAACATCGAGGTTCGACGCGTTCTCACCCAACAGTGTTCTGTAGCAGCGATGTCCGAGGTGGTCGATGCGTCCGATGTGCTGGGGTGGTACTCCGATGCGATGGCCGAGATCGACTCCGCGGTTCCCGAAACCACCGGACCGCCGGGTGGTCTGTACGACAACGAGTTGTTCACGGAGGGTCGCGGTGTCATGACTGTGTACGTACCCACCACAGATGTGCCGTCAAGCAACAGGATTCGACCGATGACGCTGCCACCCACAGAGCTTGCGGTCACAGTCCATGATGGCCCGCACGACGATATCGATGTCACGTACGGCGCACTCGGGGTGTATGTCGAAACAAATGGCTTGGCGATCGCGGGTCCGGTACAGGAGGTCTACGCCGTCGGTCCGCGCGATACCGAGAACTCGACGCTGTGGCGCACGGAAATCGGGTGGCCGGTGTTCGCGGCATCACCGAACAGTCAATAGTCAGCGACCCAGCTGCCTGCTTGCTCCGTCGATTTCGGCGTGTGCGCCGATCTTCGCGTTTCGCCCGGCACGATCTCCGGCCTTACGGGCTCCCTCCGAGTACCCGGCGTTCGCGCTCTGACTCCGCCAGTGTCCGCGGGCCGTCGATGTCTGTCGGTAGTAGTCACGGAGCTCGATCTCTTTGTTGCGCAGCACCAGCGCCGTCCCTGCCCCCTGCTGCTCCTGTTCGATCGCCTTGGCTTCGGTCTCCTTCTTGACCTCGCTCAGTCGTACACCGATGCGCGACGCGAATGCGGTCTGAAAGTTCAGCCGCGCGGTCACGGCAGCGACGGGAACTTCCTCGCGTCGTGTGTAGCGTCGGCGATTCTTGACCTCGGTCACGGTTCGGATCGCGGTCTCCGATTTGTAGGCACCGGATTTGATGTACGCATCCGATGCTCGCACCATCTGGATGAGCAGGGAGGAGTAGAGCGCCTCGGTGGTCTCGATGTCGGAGTCGAAACCGTAGGCGAACACCTGCGTCGATGATCGGGCGACATCGCACTGAACGTCGTTGGCGTGTGCGATGGACACGAACAACTGCACGTAGGTCTTGAGCCCGCGCTTGCCCGGCTCTCCGATGGGGATCACCTTCTGGCTCGGCGTGGCCTGGCGCTCCCGTGATGCGCTGTGCGAGCGCGCCACCGCGAGATCGACCGATGCCGACGTGGCCAACCGCTGAGCCGCCTCCATGAAGGCCTCGGCCTCGTGTGGATTGTCGGTGGACTCGGCCTGGCGCAACAACCCGCCGATCCGCGTCAGCATCTTGTCCGAACTCATGAGCGAGAGGCTACCGGCAGCCTCCGACGTGTCCGGGTTGACCGATTCAGGAACGCGATAATGGCCACGGTGGGGTGAGTTGTGTGCCACAGTACGCAGCGACATATGTGTCGGGGGGTTCGTTGCACGTTTCTGCATGCTGATCTCCGGGCGCATACAACCGCGTAGAAGTAGTGGAGAGAACACATGGCGTCTTTGATCACGAAGGTGGCGGTGGTTGCAACGGCGGCCACGCTGCTGACGCTCACCGGATGTTCGAGCGACAGCGGAACGAGCGGCGATTCCGGTGGCGCATCCGAATCCGCCGACGGCCGCGGGCCCATCACGTACGTCGAGGGCAAGGACACCACCGAGACCGGGGTCGTCCAGCAGATCGTGGCGGAGTGGAACTCCACCCACCCGGATGAGCAGGTCACCTTCAAGGAGCAGTCCAACGACGCCGATCAGGCGCACGACGACTTCGTCCAGCAGCTCCAGGCTCAGCAGAGCAACTACGACGTGATGGCGCTCGACGTCATCTGGACCGCAGAGTTCGCGGCGAAAGGCTGGCTCGTGCCGCTCGAGGGCGAGTTCGCCCTCGACAACTCGGGCATTCTGCCCGCGACCGTCGCCAGCGCCACGTACAACGGCAAGCAGTACGCCGCACCGAAGAACACCAACGGTGGCCTGCTGTTCTACCGCAGCGATCTGATCCCCGAGGCCCCGACCACCTGGTCCGAGCTGACCGAAGACTGCCAGGTCGCGACCGAGAACAACATCGATTGCTACGCCGGACAGTTCGCGTCCTACGAGGGCTTGACCGTCAACGCGTCGGAGATCATCAACGCCTACGGCGGATCGTTCGTCGCCGAGGACGGTAAGACCCCCACCGTCGACAGCCCCGAGGCCAAGGCCGGACTGCAGACTCTGGTCACCGCCTTCGAGACCGGCGTCATCCCGGCCCAGGACACCACGTTCAAGGAGCCCGAGAGCCAGCAGGCCTTCGAGGACGGCAAGGTTCTGTTCCTGCGCAACTGGCCGTACGTCTACGGCACCGCCTCCCAGGAAGGCTCCGAGGTGGTGGGCAAGTACTCCGTCGCACCGCTTCCCGGATCGACCGGCGTCGGAACCTCGACGCTCGGCGGCTACAACGCCGCGATCAGCGCGTACTCCGAGCACAAGGCAACTGCTGCCGACTTCCTGCGGTTCCTGCAGAGTGAGCAGGCTCAGCGCATCATCGCCGAGGGTGCACTGCCGCCCGTCCTGTCCTCGCTGTACGACGATCCCACGCTGATCGCAGAGATGCCGTACCTTCCCGCGTTGAAGTCGTCCATCGAGAACGCAATTCCGCGTCCCGTCACTCCGTTCTACCCGGCTGTGTCGAAGGCTGTGCAGGACAACGTTTTTGCTGCCATCAAGGGCGAGAAGAACGTGGATCAGGCGATCTCTGACATGCAGGCCGGTATCGAAACCGCCGGCGCCAACTGATATCGGGAGAACCAATGGCTGTACCTGCTGGGAAAACCAGTGGGGCCGGCGCAACCACCGCGGCCGGGGGCTCGTCCCCCGGCCGCGGTCGGCATGTGCGGTCCAAGAACAAGCGATTCGGCCTGACGCCGGGTAGGGCTTGGCTGCTGATCGCACCGACGTTGGTGATCCTCGCGATCGTCATCGTCTACCCAGTGATCCGAGCGCTGGTGATGTCTTTCTCCAAGGATCCCGGTCTCGACCCCGATACCGGAATGTTCGTCTCGGGTGGCTCAGCAGGTTTCGACAACTACTTGCACTGGATCCTGCAACAGTGCACCTCGGCGTCGGGCACATTGGTGCCCTGCCCGCCGGGGACGCTCGGGTCCCAGTTCTGGGGCGCAGTCGGGAACACCGCGTTCTTCACCGTCGTGACGGTGTCCATCGAGGTGGTCATCGGCTTCGGTATGGCAGTGATCATGGGCAAGACCTTCGCTGGACGCGCTCTGCTGCGCGCCGCGATCCTGATCCCCTGGGCCATCCCCACAGCGGTCACCGCCAAGCTGTGGTACTTCATCTTCGCGTACGACGGCATCGCCAATCGCCTTCTGGGAACGAACATTCTGTGGACCGGCGACGCGTGGCCCGCGCGATTCGCAGTCATCATCGCCGACGTATGGAAGACGACGCCGTTCATGGCGCTGCTGATACTGGCCGGTCTGCAGATGATTCCCGCCGACGTCTACGAGGCGGCGCGGGTCGACGGCGCATCGGCGTGGCAGCGCTTCACCAAGATCACGTTGCCACTGGTCAAGCCTGCGCTGATGGTGGCGATTCTGTTTCGCACGATGGATGCGCTGCGCATGTACGACCTGCCGGCCATCCTCACCGAGGGCAACCCCGCGACGCGCACCGTGTCGATCCTGGTGGTCGAGCAGATCCGGCAGGGCTTCAACAGTGCTGCCTCGCTGTCGACGATCTCGTTCGTCATGATCTTCGTCGTGGCGTTCATCCTGGTTAAATTCCTCGGTGCCAATGCCGTTGCCACGCAGGAGGATCAGCGTAAGGGGGCCGGTCGATGAAGCAGGCCCGCATCTATCTCGGTGTCGTCGTCATCCTCGTCTGGGGCTTGGCACCGTTCTATTGGATGGTCGTCACCGCGTTCCGTGACCCGCGCTACACCTTCGATACGACGCCGTGGCCGACGCATGTCACGTGGGAGAACTTCGACAACGCTCTCTCGACCGCGAACGGCAACAATTTCCTTCGGGCGGTCGGTAACAGTCTCATCGTGGGCGGAGCGACGACTCTGATCGCGTTGGTGATCGGTATCTTCACCGCGTATGCACTCTCGCGCATCGACTTTCGTTTCAAGTACGTGGTGACAGGCGTCATTCTCGGAGCCTCGATGTTCCCGGTCGTGGCGTTGGTGACTCCGCTGTTCCAGTTCTTCACCAATATCGGCTGGATCGGCGGCTACCAGGCGATGATCATTCCGAACATCTCTTTCGTCCTGCCTCTGACGATCTACACGCTGGCGGCATTTTTTGCCGAATTGCCCTGGGAGCTGGAAGAAGCCGCACGAATCGACGGGGCCGGACGCTTCCAGGCGTTCCGTCTGGTGATGTTGCCACTGGCTGCGCCTGCCTTGTTCACCACCGCCATCCTCGCCTTCATCGCGGCCGTGAACGAATACTTGCTCGCAAGTCAGCTCTCGAGCGACAAGACCGAGCCGGTGACAGTGGCCATTGCTCGATTCTCCGGTAACGACCCACACGTGGTGCCGTATGCGGCGATCATGGCAGCGGGAACGATCGTTGCCATTCCGCTGGTGATCATGGTGCTGCTGTTCCAGCGCCGAATCATCTCCGGCCTCACCGCTGGTGGTGTCAAGTCGTGACGGCGCAGGATCATCTCCAGTTGCTGGCAGGCATTCTGGGTTTCTTTGCGCTCGTAGCGCTCGGCTTTGCCGTCGCCGGGATCATCGGAGGTGATCCCGGCGTGGTGCCGTCGGTGGCCCTGCTCGGTCTGCTCGTCGCATTGTGGTTCACGGTCAAGAGGATTCGCTGAGGCTCGGCATGGTGTCGGAACAGCCTGCCGTCGACCGGCCCCGCAGCGTCGAACGCGTCGGCAGGCTTCGGTGTCTCGATCAGGCCAATCCGAAGGCCCTCTGCGCCATCGACACCAATCTCGCCGACGCGGCGCTCGGGTTCGGTGCCCAGACGAGAGCCAGCAGGGCCGACGTAGTCGAGTCCGTCAGTTCCACAGCGGTCAACCGATTCCGGTAGGCACCGAGCATCGATGCGCTGAGGATTGCGACGCCGACACCGCGAGCAGCGAGATCTGCAACAGCGTCCGGAGCGCTGGCCTCCAACGCGATCGACGGGGTGATCCCGACGCCGCCGCAGTCGCGATCGAACACCGTCCGCACTCCTGTGCCCACGGGAAGGGAGACGATGGGGTATTCGTTGACCTGCTCGAGCGTCACCCGTTTCTGTGACACCAGCGGATGCTCAGGCGGTACGGCTGCAACGATCCGCTCATCGATCACCACCATCGACGTCAGTCCGTCGGGGGCACGGGCTGCGACGCCGACGAGCGCGAGATCGAGCACCCCGGTGCGGACTTTGTCGACCAGCGAGTCCGAATTGCCCTCCTGCAGAGAAAGTTCGATGCCGGGATGTCTCGAATGGAACCCCGCCAACGCGTCGAACAATTGTGGGACGGTGCATGCGGTGACCATGCCGACTCGCAGCGATCCGCGCAGAAGCCCAGTGACGTCGTCGACGGATTGTCGAACCGAACCTGCTGCCGCGAGAGTCGCCCGCGCTTGGGCCAGCGCGGCCTGGCCCGCGGTGGTCAATGTTGCTGTGCCGCCTGATCTGTCGATCAGTTCGGCACCGAGTTCGCGTTCGAGGGCGCGGATCTGGGCGCTGACACCGGATTGGCTGATGTGCACTCGGGCTGCGGCGCGGGTGAAGTTTGCTTCTTCCGCGACGGCGACGAAGTACTCGAGCTGTCTCAATTCCACTGCTGAACACCGATATTCGGGCCTTCGCCGGCGTCGAGGCGTGCCACGGCACGCCTCGGGGCGGTGACGCGGTAGCTGCAGTCGATCAACTCTGCCGCCTCGGCCCAGACATCGTCGTCGGCATCGGAGAGATCGAAGCCCACCCAACCGGCCGGTCCGAGGTAGGCGGGGTGGAAGTAGCGGGGTTCGAGCTCGCAGGCGCGCTGCTCCTCGGCGTTCTCGCATTTGACGAGAATCGACAGGTCGTACTGCTCGCCGCCCTTGACGCCACCGCCGAAGTAGACGAACACCGAGGCCGTGCGGAAGGTCGGCCGGCCATGGGAGATCTTTTCGGAGACCTGGGGATAGGCGAACGCGAGCGCGCGGACGCGTTCGAGGCAGGGATGCTTCGAGGTGGGGTCGATGGCCACCCACACAGGGTAGCGCTACACGCTGCGACTATCAGCAAAAGTTGTAGAGCCGATCTGAACCAGCTGTTGGACTTCTGGCGACGCGGGTTCGAGACTCGATGTCATGACACAGACACCGAAAGACATTGCAGCGACCTACTTCGAGGCCTGGAAAGGCAAGGACTTCGACACATTGGCCTCGATCCTGGACGAGAACGCGACGTTTCGGGGACCACTCGGCACCGCGGCCAGCGGGGCGGAATGCGTGGCCGGGCTGAAAGGAATGTCGCAGATCATCACCGACATCGATATCGCGCACGTGTTCGTGGACGGCGAGAACGTACTGACGTGGTTCGACCTGCACACGTCGATTGCACCGCCCGCGAGCACCGCGAACTGGCAGCGAATCGAGAACGGCAAAATTGTGGAGATCAAGGTGACATTCGATCCGCGAGAGATCCTCGCGGCCGGATAAGCGAACGCCCGCCGGTACTCAATGTGACATTTGGTGGCCTTTTAGGGGGTCAATGTCACATCGAGTGGACCGGCGGGCGTTGTTGCGGGCCCTGCGGGACTACGCGTCGATGATGAACGCTTCGAGCTGCTCACGAGCGACGTCGTCCGCGAGCTGCTTCGGCGGGCTCTTCATCAGGTATGCCGAGGCCGGGATGACCGGTCCACCGATGCCGCGGTCCTTGGCGATCTTGGCGGCGCGCACTGCGTCGATGATGACGCCGGCGGAGTTGGGGGAGTCCCAGACCTCGAGCTTGTATTCGAGGTTGAGGGGAACGTCACCGAAGGCGCGGCCTTCGAGGCGGACGTAGGCCCACTTGCGGTCGTCGAGCCAGCCGACGTGGTCGGACGGTCCGATGTGGACGTCCTTGGCGTTGAACTCCTTCTGGAGGTTCGACGTGACGGCCTGGGTCTTGGAGATCTTCTTGGACTCGAGGCGGGTGCGCTCGAGCATGTTGAGGAAGTCCATGTTGCCGCCGACGTTGAGCTGCATGGTGCGGTCGAGCTGCACGCCGCGGTCTTCGAAGAGCTTGGCCATGACGCGGTGGGTGATGGTGGCTCCGACCTGGCTCTTGATGTCGTCGCCGACGATGGGGACGCCTGCGTCCTCGAACTTCTTGGCCCAGACGGGGTCCGATGCGATGAAGACGGGCAGGGCGTTGACGAAGGCGACGCCTGCGTCGATGGAGGCCTGTGCGTAGAACTTGTCGGCTTCTTCGGATCCGACGGGCAGGTAGGACACGAGCACGTCCACCTTGGCGTCACGCAGGGCCTGCGCTACGTCGACTGCGTCACCGTCGGCCTCGGTGATGGTCTCGCGGTAGTACTTGCCGAGGCCGTCGAGGGTCGGGCCGCGCTGAACGGTCACGTCGGACGGGGGTACGTCGGCGATCTTGATGGTGTTGTTCTCGCTGGAGAAGATGGCCTCGGAGAGATCGAAGCCGACCTTCTTGGCGTCCACGTCGAACGCGGCGACGAACTCGACGTCGCGGACGTGGTACTGGCCGAACGTGACGTGCATGAGGCCGGGAACGTTGGCGTTCTCGTCCGCGTCCTTGTAGTACTCGACACCCTGGACCAAAGATGAGGCGCAGTTGCCCACACCCACGATGGCCACGCGGATTGCGTTGTTGTTCTCACCCATGGTCGGGTTCTCCTTCTGTCTTGACTGTCCTGTTTGGTGCTGTGTTGGACGGTGCTGGGTTGGGGTCGGCCTGCTCGGCTGCGATGACTTCGTTGAGCCACCGCACCTCGCGTTCACTCGATTCGAGACCGAGCTGGTGTAGCTGTCGGGTGTAGCGGTCGAGAGTCCCGTTCGCCTTGGCCACAGCGTCGCGGAGGCCTTCGCGGCGCTCCTCGACCTGGCGACGTCTGCCTTCGAGAATGCGAACCCGAGCTTCTGCCGGGGTACGACTGAAGAAGGCGAGATGTACGCCGAATCCGTCGTCGGTGTAGTTCTGCGGTCCGGTGTCGGCCACCAATTCGGCAAATCGTTCCCTGCCGAGTGGGGTGAGTTCGTACACCCGTTTCGCTCGTCTTTTCACGAGTAAATCGGGCCCGGCGTCCTCGGCGATGAGGCCGTCGTTCTGGAGTCGACGGAGTGCCGGGTACAGCGATCCGTACGAAAACGCTCTGAAAGCACCGAGTAGGCCGGTCAGCCTCTTGCGGAGCTCGTAGCCGTGCATGGGTGATTCGAGAAGCAAACCGAGAATTGCGAGCTCGAGCATGCAACTCCCCCTTCTCGAATCCGGATCGCATCCATGCGATGCGATTGACCACACTATCGAACAATGTATCGCGCCGATACATTGTGTGACAAACCGGTGTCCGACAGCCCACGGGGAATCGACCGGAAGGTGGCTGTTCGGGGGCGAGGTCGTCAGTAGCGGCGGTGCGCGCCAACCAAAAAGTCCGGCTCCCCCATGCGTGGCATGGGCGAGCCGGACTGATGGGCAGCGAACGTCAGCCGCAGTAGCTCAGCGTGTGTTTCGGGAGCTACGCGTCGAGACGCGTGGAGAGTATCTGGGCCTCGCGCACCGGCCGGCGGTTGGACTCGGAGAAGTCGGGGGCCGTGCACAGGAACAGGGTTCGACCGTCCTCTCCACCCAGCGCGCAAGCGAAAACACCTGTGGGGGTGGCGATCTCTTCGATAATCTCGCCACCCTCGGCGACGTGCACGACCCTCGCGCCGATGGCGTCGGCGATCCACAGGGTGCCGTCGGCCTCGAGGTCGCAACCGTCGGGAGCAATCACGAGGCGCGCCATGGCCGGTTCGAGCGCGTCCGCGACCGGATCCGGGCCGAAGGTTGCCCAGTTCGTACGGTTGGAGAGCGACCCGTCCTCGGCGATGTCGAAGGAGGTCACCCGGTTACCGAAGGACTCCCCGACCAGCAGACGACCGTCGGTGGTCACGACCATGCCGTTGGGGAACCACAGGTTGTCGGCAACCTCGGTGGCGCTGCCGTCGGTATCGACCCGCACCAGGTTGGTCGAGGTCACGGAGTCCCCGGCCATGAGATCGAAGCCGAAGTTGCCGACGAAGGCCCGGCCACGGTCGTCGACGACCATGTCGTTGACGTGATGCGAGAACAGGTCGGAGAGATCTGCGTGGGTCGCGAGGGAGCCATCGCTTTCACGTCGTACGACGAGGCGGTCGTGCTGCGAGGCAATCAGCAGGCGACCGTCGGGCAGCCATCCGAGTCCGGACGGTTGGCCCGGAACCTCGGCCTCGACCCGCAGGTCGGAGCCATCTTCGAAGACGGACATCGTTCGGTTGGTGTAGAAATCGGAGAACCACAGTCTTCCGTCTCGCCAGCGTGGCCCTTCGGTGAACGACTGGTCGGTGACGACGGTGGTGAACTCGCGTGTGGCCATGGTGATCATGCGCCTTTCGGGTTGAGGTTGTCTTGCGGGATGTGCTGTGACCGGGGTTCAGTCGGGGGTCGGCGCGATGCGCACTGTCGGCCGCGGATAGGCGGCGCGAGCCCAACGAGGGGGGACGAACGGAGTCCAGCCGCCCTCGGGCTGCGCCAGTCGATCGGCGACGGCATACAGAGCCGCCGGCTGGTAACCGAGGCCGAGGTGTGCGGCGTGGACCTCGATGTTCTCCGACCGCTGGGTCACGACGTCCAGGCAGGCGTGCCAGGAGACGATGCCGTCGAGGCGGCTGTAGATCGACGTGGTCGGCATCGGAAGCGGCGGCAGCCCCTCCTCGAGCGGCATGTCGAACTGCTCGACGTGGCGCTTGCCGAACATCGCGTACAGACGGCGACCGTGGCTGTGATCGTGGGTTCGGATTCGGATCGGGCTGCCCAGGGTGATCACTTGACGGACCATCTCGGGCATCTCTCGGGCAAGCCGGCGCGCGATGAGCCCGCCCAGGCTCCAGCCGATGAGGGTGACCGGCCGGCCATGCTTGTCGTGAATCGCTCGCAGCTTGGTCGGGGCTCCTTCGGCGATCTTCGCGGTGGGTCCGACATTGACGCCGAGGCCCCAGCCGTACGCGTCGTAGCCCAGGACGGTCAGATAATTGCGCAGCGCCATGGTGGACACGTCGCCGGTCCCCAGGCCGGGGATGACGAGGACGGGTTGACCATCGCCGCGCGGCGCGCTCAGCAGCACTGGCCAAGTCACCGACATCGAGCCGAGATCGGCGAGGCCCCTGAGGAAGTCGGTGCCGAGCAGGAGCTTCCCGGGCGCCCTGTCGGGTGCGGTGACGGGCGAAGGATCGCGCAGAGTGGAGCTCGATGTCATATCAGGAATTCCCATCACGGTTGAAGCGCGTCGGCTATTCCGACGGCATCTATGGCGGACCAGGTGTCATGTGCGTGGTGGGCGAGCACGATGACGTCGTGAAGTCGCCCGTCGCGGTCGCGGATGTGACCTTGCAGGAGAGCCTCGCCGGTGAAACCGAGGTTCGCGAACATGCTTGCCGCGCCCTCCTGGTCGACTGCCAGCTCGATGACGACCTTGCTGATGCCGCGCGCGAGGCTGCGCGTCAGCGCATGCTGGGCGAGGGACCTTCCGAGCCCCTGGCCTCGGTGGGAGGGCCCCACGACCAACCGCAGCTCACCGACGTGATCCGACCATCCGGGCAACCGAGCCACACCGACGTAGCCGGTGATGTGCGCGGACTCGTCGACCGCGACCCAGCAGGACCCACCTCGGATCAGATCCTCGACCGTTCTCGGGTCGGACAGCTCCTCGCGGATCAAGGTCAGGTCCCGCGCGGACAATGTCGCGAAGAACGCTCTCAAGTGGTCGGCGTCGGCCGGGCCGAGAGGCCGGATGCTCATGAGTGGGTCTCGCTTCGCTGTTTCAGAAAATCGACAATGGTCGGGATGGTTTTCCTCTGGGCACTCTTGCCGACGATGAGCCCCACGTGGCCGCCGTCGAGCCGCAGGAGTTCCTTCTCCTTCGAGCCCACGAGTTCCATCACGGGAGCGGTCGCGGTCTCGGGGATGATCGTGTCCCGGGTGCCGAGCACTGCGAGGAACGGCACCGTGATGTCGCGAAGGGTCACTCGGTCGCCGCCGAGTTCGATCCTGTCGTTCATGAGCCCGTTGTCGCGGACCAGCATCGTGTGGGCCTGACGCATCGTGGACCCGGGGAAGGGGATGTGATCGGTCGCCCAGCGAGTCATCATCTGGTGGGCCGCAACGAAGTCAGCGCACCACATTCGGTCCAGCAGGTTGACGTAGTTGGTCAGGTCACCCATTGGCGAGAGTGAGCGAAACCCCTGGCGGATGACGCTTGCGGGGACGTTCCCGTCCTCGCCGACAAGCTCGTCGACGTCGAGTTCCGTGCGGCCCATGATGTCCACCAGCGGCCCGAGTCGAGTGAAATCCACGGGGCAGGCGATGACGGAGAGGCTGCGCAGCGGGGACTCGGGATGGTGCGCTGCGTGCAGCAGCGTCAGCACCCCGCCGAAGCAGTAGCCCAGCAGGTTGACGCTCTCCGCCCGAGAGCGGCGACGGATCTGCTCCAAGGCACCAGGAATGGCGAGGTCCACGTAGTCCTCGAGGCGATTGGCTGCGTCACGCTCGTCGGGAACGCCCCAGTCGAGCATGTAGACGTCGAGGCCGGCGTCGACCAGCGACTCGATGAAGCTGTTGCCCGGAGTGAGGTCGATGAGGTAGCTCCGGCTCACCAGGCTCGGCACGATCAGGATCGGGGTGCCGTACTGCGCATTGCCGCTGTAGTGCCACAGCTCAGCACGACCGAAGGTCCACACGGTGGTCTTCGGTGTCTGTCCGGTGGGGGTGGTCGCCCCGCCCGTGACCAAACGGATCCCGTTGCGGGCACGCTGCCCTGTGCGCTCGATCTCACGGCGCACGCGGTCGAGGGTCGATTCCTGTTCAGACATGGGAACCGTCCTCCCGGGTAGAGAGCGCGAGGCGTAGCTTCCTGACCTCGCGGTCGAGCTCGCCGACGTGTCGGGTCAGGCGGCTGATGTCGGATCTCGCCGGCATGTTCACGGCGTGCAGGGCCCAGGTATTGGCATTGCCGACTATCCGGCGGACGGTCCTCCTGCACGTGTGGACGACGCGCAGGGCCTGCGCGAACTCGTCGGTGTCGAGGGCGTCTTGCAGACGCGGGTTCACGTGTTGCTCGATGGTCGAGTAGAGAGCAAAGGGCGACAGTCGCGGCATTGTTGCGATCTCCTCTCTCCTCAGCGCGGATCGATGGTCATCGGGTCGGCCGGAGTGGCTGACGACCATCGTCGGCGCGATGGATCAAGTTGATCCCACCGCGAGGTTCGCCGTCTCGCGCGGATGCGCACACGACTGTCGCGGACGCGCATATGTACCGAGTGCGCTCCGTCCGCCCGGTACGACGGGTGGGCTACGCAGAGTTGGAGGTGCCGGCGCGTACGTCGCGGGGGCTGACACCGAACTGGCGGCGGAAGGCAGCCGCGAAAGCGCTGGCAGAACCGAATCCGACAGAGGCACCAACGGCTGCGACGTTGTGGCCCGAGAACGAGGCGCTCGTCAGCCGGATCCGGGCCAGCTCCAGGCGTTCGGTGCGGATCAGCTCGGTGGCGGTGGTGCCGTGACGGGTGAGCGCGGCCTGGATGTAGCGGCCCGACCAGTTGACGGCCGTTGCCAGTGTCGCGACGGACAGATCCGGGTCGGTGACGTTCTCGCGGATGTGGCGGCGTACGGCCTGGAAGACGGCCTCGGTGCCGGTCTCTTCAGCGATGTCGAGCTCGCCTGTCATCGCGATGCTGGCAAGGTCGACGACTTGGTCGCAGATCAGGTCGAACTGACTGGCCGAGATCTCCTCGCGGGAGGTGTTGAGGCTGACCAGGAGGTCGCGGCACACGCGCGGCAAACCGCTGTCCCCCAGGATCCTCAGATCGGTCTGGCAATGGGAGCGAGAGAGTCGATCGTCCAGGCGGGACGCCGGAACGATCAGGGTGAGCGCCGATGCACCCCTGCGGTGGGCGAGATGGAACGGGGAGTCGATCGGCAGCAGCGCGATGGTCCCGGGTGTCAGCTGCTGCTCGGGGTTCGCTGAGCCGACGTGCTGGTCTCCGTGCAGTGGCACCAGGAGTTCGTAGTGTCCACGCTCGTCGGTGCGGATGTGGCGACGCGAGCGAGCGACGACCTCCTCGCCGCTGCACCAGTTCACCAACTCGTAGGTGTCCGTGCGCTGCCGGGTTGTGTGCCCTTCGAAGGCCTGATCGCCGAAGGAGATCTGCAGTGCTCCGTGGATACTGGAGCACCACTCGCGCCACGCGTCTATCGACTGGGCGTCCGATGCCTGCGCCGTGAAGGTGTCGAGCTGGTACATGTGTCTCCTTGGCGGTGAAACTACCTTAGAGAGTGACGCCAGTCACCATCATCGATGAGACGGACTCCCGCGGTCAGCCTGTGCGCGTTGGCGACAGTGCAGTGCGCTCGGCAGGCAGACCGCCGTGGGTCCTCGGCCGTGAACTTGTCGTACGACTCCCGTCGACCACAGCCGAGAGGAACCCGTCCATGACCGCGATCATCGAGATCCCCCGCACGCACAACCCATTCGTCCGCCACGGCGTCAGCACCGACCAGTCGGGGCCGTATTACGACGCGCTGCCCGCCTCGCTGGTCGAGCTGCTCAGGACGCGGGCCGAGCAGACCCCCGACGTGGAGGCGGTCGCGGAGATCGGCGGCGAGCGAATGACCTACAGCCAGCTGTGGGACCGTGCGTCCCGCGTCGCCGGTGGCCTGCGCCACGCAGGGATCACGCGGGGGGACCGGGTCGGCGTCCGCTACCCCGCTGGGACCAACTGGGTGCTCGCGTTCTGGGGAACGCTGATGGCCGGCGCAATCGTCGTCGCGACCAACATCCGCTCCTCGGAGCCGGAGACGGCCTTCATGCTCGAGGACGCCGGGGTGAAGCTCGATCTCGCGGCCGACTCGTCGCTGCCCGATGGGCCTGCCCACGTGGAAGAAAGCCTGGGGAACAACGACGTCGCGGCCTTCTTCTACACCTCGGGAACAACCGGGCACCCCAAGGCCGTGCCGACGACCCATGCGGCCTTTCTCACCAACGCCGTCAACGTCTCTCGCTGCATCGGTATCCCGGCCGACTCCGGCGCGGAGATGCGGACGCTGATCTCGGTGCCACTCTTCCACGTCACCGGGTGCAACACGCAGCTGCTCGCCGCCCTCTATGTCGGTGGCACCGCGGTGATCCTGCCGACGTTCGATCAGAGCCTGCTCCTCGACACGCTCGTCACCGAGCAGATCACCTTCATGGTGTCGGTGCCGGCGATCTACGCGCTGATCCTGCGCAACCCGAACTTTGCCGCCACCGATGTTTCCCGCGTCCGATGGGTGGGCTATGGCGGCGCTCCGGTTGCTCCGGCCCTGGTCGCCCAGATCCAGCGAGGATTCCCCGATGCCAGGGTTTTCAACGGCTACGGGATGACCGAGTCGGCCTCGCTGATGACGGTCCTGCCGCACGAGGATTCGATCGAGCACGCCGACTCGATCGGCTACGCGGTGCCCTCGATCGAACTCGGCGTGATCCCGCTGAGCGACGACGACCCGATGACCGGTGAGCTGGTCGCCCGAGGTGCCAACGTGACCGCCGGCTACTGGAACCGTCCCGAGGCCAACCGCGAGACCTTTGTCGACGGCTGGCTGCATACCGGAGACGTCGTGCGGGTCGACGAGGCGGGACGCGTGCACATCATCGATCGGAACAAGGACATCATCATTCGGGGCGGCGAGAACATCTCCAGCCTCGAAGTCGAGGCCGCTTTGCTGAGCGCACCCGGGGTCGCGGACGCGGCAGCCATCGCGGTGCCCGACGAGGTCATGGGCGAGAAAGTGGGCGCAGTTCTGTATGCGGACAGTGGTCACATAGTGCTCGACGACGTGATCGCGCACTGTCGAACGGTGCTCGCCGACTACAAAGTGCCTCAGTTCGTGCGGATCCTGGCGCAGCCCCTTCCGCGTAATGCGGGTGGAAAGCTACTCAAGGCCGAACTCCGCCGTTCGGATGCCTGGAGCGAGTTGCCGCGTTGAGCCGGACTCGATTGGTTCGAAAGCCGATGCATTGCTCAGTTGTTCTCTCTCGTAGAGGGTTCGGCCGTTGGAGGCGATGACCTTCGTCGGCAGTCCGAACACGAACGTGCTCTGTGGTCGGTTGCCTGCCGAGTAGATCGGCGGCTCGTACGGGGCCCCGAGCTGTGCGGTCATCGCTTGATCGGTCCGTGGTAGTTGCCGACTGCACCTCCTGCAGCCGAGCCGAGAGTGTTCGAGACCGAGCCCGCAGTGCGGCCGGCGTGCGATTTGTGTCTCTCGCCCGTGTCGAGGGGAAGACCACGTCGGCGCAGGTGAAGGTCAGTTTCCCGGTGTCGAAACGGACCGCCTTCGCCCGCGAGGCGGGGGTTCGCAGAGTCCCGCCGAAAGGGGCGCACGTACTCTGGTTCTCGTGCGACTTCAGCGACAGGTGGTGGACTACGCCCTTCAGCGTCGGTCGCTGCTGGCCGAGGTCTACTCCGGTAGGACCGGCGTCGCAGCGGTCTGCGATGCAGACCCCTATCTGCTCCGCGCTGCCAAGTTCCACGGACGCGGTAGCGATCTGGTGTGCCCCATCTGTCGCAAAGAGCAGCTCACCCTGGTTTCTTGGGTTTTCGGGGAGAAGCTCGGTCCGCTGTCCGGGTCAGCGAGAACGGCCGACGAACTGGTCCGTCTCGCGTCGACCCAGGAGGAGTTCTCGGTCCATGTGGTCGAGGTCTGCCGCTCGTGCAGCTGGAACCATCTCGTCCAGTCGTATGTCCTCGGGGCCGTCCCCGCACCGAAGCAACCCCGTCGTTCCCGATCGGGTTCCCGCCAACCGAACCGTCGAACCGCGAGTGAATGACACAATCGCTCTTCTGATGCCCTCGCGTGAGACGCGGCCGCCGAAATTACTGGAGATTTGTACGTGAGTTCCTACGACGACAACCCGGGTAGCAACGAACCTGGCCGTAGCGACTCCGGACGGCGTCCCGACGTACCCGAGACTCCACGTGGCAGTCGACACTCCGATCCCCCCGGGCGTCGGCCCGGCCCCCCGCCCGGTCAGCGTCCAGGGCCTCCTCCTGGTCAGCGACCGATGCCGCCGCAGGGCCGTCCGCCGATGCCGCCCCCCGGGCAGCGACCCGGCCCTCCCCCGGGCCAACGGCCGGGTCCCCCTCCCGGCCAACGCCCTGGACCTCCCCCTGGTCAGCGTCCTGGGCCTCCGCCCGGCCAACGCCCTGGACCTCCCCCCGGCCAACGCCCTGGACCTCCTCCCGGTCAGCGGCCGATGCCGCCGCAGGGTCGACCCACACAGGGCAGACCACCACAGGGCAGACCCCCGGTGGATCCGGCCACCGGACGTCCCGTCGCCGACCGCCCCTACGGCGAACGCCGCTACGGCGAGCCGCCGATCACGCCCGCAGCACGGACTGCGGCCGCGTCGGGTGTCACTCGGTCCGGCTCTGTGCCACCACCGGACGAACCGAACGATCCATCAGTCAGCTACTCGGGCAGTGAACCGCCCGAGCCACCCGAGAGAGGTACCGCCGCGAATACGAAGAAGAGGTCCAAGTGGCGGGTCGTCCGACGCACGCTCTACGCGTTCATCGCCCTGGGCATGATCGTGCCGATTCTGGGATTCATGGTGGCGTACACGTTGGTGGACGTCCCGCGGCCGGGTGACCTCAGAACGAACCAGGTTGCGACGATCTTCGCGTCCGACGGTTCGACTGTGCTCGGCAAGGTCGTACCCCCCGAGGGCAACAGGACCGACGTGACGATCGACCAGATTCCTGTGCACGTGCGCGATGCGGTGCTCTCGGCCGAGGACCGTGACTTCTATTCCAATCCCGGATTCTCGGTCACCGGATTCGGCCGAGCCCTGCGCGACAACATGCTCGGACGTGACAGCGCAGGTGGCGGCTCGACCATCACCCAGCAGTACGTGAAGAACGCACTGGTCGGTACCGATCGGACCCTGACGCGAAAGATGCGCGAGCTCGTCATCTCCTCGAAGATGGCGCGGCAGTGGTCCAAGGACGACATCCTGGCGGCCTACCTCAACACCATCTACTTCGGTCGCGGTGCCTACGGCATCGCTGCCGCGTCGAAAGCGTATTTCGGAAAGTCCGTCGATCAGCTCTCGATCGAGGAGGGTGCAGTTCTCGCTGCGACCATCCAGCAGCCCTCCGGTTTGGATCCCGAGAACAATCCGACCGGTGCGCGGGCCCGGTGGGACTACGTGCTCGACGGCATGGTGTCGCAGGGCACTCTCGATCCCGCCCAGCGCGCCACGATGCAGTACCCGGCCTGGATTCCCACCTCGCAGATCGACTCGGGAGATGCCGACGATGCCGGCCCCAACGGCCTGATCAAGTCCCAGGTGCTCAAGGAGCTCTCGGCGGTCGGGGTCAGCGATCAGGACCTCAACACCGAGGGGCTGCAGATCACCACCACCATCGACCCGAAGGCTCAGGCCGCGGCCGTCGATGCCGTGAACAACAGTCTCGAAGGTGAGCCCTCGGATCTGCGGACGGCCTCGGTGTCGATCGATCCGCGTACCGGCGCGGTCCGTTCGTACTACGGCGGAGCGGACGGGCGTGGATTCGACTTCGCGCAGTCCGGCCTCCAGACCGGATCGTCGTTCAAGGTGTTCGGGCTGGCCGCTGCGCTCGATCAGGGCATTCCGCTGTCGAAGATGTACGACAGCTCCCCGCTCGACGTCAACGGCATCCAGATCAGCAACGTCGAAGGCGAGTCCTGCGGCACCTGCACCATCGCCGAGGCACTCAAGCGCTCGCTCAACACGAGCTTCTACCGCATGATGCTCGGCATGGACGATGGTCCGCAGGCCATCGCGGACATGGCGCACAAGCTCGGTATCCCGGAGGAGATCCCGGGGGTCGGGCCCACTCTCACCGAGCCCGACAACGCCGGCCCGAACTACGGAATCGTGCTCGGCCAGTACCAGTCCCGCGTCATCGACATGGCCTCGGCCTATGCGACGCTCGCGGCGTCCGGGGTCTATCACGCACCGCACTTCGTGCAGAAAGTCGTCACCGCCGACGGCACTGTGCTGCTCGATCGAGCGCCCGATGCGGGCCAGCAGGTGGTCTCGGCCGCAGTCGCAGACAACGTGACCTCGGCGATGCGTCCGATCGCGGGATACTCCAACGGTCACAACCTCGCAGGCGGCCGCCAGTCCGCGGCCAAGACCGGTACCGCGCAGCTCGGCGATACCGGCGAGAACAAGGACGCCTGGATGGTCGGCTACACGCCGTCGCTGTCCACGGCCGTCTGGGTCGGCACCGAACAGGGCGTGGCGCTGGAGAACAGCTACGGCGGGCAGATCTACGGATCCGGCATACCGTCGGACATCTGGAAGGCGACGATGGACGGGGCGCTGCAAGGCACCTCGAACGAGAGCTTCCCGACGCCCGAGGCCATCGCCGGTCAGGCAGGCGTGCCGCAGTACACCGCGCCCGCACCGACTGCAACGGTGGCCCCGACCACCGCTCCGCCGCCGATAACCCTGCCGATTCCGACGGAGATCTCACCGCCGGTCGTCATCACCCCGCGTCAGGTCGAGATTCTGCCCGGAGTCACCATTCCACTTCCGGGATTGGCTCCGGCCGAGCCGGCGCCAGCTCCAGCACCGGCAGCGCCTGAACCGGCGACACCCGGCCAGTAGCGACTTCACCGGTGACGACCGAACCCGAGCGCACAGGTCGCGCGCTGGCGAGCCCTGGTCGCCTCGACACGGCAGGCGCAGCGGATCGCGATGCCCCCAGCCGGACCGATCCGATGACCGGGGAACTGTCCTCGGTCATCGGTGGTCCGGTCGGACGGCACGCGTTGATCGGACGGCAGCGCTGGTTCACGGCGCTGCGAGTGATCTTGTTGCTTGCGGTGATCTTCCTGAGCTTCGGTTGGTTCGCGAAAGCCGCGTGCATTCAACAGGCACCGGTCGGGGCCAACGGTGAGCTGGGCTTGGACTGGAGCGGCAGCCGCCAGTACGTGGCGATGTGCTACTCGGACACCGTGCCGCTCTACGGTGCCGAAAGACTCGATCAAGGTGCATTCCCGTACAAGAAGTCCTGGGAAGAGACCAAGGCCGATGGGTCGAGCCAGGTTCGCTACATGGAATACCCGGTGCTCGCGGGTCTGTACCAGTACGGCTCGATGGTGGTCGGCAAGATGTGGAACTCGGTGAGTTTCCTACCGCAGGCGCTGCCCGTCGTCGTCTACTTCAATGTGGTCGCCCTTGGGTTGGCGGTGGCCTGGTTGGTCACCGTCTGGGCGACGGCGATAGCTGCCGGACGCCGAATCTGGGATGCGGCCCTGGTGGCAGCATCACCGTTGGTGATCGTGCACGGTTTCACTAATTTCGATGCCCTCGCAACAGCATTCGCGCTTACCGGACTGCTGGCGTGGGCCAAGAAACGGCCGGTGCTCGCCGGTGTGCTGATCGGCCTCGGCGGTGCCACCAAGCTCTACCCCCTGTTGTTCCTCGGACCGCTGTTGGTGCTGTGCTGGCGCACCGGCCGGATGCGGGAGTGGGGGCTCACAGCAGGTGGTGCGCTCGGAGCCTGGCTGGCGGTCAATCTTCCTCTCGCCCTGCTCTATCCGTCGGGTTGGTACGAGTTCTTCAGGCTCAACTCCGAGCGTGGTGCCGACCCGGATTCGCTGTACAACGTCGTCTCGTCGTTCACCGGTTGGTCAGGCTTCGACGGTCCGCTCTACCCCGGCGACAAGCCGTTGATCCTCAATGCCGTGACGCTGGTGCTGTTCGCCATCGTGTGTGCGGTGATCGCGTACATCGGCACGACGGCTCCGACGCGGCCACGCCTGGCGCAATTGGTGTTCCTGGTGGTGGCCGGATTCTTGCTCACCAACAAGGTGTGGAGTCCGCAGTACTCGCTGTGGTTGGTTCCGCTGGCCGTGCTTGCACTTCCGCACCGCCGAATCCTGTTGGCGTGGATGGCAATCGACGCGTTCGTCTGGTTTCCGCGGATGTACTACTACCTGGGGGTGGAGAACAAGGGCGTGCCCGAGCAGTGGTTCACCGCGGCCGTCGTGTTGCGCGATATCGCCGTGATCGGGTTGTGCGCGTTGATTGTTCGGCAGATCTATCGCCCGTCCGAGGATCTCATTCGAAACGGCAGCGCCGTCGATCCGCTCGGTGGCGTACTCGACGGCGCTGCAGATCGGGCCCCGGCTCGAAAGGCCCCGGCCCGCAAGGTCACATATAGCGGCCGAGCTGTTTGACGGCTTCACCGGCGTGCTTGGCCTGAATGCCGTCGCCGATGGCCTGCAGCTTCCATTCACTGCCCTGGCGATACACCTTGGCCATCACCAAGCCGGTGAAGGGCATTCCGCCTTGGAGGGTGAAGCGGGCCAGTTCGGTGTTGGTGGTGTTGTCCACCAACCGGCAGAATGCGTTGTCCACCTGTTCGAACGTCTGCCCGCGGTACGAGGTGACCGTGAAGATGATGCCGGTGACGTGCTGTGGCACTCGCGTCAGGTCGACCACGATCACCTCGTCATCGCCCTCGCCCTCACCGGTGAGGTTGTCGCCCTGGTGCAGAATCGAACCGTCTTTGGCTTTGAGCTGCCCGTAGTAGACGACGTCGTTGACGCTGCGATCGGCCAGCATGATCGCCGACGCGTCCAAGTCGATGTTCGTCGCCCGGCCGCCGCCGCCGAACAGTCCACCCCTTTTCGGTGTGGTCACCGGGTCCCAGCCCAGTCCCATGCGAATGACCGTCAACGCCACGCCGCCGTCCTTGCGGAGGGTGACCTTCTGGCCCTTGGTGAGGCTGACGGGCTTGGACTTGGTGAGACTGACCTCGGGTGCCTCGGTGCGTACGGACGGGGCGGGAGGTGGGGGCGGGGTTGCCGGCGCAGCCGGTGGCATTGCCGGCGCAGCCGGGGGCGGCGTCGGCGCGGCAGCCGGTGCATCGTCCACGGACACGCCGTGATCGGTCACCAGTGCGGCGAATCCGCCTGCATAACCCTGCCCGACGGCTCGGACCTTCCAGCTGCCCTGCCGGCGGTAGATCTCGAGCGCGATCACGATGGACTCCGAGGACAATCCGTCGATCGTGTACTCGTACAACACATTTCCTGCAGTGTCGCTGATTCGCGCGACGGGAGCTGCGGATCGACCGAAGTTGCTCGACGCGTCGTCGAGGGTGATCACCGCACGGATCTGCTCGATATCGGCGGGGACGGCGGCGAGGGAGACGGCCAGCCGAGCCGGTCCACCCTGGGCGGGCTCGAGTCGCACGCCGGGGCCGGTGGGCTGGTTGAAGAACACGAAGTCGGCATCCGTGCGTACCTTGCCGGCGGCGGTGACCAGCAGCGCAGACAGGTCCGCGGGTGCAGCCAGCGCGATGGAGACGAGGACGTCACCGGCGGTGAGGGGGCCGTTCTGGCCCTTGGACAACGGTTGACCGGCCGGAGCAGACAATGTGATGGACTCTCTCTCGAAGTGCTGGTTACCGTCATCCAATGTACTTGTTCGATTTGTCCGGCTGGGCGGCCGCGCGGTCGAGGCCGGTCAGATCTGGCGCAGTGTGAACAGCTCGCCCGGCGAACACCCGAGGGCGCGGCATACCGCTGTGAGCGTCGAGAACCGGATGGCCTTGGCCCGGTCGTTCTTGAGTACCGACAGGTTGACGACGCTGACGCCGGCGAGACGCGAAAGCTCGGCCAGCGTCATGCCGCGGGCATCGAGAATGGCTCCTAGATGGCAGACCACGAGGTGGTCGACGAACTCATCCGCCATCAGACCAGCCCGTCGGCGTCGCGAGCAAGCTTCGAGCCTTGACGGAGAACTGCATAGACGAACTGGAGAACTATCGCAACGATGACGGCCAGCCAGAAGGATCCGAGACTGCGTGCCGTGTCGGTGAGCTCGGTCGTCTCCAGCGCGCCCTGGATGGCGTTGGTACTCATCACTCGGAGGCCTCCGGTGACCACCGGGTACAGAACCAGGCAGAGGGCAACGACGGCCAGATCGATACTGGCACTTGTGCTGAACGGGGTCTCCTCGATGACGTTTCGGAAGAATCGGTGCGCGAAGAAGATTCCCACCAGAAGGAGGATTCCGCCGGAGATGATCTCGCCGTACCTCATGAAGTCGATCATCCCGATGAGTCTGTGGACATCGCTCTTGGCGACACTGAGTTCGATGACGTTGCCTGGCTTCAACTGTCCCCCGAAAAGCTCTCGGGGCGGGGTGTTCTCCAGCGGCACCACCGTGGCCATGACGTAGTCCGACGAGTGGTATCGCCACAGTCGGATCCCGGACCACACTGCGGCGATCACCGCGAAATATGCCATCAACCATGCGTTGGCTCGTGCAGAGCCCAGCCCGTGTCCCATCCCGCCGCCTCCATATCGATAGTCGATAACAACGAATATCGATAGGATATCGAAAATCGATATGGTGTCAACCGGCGATCCATCCTCACCTGCGGAGCGCGACCGCCATGTGCTGACCGATCTCCGATGCGAGACCGGCAGTATCGGCGGGCAGGATGTCGATGGAATCCTCGGAGTAGACGATGTACCGGCCGTCTCTTTCGAAGTCCATCCAGAAGAACGCGACGGCATCGGTGTCGCGTCGGTTGTCGTAGGTCTTACCGCGCGCAACGATGATCTCCCCCACCGCCGACCGGGGGCGCTCGAAGAAGGTTCGGAACTTTTCGGACTCCGTTGCTCCTCGCGTCGCGGTGGACAGGTGAGATCCACCCGATAGTGCCGGCGTACCGGCACGTTCGAGTCGTGTCGCCGGTAGGTTCCCCGCCGTGTCGGCAGGCATGGACGCGAGGACACGTGCGGGCGCGAGGGACGGATCGGTCAACTCGATCGTGACCGCCCCGCCGGACGTCGCGTCGGGACCGGGCTCCTGTATCAGTACCACCGCCATGTCGTGCCGGACCGCAGCATGGGCGCGGATGGCCCGGTAGCGCGGATCACGTGCGTCACCTCGACATTCGATTCGCGCTATCGGGTCGACGAGCGTGCGCATCGCCGCACCGAGGTCGTCGTCCATCAGCGCATCGATCCTCGCCGACGCCTCCCGACGTACGCGTTGGTGTTGGTCCTCGGTATCGACATCGATGGCAACGACGAGGGGATACGGCAGTCTGTCTCGACCGAATCGACTGCACAGCAGCATGAAGTCGATTCCGGCCATGGTCCAGCTCGTCATCCTCAGCCGCCCAACACCGGTGGTGCGACGAGCGGCAGCTCGCCGATCAGTTCGCTGCCGTTGCTCACATCGACCAGATAGCCGGGGGTGGCATGTTCACCGTCGTTGTCGCCTGCTCCGCGAGCCCCTCCTGCGCCGACGCCGCCCATCCCCGGCAAACCGTGCGCACCCGCACGTCCTGCAGTCGACGCGGCAGCAGCACCGCCGCCGAGGCCGCCGCCCCCGGTCGTCCCGTTGCCGCCGATCGGTGGTCCGAGAACAGACCCGCCGTAGGCCGCGCCGGAACCGCCGCCCGATCCACCGGCCGAGCCCGCGCCGTAACCCGACCCACCCGCCGAACCGGCACCGCCGTAGCCCAAACCGCCGGTGCCGGACCCACCGTGGCCACTTCCGGATCCCGTACCGGTACCACCGCTGGCGTATCCGGGCCCGGATACCGAGGCCGCGCGGGTCGCACCGGCACCGTCGGCGTCCGGCGACACGCCGGATCCACCCGAGCCGGAGCTGCCTGATCGTGCATCGGCCTGCCCGGTTCCGGCGTGGTCCGGGCCACCGGGCTGCGTCTGTGCGGCTGCCGCCTCCGAGGCCGGATCGGATGCACCGCCCGGCGCGCCGGCCCCACCGAGACCTGAGGTCCCGCCGCTACCGAGTCCCGAATTCGTGACGGAACCGCCGCCGTCGCTGACGGGGTTGTGTGCGGCCGGCAGCACCGGAACCCGCGCATCGGATTGCAAGACCCCCGGCACGTACACCGAGCGCATGACCAGTCGCGCCTGCTCTTCCTGCTCGTCGTGCAGGCGCGCTATCTCCTTGACAGCGTCGGCGAACGGCAGCCCGCTCGGAAACGTCGAGGCGAGCATGTCGGCACCGAGACCGAAGTCCACGATCGGCGGTACTGCCGCCCTGGTCTGGGTGAATCCTGCATGCGCTTCGAGGAGTTTGTTGCTGATCATCGTCATCGCGGTGGACAGCGCGGTCGCCGAGGACGTGTAGTCGGCCACCCCGGCCTGAACGGCGGTGGCGGTGGGCCCCGACCACCCGGCATCGAACGCGGATTCGATTCCGGTTCTGAAGCTCTCGGATCCCTCGGCGGCTGCTGCGGCCAGGTCGTTCCAGTTCTGCGAGGACGTCGAGATCGACTCGGACGCCAGTGTGTTGACCTTCGCGATGATGTCCGCGTGCTTCATCACCTCGAACGGCTCGGTGACCACCACCTCGTTCGGCTCGTACTCGCCCGCGTAGCCGTACGAACCGTTCTTCTTGGAGAACGTGTTCTCGATCAACGAGTTGACGGCCTCGGGACCGAACCCGGCCTCAGGACCGTGTTCGATGATGGCCTGTACCTGCTGTTGAAGTTCCTCGTACGGATCCGCCATACCCACCCCTTGCCCTGCGTCTGTCTCCCCGACGACAAGTTAGACGCGGCGCACGGCGGTTCGGTTCCGCAACCACTCGAGTATCTCCTCGCCGGCCCGGACGCCGGAAGTATCGGTGACCGTCAACCAGGGGCGGGCGAATCGGATGAGTTCGAGCTCGCCGTGTCGTGGCCGGATCGCTGCGTCGGCGGCGATGAGCATCTCGGCGTCGAGGGCTCCGTCACCGGCGGCGAGCAGATGAGCCTCGGTGTCGAGGGTGCCGTCCTGGATCAGCCTGGCGCGAACCTCGGCCACCGCAGCGCTCTTGCACACAGCGTTGGGCATCGTGTAGATCTTGCGACCCTGCTGCGAGACGTTCCAGCCGTGGGCGGCGCACCACTGCGACCATTCGGTGACGAAGTTCTTCGGCACGGCGGCCGTGTTCACCACCAGGTAGCAGAACAGTCCGTCCGCCTCGCGGTACTTGAGGACCCATTCCTCGGAAATTCGCGATCTCAGCTCGGCACCGACACCGGCCAGATCGACATCGAAACCATTGCGCCACCGGGTATCCGGAATGCCATCGACGAGGATGTTGCCACCGTTGCTGGTAATGGCGTAGCGCCACGGGGCTCCTGGTAGTGAGATGCGCTGGAACTGCTCGATGGTGCGCGTCGTGGTCGGTACGACGGCTGCGGTCTCGGTCAGCTCGCGTAGTAGCGAGACGGATCGAGCGCTCATGTACGACAACGGCTTTCCCTCGTACATCTCCACGCACTCGAACGTCTCGTCCAGCGACACCCCCAGTGCGCCCTCGGAGTAGATCATCGTGCGGTCGAGGTCGACGGCAATCTGAGTGTTCACGACGCATGCCCGTCGGAGACGTTCTTGATCAGTCCCATGCACGAGTAGGCGAGGTCGGGTACCACGTCCACCGGCACCCCCCTGGCCGCAGCGAGCATTCTGATGTGTTCGTGTTCGGGCGCATCCCCGTCGCGCACCAGCACCCGCCACGGAACGCGCCGAAGCAGCACCCGGGTGGTTTCACCGACCCCGGGTTTGACGAAGTTGACGTGCGAGATGCCGTACTCACGGCGGACTTTCTCCACCGACGCCCAGCCGGACCAGGTGGGGGTTCGGTCGGAGCCGCGCACTGCGGCCACCGAGGCATCGACGTCCCCGCGCACGTTGTCGAAACGTGCGGCGACGGTATCGAGCAGGTGGCGGGAGACGTCGGCGGGAGCGAGGTCGGCGTAGTACTTCGCGCCGTGAAAGTCGCCGGGGCGAATCAGACTGTCGTTGAGCACGGTTCGCGACACCAGCCCCGAGACCGTCGAGTTCAGGCATGCCGACGCGATCAGAAAGTCGTCTCGGGTGCCGTACGTGCGAGCACAGTTGCCCGGATCTGCCAGTACGGCCAGATCGTCGTCGAATTCCGCTTCCGGAAAGTCTCGCAAGGCTGCGGTGAGTTCACGAGCTATCGCGCCCTTTCCGGTCCAGCCATCGACGAACACCACCGAGCGCGGGTCGTGATGCTCGGCGAGATACCGCAGCGCCACACTGTCGATACCTCTGTCGCGAACGATCGAGACTGCGTAATGCGGGATCTCGAGGCCATGGGCGGCCGATGCCCAGCGGCGCATCAGGATTCCCACTGGTGTGCCTGCGCGGGCCAACGATGCGAGTGCGATGTCGTGTCCGCGCTCGGCCAGGACGATCTCGGTGACGGTTCCGACCGCGACCGCCAGCCGTGACGCGCTCTCCTGCAGTACTTTCTCGAACAGTTCACGGTAGGCGAGATCCGGTTGATACTCGACCGGCAGTGACTCCGCGTAGTGCGCTGTGCCGGCCTGAATCGCCTTCTCACGCTCGTCGATATCGGCCTCGAGCGATACCGCCGAGAGATCTTTGAGCAACCAGGTGACTTCATCGGGTGCATAAGAACCGAATTCGGGACCCCGCAGTGGACGCGCGCGCCGAGCGATCTCGAGCGCCGCCGGGTCGGCACCGGATACGACGACCGTCAGAACGTCGGTGCCCGACGCGGCGAACGTTTCGGCGGCTGCTGCGAGAGCATCGGTGTCGGCGGGGGCATCGGCGACCAGAACCAGTGTCGCGTCGTTCGGTGCGGATGCGTTGTAGAGGTACCGCACTGCCGATTCGTCCTCGGGTGCGGTGAACTCGAAACCGCGCCGCAGCGGATAGCCCGGCACGTCGAGGACGTAGGTGGGCGACCTGGTGGTGGTCTGGAACAGTGCGGGGTGGCCCAGGTTCTGCAGGGCCGCAGCCAGCCTCAACGGCAGATACATCAGTTCCTCGTGACCGACGACCACCACGGGACCCGATGCTTCGAGAGCGGAATCGACGGTTGCGGCGACGGCGTCGATCGCCGCGTCGAAACCGGCAGAATCCGAACGCAGAAAGCCGTGGCGGCCGCCGTCGGGCAGAGCCGCAGGCCATCGTGCATCGACTCGTTCAACAGAACCCGGTTGTGCTGCACGGGGATTGAACCTCGGATCGGGAAGGCCGAGTACCGTCTCCGTCAGGCCGGCAGCGAGCTGCACCGATCCCTGCGCAAGACTCACATTGTCGATCCGGATACCGAGCTCGGTGGCCACCGACTCGGCGGCATCGAGGTGCTCGGCGGTGCGCATGTCGACCAGGGACGCGATGACGTAGTGCGTGCGGTCGGCCGAAGAGTGGATCTGCCGCAGCGCATCGAGCGCTGTAGCTCCAGTGGAGATCTCGTCGTCCACCAGAATCAACGGCAGGTGGCCGCCGAGGAGATCGGGCGAGGTGGGCATCAGGAGGTGATCGGTGGCGTGAGAGTGGCCTTCCTGGAACTGGCCGTACACGGTCATCCCCGGGACTGTGCGCCGCGTGGAGTGCAGATAGCAGCGTGCCCCCAGCGCAGCCGCAACGGTGTGCCCCAATCCTGTTGCCGTCTCGGCGAATCCGAGTACGTCGACGTCGGAGCCGTCCACCGCGTTCGCGACGAGGGCCGCCAGTTCCTGTCCTGCCGAGAGGACGACATCGGGGTCGACGGGTATGTGTTTGCCGAGCACTGTCGATACCAGTAGGTGCGCGCGGCGGGGATTGCGGCGCAGGCCGGGTCGAACCAACTGTGTGGCCGTCCAGGAGGACGACGAGCCGGTGTCGGTCAAGACGACACCGTCGGCCGGATTGTCGGTCATCGCTGTGCCAGCGCAGTCAATAGATCCACGAACGTGATTCCTTCGTTGGTGACGCCGAACGCCCTGGCGCGGACCAGTGTCTGCTTGGCCCAATTGCGGTGGGGTCCCAGCTCGTTCATCTTGTTGCGGTACCCGGACGCCTGCACGCCGCCCTGGTCGGAGGACAATATATCGAGAGCGTCGTGGTACTCCTCGTGTGTCACGGCAGACAGTGCATGCACGGCGGGGACGTGCGAGGGGTGGATGACGGTCTTGCCTTGGATGCCGTTGGCGCGGTCGAGGGCAACTTCACGCAGTAGTGCGTCGAGGTCACTGCTCACCAGCTGCTGACGGAAGCGCACCGCGTCCTGATCGGCGAACGGAGTTTGCCGCAGCAGTGGACGAAACATGCGTTCGTGGTCTGCGAAGTACTCCCATACCGGTCCGGTGATGATGTACCCGGAACCGTCGTAGCGGCCGAGGTGGTTGACGATCGCGCTGATGGCGTCGGCGACGACGCGGACGTCGTAGATCGTCAGATCGCGGTCTCGGCGGATGCCGAAGGTCGCGCACATGTCGGTGGCTCCGATACGTACTGCGAGCACGGTGTCGTGGTAGTTGCCGAGTAGTTCGCGGATGGCGATCAGCTCTGCGTCGCGCGTCTCGCGGTGCACCACCTCGGGCGATTCGAGGACCGGCATCGCGAACAGCCGGGTGCCGTGTCGGCGCGATGCCGAGACGATCTCTTCGAGGAACTCGCCTCCGCCGGCTGCGGTGAATTTCGGCACCACGAATCCGTTGAGCCCGTTCGCACCGGGGTCGAGTCCCGCGCAGATGGCGCGGATGTGGGCGGCCGTGCGGGCCCGCACGAACACGAGCGATCTCGAACCCGAGAGTTCATTGAGAGTTTGTACGGTGTTGGCCAATGCCGCATCCACATCGCCGTCTGCCACAGCGTCTTCGAGATCGACGACGACCGATCGCACCCCCTCGTCGGTTCGTTTGTTCACCGTCGCGGTCAGATCGGGTCGGGTCGCTGGGATGTACAGTGTTGCGCCGAGAGCTGTTGCCAGAACGTTGTTTTCGTCGCTCGTCTCGATGTCTTCCGGCTGCAGGAAGAACACTCGTTCACGGGTGTCTGCGTCGAGATGGCGAAAGTGTTGCACCACTGTCCTTTGTGTGTTTGTGAGTCAGTGCGAGCTGCGCATGCGTTCGATCACGCCTGCGATGAAGTCCGAGATGGCATCGAGATCCTGCAAGTATGACCAGTAGTCGGGGTGGGCACCGGTCAAAGCGCTGCCCGCCCTGTCGATCCGGGCGAGCTGAGCATCCAACACCGAGCCCCATTCGGCAACCAGACCCCGATTGACCGCGAGTTGTTGCGCGTCCCGGAGCGTGAACCGCACCTTGTTCTCGGTCTCTTTCGGATCTGCCTTCACTGCGCGGAGCAGCCGAACTCGGTCGGTGACCGCGTCGACCAAGTGTTCGGCGTCGCCGAGGTGACTGCGCGCCTGGCCCACCAACTCCAGTGCTTGCTCGGGGTTTCCCGCGTCGAGGGCCGAGCGCGCCGCCCGCAGATCCTCGTCGGCCTGCTCGATGTGGCGAGCACTCGATCGTTCGTTGTGCGACAGATCCGCCGAGCTCTTGGCATTGAACTCGCGGAGCAAAGCCGAGAAGGCGGGCGCGATACCCTCCGATCGCGTTCGCACGGCTTGCATTCTGGTGCGCACCGAGGACAGCGCTGTGTGGGCTTCGCGGAGCTTTCCCGGGGCCGACTCCACGGCGGCGCGCAGCGTCGCAGCGCGTTCACGGACCAGGGCAGCATGCTCACGGGCGCGCAGGGGATCGCGTTGGTCGTTCTGCAATGTCGTTGTGGCTGCGTCGAGTTCGTGCCACGCCCGGCGGAGTGACGGATAGCCTGCGTATTGCTCGTCGACGGTGGATCGGGCGGCATCGGCCTCGCCGAGCGCGTCCTGGACCAGGCGCGGTGTTGCGGCGAATTGAGCGGACGCATGCTCGAGGCTCTGACGATGGGCGTCGTAGAACCTATCGACGGCCACGCTGGCGTCGTGTAGCTGCGCGGTTGCGCGATCGAAGGCCGATCTGGCGGCAGCGGTGGTGATTCCGTCGTACTGATCGACAGCGGCGAGATACGTCGCCCCGGCGTCGAAACATTGCTTTTCGGTCTGGGTCCACTGCGACGCGAGTCGATCGCCCGGGCGCAGTGCCGTCGAGGCCTCGACGCCTGCGGAGGCGATCGATTGACGCTTGTCCATATCGAGAAAAGCAGCGACGGCGTTGTCCTGGGAACGACGCGCGGCGGCGTCCGATTCGGCACCCCGGCGGAACACCCCAGGCCAGCGACTTGTCACCTGCTCGATAGTACTGGCGGGAACCCTGGCGATGCCGCGCTCGTTGGTCGAGTACGTCCAGAAACCGGACATTCCCACTACGGTTGTAGCCGTAACGGGAAACCATTTGCGAAAGGACCTCTCCATGGGCGTCAGCCTCAGCAAGGGTGGCAATGTCTCGCTCACCAAGGCAGCTCCGAACCTGACCGCGGTCACGGTAGGACTCGGGTGGGACATCCGCACGACGACCGGTACCGACTTCGATCTCGATGCCAGCGCCATCGCCCTGAATTCGACGAAGAAGGCTCTGAGCGACACGCACTTCGTGTTCTTCAACAACCTCAAGTCCCCCGATGGCTCCATCGAGCACACAGGCGACAACCTGACCGGTGAGGGCGACGGTGACGACGAGGCGATCAAGGTCGATCTCGCTGCCGTGCCGCCGGAGATCGAGACCATCGTGTTTCCCGTGTCGATCTACGATGCGGACGCACGTTCGCAGTCGTTCGGTCAGGTCCGCAACGCGTTCATCCGCGTGGTCAACCAGGCCGACAACTCCGAACTCGCTCGCTACGACCTCAGCGAGGACGCATCGACCGAGACCGCCATGGTCTTCGGCGAGCTGTACCGCAACGGCGCAGAGTGGAAGTTCCGCGCCGTCGGCCAGGGCTACGCATCGGGCCTCGCCGGAATCGCTCGCGACTTCGGAGTCAACGTCTAGTAAAGACGTTCTCAAGATTGGGGATACCCCCGCCTCGTCATTCATGATGGGCGGGGGTTTTTCCGTATCTGTCTCGAGAAGGGCCACGTCTGTGGTTGTGAAGATCTTCGGATGGTCGATCGCGGTCACCATCGTCGCCGTCATCGTTGCGTTCCTGTACGGCGGGCTCGAGGCAATGATCCTCGTTCTCATACTGGGTGTCCTCGAAGTGTCTCTGTCCTTCGACAACGCCGTCATCAACGCCACAGTGCTCCGCCGCATGAGCGAGTTCTGGCAGAAGATATTTCTCACCATCGGCATCGTCATCGCCGTGTTCGGCATGCGCCTGCTGTTCCCGCTCGTCATCGTCTGGGCCGCGTCAGGCAAGGGGCCCGTCGCGGCCATCGACCTCGCGCTCAATCCTCCTGCGGACGGCGCTGCCTACTTCCCCAACGGTGATCCGAGCTACGAGACGTTGCTGACCGACGCGCATCCACAGATCGCGGCATTCGGAGGCATGTTCCTGCTGATGCTGTTCCTCGGGTTCATCTTCGAGGACCGAGAGATCACCTGGCTCAGCTGGCTCGAGAAGCCGCTTGCACGGATCGGCAAGCTCGATCAGCTCTCGGTGGTCGTGGCAGGTCTGCTGCTGGTACTCAGCGCGGAATTCCTCGCCGCCGACGACAAGATCTCCACGGTGATGGTGTCCGGCGTGCTCGGCATGATCACCTACATCGCCGTCAACGGGCTCGGCGAGCTCTTCCACATCGAGGAAGAAGGCGAAGAACCCTCCGGCGGTCCGAGCGATCTCGCCAAGGCGACCGGTAAGGCAGGCTTCTTCCTGTTCCTCTACCTCGAGGTGCTCGACGCGTCGTTCTCGTTCGACGGCGTCATCGGGGCATTCGCAATCACGGCGGACCCGATCATCATCGCGCTCGGTCTCGGCTTCATCGGGGCGATGTTCGTCCGGTCGATCACGGTCTTCCTGGTGCGCAAGGGAACGTTGTCCGATTACGTCTACCTCGAACACGGGGCGCACTGGGCGATCGGCGCGTTGTCGGTCATTCTGCTGGTCTCGATCGGAGTGCACATCAACGAGCTGATCACCGGTTTCGTCGGCATCTTGTTCATCGGAGCGGCATTCCTGAGCAGTCTCCGGCGAAACAAGCGCCTCGAAGAGCGGGGTGTGGAGACCGAAATGACCGTCTGACCCGAGGTGTCGGCAGGTTCAGAGATCCTCGATATCGATCAGGCCGTCCTGCAGGGCCCGCGCGACCAGGCCGGCCTTGGTCGGTGCGGGGCGGCCGACCGAGGTGTACTTGGCCCGGATCCGAGTGAGGTGTGTGTTGACGGTGCCGAGTGAGAGAAACAAGGACTTGGCCACCTCGGTCTTGGAGTCCTGTCGAATCCAGCAGAGCAGCACCTCGATCTCGCGCTCGGTGAGGCCAGGCCGCGTGGGAAACGCGCTCGCAGGAGGCACCAGGCTGATGGGCCCGCGTGAACGACGCGTCACCGGTGCCGCCGACTCGTGTGCAGAGGGCAAAGGTTCGAGCAGTGCAGACATCACATCTCCCGGGGTGCCGAAGGTGGGCGAGATCGGCCGCACCAGTCCGAGTAATTCTCACAGGCACGGCCGCGGATTTCTGCCCTGAATTCCATGGGCATTGAACCGTCAACTCGGTGCTCAGGATGCCATGGCGCTACGACAGAGTTCGGTGAGAGCACAGTGGCACGGTGTCACTGCTGTGGCGGTGGTTCCGGCATCGGCAGCCACCCGTCTTCGACCGCACGCTTGTACAGATCGGTTTTGGTCGGTGCGGGGCGCCCGGCCTCGGCGTACTTGTGCCGGATGCGGACGAGGTAGTCGTTGACCGTCTGCTCGGACAGGCCCGCCAGGCGGGCAACGCGTCCGGCCTTCTCGCCCGATGCGTACAGCGCGAGGACCTCGCGTTGGCGTGGGCTGAGGCCGACGTCGGGAAGCTGCGGATCGCCGTCGATCGCAGCAGCCCAGTCCGTCGTGACGACCTGACCGCCGCTCGCGGCGCGCCTGATCGCCGAGACGATCGCCGCGGCAGGTGCGGACTTGCGCACCACGCCCAGTACCCCTGCGCGGGCCGCGGAGCGAACCAGAAACGGGTTCTCGGCACCGGTGTACACCAGCACCCGGGTGCCGGCTGCATGCAGTTGTTCCACGTTCGAGCGAGGAGACGAGCCGTCTCCCAGTCGAAGGTCGAGGACCACCAGATCGAGTGCCTGCTGCCGTTCCAACAGTTCGCCGACCGTGGCGGCCATCGACACCAGGTCCAGGTCGGGTTCGTCGGCGAGCATGGCCGCGAGCCCCAGTGCCACCGACTCGTGGTCTTCGACCAGGCCGATGCGTCGTATCGAGGTGCTCTCCTGTGCTGAGCTCTCCGGAGATTGCGGCACCTGTGTCATGTCCCCCGCCTCGCTCTCAGGTCCTACTGCCCCGATGATGCTGTCAGAGATGTCGCCGCTGGTCGGCGCGATGGTGTATCAGCGCGGTCTGTGTCGCCCGGGAACGGGACGCGCATCCGAGCCCTGAGGAACAGCACGAACAGCACCACCAGCAACAGGGCTCTGCCCCACACTCCGACCAGGACGAAGAACTCCTCGTCGCTGGCATCGGCGCCGGAGGCGAGGGCTGCGAAATACTTGAAGACGCCGATTCCCATCGACAGATCGACCACGAGATAGGCACCGACCACGCTCCACGGAACGCGAAGCAGCACCAGGAACGGCAGCAGCCACAGGGTGTACTGCGGCGAATGCACTTTGTGCAGCAGCATGAAGCCGCACAGCATCGACCCGCTCACCGCCACCCACGGATAGGTTCCGACCACCGCCGCGCGACGCCAACCCAGCCACAGAGCCAGCAGGAAGGCGGCGAACACCAGCAGCGGCGACGCGATGTCCACCACGTCCTGGAAGTTCGCCTCGGCTTCGGTGTAGGCGTCGGGGGTCATCTGGTCGGTGATGTAGAAGTGGCGCAGGCCCCAGTACCAGATGGAGTTGGTCGTCAGATCTGCCTGCCGCATCGACTGGAACGTGAACGACGCGCGCCAACCTTCGTAGCCGAGGACGGCGAACGGCAGGTTCACCGCAACAGCCGTGGCGATCGCGGTACCTGCGACCATCAGCCCGCCGAGGATGTCGTAGCGACCTCGTCCGGAATCGGCGGATTCGCGGCCGCCGATCCCGCCGGTGACCACGTACGCGATCAGGGGCAGTACGAAAGCTCCGGGATAGATCTTGAGACAGAAGCCGACTGCCAGCAGGACCGATGCGAGCATCGCGCGTCGGCGCAGGGGCATCGGCAACGTCATGACGAAGATCGCGCCGACGGCCGATGCCACGACCGGTAGTTCCCAGTTGTGGAAGGCGTACATCACCAGTGGTGGGCCGATCGACCACAGCAGTGCCGGCCAACCGGCCAGTCGGCCGAGCATCCAGGCGGTGAGCAGGCCGAAGGGCGCGAGGATCAGTGCCGAGGTCAGCAGAAACTGTGCGTCGGTGTGCGCGGGGATGGCACCGAGCCACATCAGCAATCCACTGAGAACGGGGTACTCCACAGTCCCGCCGGTGAGGATTCCGTCGCTGGTGATCGCTCCGTGGATGTACGGGAAGATGTGATTGTCGATGTCTCGACCGAGCCAGAGGAATTGGATGTCGGAGTAGCAGACCGAGGAGTCCTTGATCGCGTCGAACACCGTGCTGCGACCGGAAGCGTCGAACGGCGCGACGGCGCAGCGAGCCTTGTTCAGATACCCCAGAATCAGTCCTATTGCAGCCATCGCGACGACCACGATCACCGTCGTCGGATTGGTGCGGACCGCGGATCGCATGATGCAAGACTATGACGCGCGTGCCGTCGACCGTACCTCCGACGGGAATTAGCAGGTCAGCGCCCTGTCGTGTATCTTCGAGGGGTTGCTGACGCAACGACCCTCCTGCCACGGATAGTCCGTGGCCGTTTTCACTAGTCCACAGGAGGTGATGAGGTCTTATGCGTCATTACGAATTGATGGTCATTCTCGACCCCAATCTGGACGAGCGCACTGTCGCTCCGTCGCTCGATACGTTCCTCAACGTCGTTCGCAAGGACGGCGGCACCGTCGACAAGGTCGATGTGTGGGGCAAGCGTCGTCTGGCCTACGAAATCCTCAAGCACGCCGAGGGCATCTACGCCGTTGTGAACATCAACGCCGAGCCTGCCACCGTCAGCGAGCTGGATCGTCAGCTCGGGCTCAACGAGTCCGTGCTGCGCACGAAGGTCCTGCGACAGGGCAAGTAATTGTCGTTGCTCGCCTCTAGGCTGGCATCAACAAAGACTTACTACTGAAAGAGGAACCATGGCAGGCGAGACCGTCATCACCGTCGTCGGGAACTTGACGGCAGATCCAGAACTTCGCTTCACCCCGGCCGGTGCGGCTGTGGCCAACTTCACCGTTGCGTCCACTCCGCGCACGTTCGACCGTCAGACCAACGAATGGAAAGACGGCGACGCACTCTTCATGCGCTGCAACATCTGGCGTGAAGCTGCGGAGAACGTGGCCGAGAGTTTGACCCGCGGCGCACGAGTGATCGTGAGCGGCAGGCTCAGGCAGCGTTCGTACGAAACGCGTGAAGGCGAGAAGCGGACTGTCGTCGAACTCGAGGTCGACGAGATCGGGCCTTCTCTGCGCTACGCCACTGCGAAGGTCAACAAGGCCAACCGCGGCGGCGGAGGTGGAGGCGGAGGCTTCAACTCCGGTTCTGGTTCCTCAGGTGGATCGGGCGGCGGCCGCTCGAACTCCAATTCCAACGCCGGTTCCGGCGGAGACGATCCCTGGGGCAGTGCCCCGGCGGCCTCGGGCTCCTTCGGTGGGCGTGGCGGAGACGAAGAGCCACCGTTCTAGATCCTTCGATCGAGAACATCCAGATGTAACGGAGAAAGACCCATGCCCAAACCGCCATTGCGCGACAAGGTGCTCAAGAAGAAAGCGTGTTCCTTCTGCAAGGAAAAGAACGCGTCGATCGATTACAAGGACACGACGTTGCTGCGTAAGTACGTCAGCGATCGCGGAAAGATCCGTGCTCGCCGTGTCACCGGCAACTGCGTCCAGCATCAGCGTGACGTGGCCGTTGCCGTGAAGAACTCGCGTGAGGTAGCACTGCTGCCTTACGCCGCGACGGCTCGATAGAAAGGGGCGATTGGTATGAAACTGATCCTCACCGCTGATGTGGACAACCTCGGTGCGCCTGGCGACACCGTGGAGGTCAAGGACGGCTACGGCCGTAACTTCCTGCTGCCCCGCGGACTGGCCATCCAGGCCACCCGTGGAGCTCAGAAGCAGGTCGACGGCATTCGCCGCGCTCAGGAAGCTCGTGCCGTTCGCGGACTCGAGCACGCCAACGAGCTCAAGCAGGCCATCGAAGGCCTCGAGAGCGTCACGCTATCCGTCAAGACCGCGGGCGACTCGGGCAAGCTGTTCGGCTCGGTCACCGCGTCGGACGTCGCTTCTGCCCTCAAGGCTGCCGGTGGACCGGTCGTCGACAAGCGCAGCATCGATCTGCCGAAGGCGCACGTGAAGAACACGGGGCAGCACGACATCGTCGTGAACCTGCACCCCGACGTGACCGCCAAGTTCAAGCTGGAGGTCGTCGGTAGCTGATCCGGCCTTTCGGCCCGGTACGGCTACGAAAAAGCCCCACGAATCTCGGTTCGTGGGGCTTTTTCGTGCTTTCTCACAATGATGAACGGCCGCAAAGGGTTCCGAATTGTGAAGGATCTCTCTTGGCGGCGAGATAGCCGGAGCTTTGCGTACTCTTTAGTTGGGGAGCGACACAGAAGAGCATCGCAAAAAAAGACCGACCGACCCGATTACTAAGATTCTGGAGGAACGCTGCCGTGACCACCACTGCAGAACCCGATTCGGACCACAGCACTATGACCCGACCCGAGCAGCCGTCTCGAGTCGGGTCGATCCTGAAGTACGACGTACCGGCCTCCCTGGTCGTGTTCCTGGTGGCCGTGCCACTGTCGATCGGCATCGCCGTCGCATCCGGAGCGCCGATCATGGCCGGCCTCATCGCCGCGGTCGTCGGCGGAATTCTCGCCGGAATTCTCGGCGGATCACCGCTACAGGTCAGCGGTCCGGCCGCCGGGCTGACAGTGGTCGTTGCCGAGCTGGTCAATCAATTCGGTTGGGGCATAACGTGTGCCATCACCGTTCTTGCGGGTGCAGTACAGATCCTGTTGGGGATGAGTCGAATTGCGCGTAGCGCGTTGGCCATCTCCCCGGTGGTGGTCCACGCCATGCTCGCCGGAATCGGTATCACCATTGCGCTGCAGCAGATTCACGTCCTGCTCGGTGGTGAGTCCGAGAGTTCGGCTGTGCGCAATCTCCTGTCGATCCCCACATCCGTGGCGAACGGTCAGTGGCCGTCCGTCGTCGTCGGCGGCATCGTGGTCGCTCTCATGATCGTCTGGCCGAGATTGGCTCAGTTCTCCGGAGTGCTGGCGAAGGTGACCAAGGTGCCTGCCGCACTCGTTGCGGTCGTCGCCGCCACCGCCGTCTCGATCTTCTTCTCCCTCGACGTCGAGCGAATCAACCTGCCGGGCAACCTGATCGAGTCGCTGAGCTTCCCGATCATGCCGGATGGGCAATGGAGCGCCTTCGTCACCGGCGTCATCACGATCGCGTTGATCGCCAGTGTCGAGAGTCTGCTTTCCGCGGTGGCCGTCGACAAGATGCACAGCGGGGAGCGCACCAACTTCGACCGCGAATTGATGGCTCAGGGCGCGGGCAACATGGCATCCGGCGCCATCGGCGGACTGCCGATCACCGGCGTGATCGTCCGCAGCGCCACCAACGTCAAGGTCGGTGCCAAGTCTCGTGCGTCGGCGATTCTGCACGGAGTGTGGATTCTGATCTTCTCGGTTCTGTTCATCTCGATCGTCGAACTGGTTCCCTTCGCGGCACTGGCCGGTCTGCTGGTGATGATCGGCGTGCAGTTGGTCAAGTTGGCGGACATCAAGATTGCGAACAAGACGGGAGACATCGCGGTCTACGCGGTCACGGTCGTCGGCGTGGTGGCCCTCAATCTGCTCGAGGGTGTCCTCATCGGCTTGGCATTGTCGATCATCCTGGTGCTTCGCCGAGTGGTGTGGGCCAAGGTTCGCGCGGAGGAGACGGTCGACGGTACCTGGCGGGTGACCACCGAGGGGTCATTGAGCTTCCTCGCGCTACCGCGATTGACGCATGTGCTCTCCACCGTCCCGGCCGGTACGGCCGTCGCGGTTCACCTGGAAGTGGATTTCCTCGATCACGCCGTGCACGATGCGCTCAACGAGTGGATCCGTCAGCACGAACTCGGCGGCGGCACTGTGAAAGTCGTGGAAGCAGGTACGGCATCGATGGCCGCTGCCGCCGAGGGTCCGCCCAAGCGTGGATCTGCGACCGTGCGCAGTTCGCTGGCTCCGTGGCGCGCATGGCAGCTCAAGAACCATGACGCGCAGGAGGATTCGCCCGTGGCTCTGCGTGCGGTGTTGAGCGGTGTGGCCGAATACCACCGCACCCATGCGTCCAGTATTCGCCCGCACCTCGAGGGTCTGACCGAGTTCCAGGATCCGGACACTCTCTTCCTCTGCTGTGTGGATTCGCGAGTCATGCCGAACACGATCACCAGCAGCGGCCCGGGAGATCTGTTCACCGTCCGCAACATGGGCAACCTCGTGCCGGTCCAGGGCCAGGACTGCTCGGTGGAGGCGGCGCTGGCGTTCGGTGTCGATCAGCTGGGCACCTCGTCGGTGGTGGTGTGTGGGCACTCGGGTTGTGGAGCGATGAAGGCAGTTCTCAGTGGCCCGGAGAACGCCGCAGACGAGTCCGTGGAGGAATGGCTCGGTCATGCGGTGGCGAGCCTGGAGGCGTACCGCAGCGGTCACGTCGTCGGCCGTCAGGCGGCAGAACTCGGCTTCTGTGAGGCCGATCAGCTCGCGATGGTGAATGTGGCGGTGCAATTGCAGACGCTCACGCGCCACCGGGTGGTCGGCCGCGCCAATGCCGAGGGCCGCTTGCGCATCACCGGGCTGTTCTTCGACATCCCGACCGCCAGAGTGCTGCAGATCGGCACCAGAGAGATCACTGTGCTCGACCCTGCGGATTGCCCGCAGACCGTCGACGCCTGAGCCTCGGACGCCGCGGACCAGGGGCCCGATTCCCAGCCGAGGATCGGGCCCTTGGCATCGAAACGGGAGGGTGGTCTGTTTATGTGACCGATCCCAGCCATTGTGACCCAATTCACCCTGGACTTCACCTCGTATTTACTCAACACGCCCGAGCTGTCAACTCGGCCGACACGCCGATTCAGAAACAATGCACAGGAAGAAATTTCTATGTACACCCTTTGACCTGGCGAAACGGTCAAAACTGTGGAACTTATACCCAGGTTGTCCACAGGTGGTCAACACTGTTGTTCAAGCCCATACACATTCCTTCCACAGATCCATGCACAGGCCGTGTTGTGACTCCGTCCGATACCGCTTAACGTCCCTGCAGCGTCTCTCTCGATGCCGCTCTGCGGCGTCGCGACGGGACGGATCCGGTGCCGAACAGAACTTGTCGGTGCCCGGGGGTAGAACTTGCTACACCGCACGGTTGGGTGGTACTCGGCCGTGCGCACCGCGATGGGGAGAGGACGGCCGAGTCACGTGGCAGTTGTGGACGATCGAGGACAGTCCGACTACTCCGGCTCCCCGTCCGGGGAGGGCCCGGGTGAGGATTTCGGTCGCCAGCCACCGCAGGACATGGCCGCCGAGCAGTCCGTACTGGGTGGCATGTTGCTGAGCAAGGACGCCATCGCCGATGTGCTCGAGGTGCTCCGCCCGGGTGACTTCTATCGGCCCGCCCACCAGAACGTGTACGACGCGATCCTGGATCTCTACAGTCGCGGCGAGCCCGCCGACCCGGTGACCGTCTCGGCCGAGTTGGATCGACGCGGCGAACTCAAGCGGATCGGAGGACCTCCGTACCTGATCACGCTCACCCAGACGACGCCAACGGCAGCCAACGCCGGGTATTACGCCGAGATCGTTGCCGAGAAGTCGATTCTGCGTCGGCTCGTGCAGGCAGGCACCCGCATCGTTCAGTTCGGTTACGCCGGCTCCGACGGGCAGGACGTCGCCGAGGTCGTCGATCGAGCGCAGGCCGAGGTGTACGAGGTCACCGAGCGCCGCACCTCCGAGGACTTCCTTCCCCTCGAAGAGTTGCTGCAGCCCACGATGGACGAAATCGACTCCATCGCCAGCCGAGGCGGTATTTCCCTCGGTGTACCAACAGGATTCGCCGAGCTCGACGAAATCACCAACGGGTTGCACCCGGGCCAGATGATCATCGTGGCGGCAAGGCCTGGCGTGGGTAAGTCGACCCTAAGTATGGATTTCATGCGTTCGTGCTCCATCAAGCACGGCATGCCCAGCGTCATCTTCTCTCTGGAGATGAGTCGTACCGAGATCGTCATGCGCCTTCTGTCCGCCGAGGCCAAGATCAAGCTCGGCGACATGCGTTCGGGAAAGATGACCGACGACGACTGGACCAAGCTGGCCCGGCGCATGAGTGAGATCAGCGAGGCACCGCTGTTCGTCGACGATTCCCCGAACCTGACGATGATGGAGATCCGCGCCAAGGCGCGTCGACTGAAGCAGCGCAACGGACTCAAACTCATTGTGGTGGACTACCTTCAGCTGATGTCGTCCGGTAAGAAGGTCGAATCGCGTCAGCAGGAGGTCTCCGACTTCTCGCGTCAGCTCAAGCTTCTTGCCAAGGAACTCGAATGCCCGGTGGTCGCGGTCTGCCAGCTCAACCGTGGTCCTGAGCAGCGAACCGACAAGAAGCCGATGGTGTCCGACCTCCGTGAGTCCGGCTCACTCGAGCAGGACGCCGACATGGTGATCCTGCTGCATCGCCCCGACGCAATCGAGCGCGACGACCCCCGCGGCGGTGAGGCAGACTTGATTCTCGGTAAGCACCGTAACGGCCCGACCGCGACAATCACTGTGGCACACCAGCTTCACCTGTCCAGGTTCGTCGATATGGCGCGAGGGTAGGGCACGGGCGCTGGCCCACCAGTACGCGGTCACGTATATTCTTCACGAATCAACCAGAGCATTCGACGCAGCATCCGACGAAAGTAATCATGCCCGAGGATCAGAACCAAGACGTCCCACCGAATCACCTCTCGATCGATCCACGCAGCGCCTTCTACGACGAAGAGGTTCTTCAGCGGGACGTGGGCATTCGCTTCAATGGCGTCGAGAAGAACAGTGTCCGTGAATACAACGTGGACGAGGGTTGGGTACGCGTAGAGGTGCCCACCGCCAAGGACCGCTACGGCAATCCGATGCTCGTCAAGCTCAAGGGCACGGTCGAACCGTATTTCCGCGGCGCGAAATAGCGGACGTCGCCCGGGGCCTAGTCGACCCTGACACCGGCCGCCACCATCGATTCGAGGGCGAGGCGGTGCTCGTCCTCGGTCGATCCCGCGCACGCGGCCGAGGGTACCGTGACGTGATAGCCCAGTGAGCAGGCACGCTCCGCGGCAATCCGAACCCCGAAGTCCGTGAGGTACCCGGTGATCACCAACCGGTCGACCCCGATGAGTCCGAGTTGGGCATGCAGATCGGGATTGGACCAGATGTCCCGGTCGAACTTCGTGGCAATGAGGTCCCCCGGCAGAGGTGCCATCGCCGGATGGAACCGAGCACCGACACCGGCCGGGTCGGAACGCAGCGGGTCGGCCGAATCCCGGCTCAGATAGCGAGTGCACACCACCAGAGCTCCGGCGGAGCGCTGAGCTTCACGAACCGACCCGGCGCGAGCCAGGGTGCCGGAATCATGCCCGAGTTCGATTATCCAGGGCTGAAAGTCGATCTCCAACAAAGCCGTACGCGGCATATCAGTATCGAGTTCCCACTGCGGCGGGTGCAGCTTCGAGCGAGGTGAGATCCTCCTCGGTGAGCGAGAGCCCGAGTGCGGCGAGGTTGGCGTCGAAGTGCCCGATGTCGGTGGTGCCGGGAATGGGAATCACGTGGGGACCTTGGGCGAGCACCCATGCCAGTGCCACTGCGGCAGGGGTGGAGTTGTGCCTCGATGCAACCGCAGAGACGACCTCGACGATCGACCGGTTCTGTTCGGCCGCAGCTCCGGAGAATCTGGGAAGTGCCGACCGCATGTCCGTCGCCGGAAGTGCGGTGGGGTCGAGTGAACCGGTGAGGAATCCTCGACCCAGCGGGGAGAACGGCACGAACACCGCGTCGTTCTCACCCGTCCACTCCACCATGTTTCCTACCGGTTCACCGTCGTGTGTGGTGCCCTGCCCCAACGCGTTTCGAGTCCACAGGGACAATTCGGACTGCACCGCAGCGACCGGATGAATACTGTGGGCCACCCGTGCCTGCTCGACGGTGACCTCGCTCAGACCCAGCGCGCGCACCTTGCCTGCCGCCACCAACTCGGACAGCGCTCCCCACGAATCCTCGATGGGTACCTGGTCGTCGACGCGGTGCAGGTAATAGAGGTCGATGGTGTCCACCCCAAGGTTCCGCAGGCTCGAATCGCAGGCCTGCGCCAGGTGTTCCGGGGTGCCGTTGCGAGTCAGGACAGGGCCGCCGCCGTCGTCGTTGCCGATCAACCCGGCTTTCGTGGCGATCACGGCATCGGTCCCGGCCAGGGCGCGTCCGACGACCCTCTCGTTGTGTCCGGCTGCGTACGCGTCGCTGGTGTCGAAGAAGTCGATGCCCGACGCGAGTGCGTGCGCCAGGATGGGTGCCCCGGCTGTGTCCGAGGAGGTATCGGCACCGCTGTAGGCCCAGCTGATACCCATGCAACCGAGACCGATGGCACCGACAGTGCGTCCCAGGGCCGGGACGTGACGCGTGGGAATCGACATGGACGCTCCTGAGCTCGTTGGATGAGGCATGGATCAGAAGGTATGCCTTCGAGCGCACTCCAACGCAAGCCGAGATCGCCGCGTTCGGCCTGGCGTTGCTCAGATCCGGTATCGGATCAGTCGCGAGCTGTTGCCGACCACCGCGACCGAGGACGCGTTGTGCAGAATCGCGGCGAGCACAGGAGAGAGTGCTCCGCCAGCGCTGACCACGAGGCCGAGGGCATTGACCGCGATCGACATTCCGTAGTTCTGCCGGATGACGGCCACCGAGTGTCGGCCGAGATCGCGAACGTCGAGCAGCCGTGTCAGGTCGTCGCTGGCCAGGGCAACGTCCGCCGTTTCGACGGCAACATCGGTGCCCGCCAACCCCATTGCGATGCCGATATCGGCGACGGCGAGGGCGGGAGCGTCGTTGGTGCCGTCTCCGACCATCGCAACGACATACCCCTGCTGTTGAAGCGTGCGCACGGCTTCGAGTTTGTCATCGGGCATCACCTCGGCTCTCCACTCGGCGATGTCCAGTTCGGCGGCTACGGCCGCGGCGGTCTCGGGGTGATCTCCGGTGAGCATGACGATGCGCTCCACACCGTCGGCGCGAAGGGCATTCAATACCTCCCGAGCGTTCGAGCGGACCTCGTCGCGCAGACTGATCAACCCGACCAATACCCCGTCGACGGCGAGCAACAACGGGGTCTCGGCCTGACGCTGCAGTCGGGAAACCCATTCGGCCGCATGGTCGGAAACATCGACGTCCTCACTGCGCAGCAGCGAAGGACTGCCCAGCAGCAAGGTCCGGCCGTCCGCGACGGTACGCATGCCGAGACCGACGAGGACCTCGCACTCCTCGTGGGGAGGAATGACGATGTGGCGTTCCTCGGTACTACGAATGACGGCCTCGGCCAACGGATGTCGCGAGTGAATCTCGGAGCTGGCCGCATACGCCAATACCTGCTCCGGCTCCCAGTCGTCGTGGAAGGACACGACATTGGTGACGACGGGACGCCCGACGGTGAGTGTCCCGGTCTTGTCGAACACGAAGGCATCGACTCTGCCTGCCTGTTCCAGGTGCGAGCCACCCTTGATCAGAATCCCACGGCGAGCACCGTTTCCGATGGCGGCGCTGATGGCCGTCGGAGTCGACAGACCCACCGCGCACGGGCATGCGACGAGCAGCATGGTCATCGCTCGTCGGACATCGCGGGTGACGAAGAGGGTGAGGGCCGAGAGGATGAACGACGCCGGTACGAAGCGTCGTGAGAAGTTCTCTCCCACAGTCTGAATCGGGGCGCGATCCTCCTGTGCCTCCTCGACGCGGGAAATGATGCGTCCGATCGTCGTATCGCGGCCCACCGCGGACGCGCGGATGACGATGCGTCCACGGACCACGACGGATCCGGCGTGGATCCGGTCACCTGCGACGATCGACACCGGCAATGTCTCACCGGTGATCGCCGACTGGTCGACCACCGCGTCACCGTCGACGACGATCCCGTCCACCGGCACCCCGACGTGATCGTGCACGACGACCTCGTCGCCGATCTCCAACCGATCGACGTCGACGGAGATCTCGGAACCGTCTGGAAGCCGAATCCACGCGGTGTCCTGCGTGCCGGACAGTAGGTCGGAGATTGCGCGACGAGTGCGCTTGAGCGTCAGCTCCTGCAGGTACTCGCCGATGTTGAGCAGCCACAGCACGGTCAGGGCCACGACATTCTCGCGAAGGACGAGGCTTGCCACAGTGGCGGCGCTGACGAGCGCGTCGGTGCCGGCGGATCGGTTTCCAGCGAGGGAGCGCAGCGCTCCCTTCAGGAACGGGTAGCCGGTGAAGATGGTGACCCCGGTGGCGACCACTCTGCTGGTGGGGCCGAGAAGGGGTGGCCGTCGGAAGGCATAGCGACGGAAGCCGAGCAGGACCAGTGCCGCCCCGCCGATCGTCATACGGAGGACGTCACCGTTGGTGACGTCCGCAGACCGTGGGCTACGAACGGGTATCGATGCCCAGTCGGTCGTGCGCCCGGCGTTCACAGCGTCGAACAGTTCGTCCCGGTCGATGCGGGTACGGGAGTACCAGACCACCACCGATGCGGTACGGGGATACGCGTGGACAGCCCGGACGCCGCGGATCTTGTCCACATGGTCTTCGACCGCGACCGCTCGGCCCGGACTCGAGCGCAGCCAGTCGACGCGAAGCCGCATGCGGCCGGCGGCATCGGACAGGATCTCGATGCCATCCGTGCGGCCGGGAATCGTGTCGAGGGAGTGTTCGACGAGGGTCGTCATGTGCGGTCGACTGCCGTGATCAGTGCGAGTGACCGTGGCCGACTTCGGTGGCCGACGGCGGCGGTACTTCTTCGCCGAGCCGATCGCGTGCCTCGGCGACGACATCCGACATGGCCAGACGCGCGGACTCGGCTTGGATCTCGGCCTTGCGTGCGGCGCGAAGACCGAGTTCGGTTGCCGATACCGCAGCCTTGCGCACGGGGGCCTTGTCGTACAGCTTCTTGGCACCGTTGTATGCGGCGACGCCGACTGCGCCCGTCACGACCGTCGATATTGCCTTCGCGACGATGACCGGAAATGCCATGTTGTAGCTCCTCGATTCGAACCTGTACCCACTTATTGGGAATCATATTCGTTTTGCTCGGCTGTGGCGACTTCCATGCGCGCGGGAAGTGTCACCGGATCGGCTTCGTGGTGCGGAACGCTCGGTCCGGATCAGTCCAGTTCGAGTTCGTAATAGATCGCTTTCGGTCCCTCTCCGTGCCCTTCGTGGCAATCGAAGCCACGCTTCTCGTACACGTGCCGGGCCGCCTCGTCGTCCTCGGATGTATTGAGATCCATGTAGGTGGCACCCCTACTGCGTGCGTGCTCGATGATCTCGTCGAGAAAAATTGTGCCGTGCCCCTTCCCGCGTGATCCGGGCTCGATGTAGAACTCGGCGAGGTAGGCCTCGGTGTCTGCGGTCAGCGTACCGATCCGAAATCGAAGAACGGCAACGCCGGTGGCGGGCGTGCCGAATATCAGCACGCTGGTGTCGCCGGACTTCACCAGAGTGTCGAGATGTGTTGCAAGCCAATCCGGCTCAGGTGCGGGATAGTTGTACTCGCGATTGAAATCGACCAACAGAGTTGCGGCTTCGGTGAATTCGGCGGGATCCTGGACGGCGCGTGTACCGCTGACCGATGTCATCGACTCCTCCAGTCAGTGATTCGGTTGAACGAGATCCTTGGCGTCGCGCAGTCCGAGACCGGGATGCATCTCTCGTAGCGCCTTGATGGCGCGAACAGTTCTGCCGAGTTCTGCGACAACCGCGTCGACATCCGCGGCGGGTACGGCCTCGGGCTCGATCTTCTCGGGAGAGTTCTGGGTTCGGCTCTCTCCGTACAAGAAGAGCAGAGCGGCCAATGCCAGTACTACCAGCTTCGACCAGTTCCACGCAGAAGGATCGGACACCAGGTCGCTGATCGTCAGGAACGCGAGAATGGCCAGCAACGCGGCATACCCGTAACGCTTCCAGGGGCGTTCTTCGGCCTTCATACGTCCATGCTGTCAGCGGGCTCTGATCGGGGCAACGGTTCAGCGTCGTAATTCAGTATCGAGTTGAACCAGGACCGCGCCGAACTTCGCGCGCCGGGCACTGTGCACACGGGGTTACTGCCCTCCTCAACCGTCGTACACCTCCGTGGTGATGCAGAAGGGGTGGCCGGCGGGGTCGAGGAGAACTCGCCATCGGTGGTCCGGTTGCTCTGCTGCTTCCCTGGCACCGCATTCGACTGCGTAGGCGACAGCTCCGGCAAGGTCTCCTCCCGCATCCACGTCGAAATGCACGATGGATGTCGATGGCCAGACGGGAGGGATGTAGTTCTCAACCGTCTGCGCAACGATGTTCAGGCCGGATTGTGTGCGCAGTCCAACGCTTTCGGAGTTCTCCCACAACAACTCACCGCCGAGAAGCGCGAGATAGAACTGCGCGAGTTCCCCCGGGTCCGCGCAGTCGATGGACGTCCCCGCTACAGCGAGGTGTGTTCGCGGCATGTCATGACAATACGGTCAGGTGGTGCTCTCAGTGTCCACAATTGAGCTCGAGAATCGGGAAAGCGTGTCGGCGTGGAAATAGTGGACGCTGAGGGGACTGCCGCCCGGGCGCAGATCTCACGAGTACAACCGCGCAGTCGCGCTGGCACGCGCGGCCAGCTCGTCTCGAATCATGTTCGGCTGCAGCACTGTTACTCCTGGACCGCATTGCCATATCACGCCCGTCGCATGATTGCGGCCGGAGAACGTGATGGTTGCCAGGTGCCGCCCGTCGCGCTGCACGTCGTCACTGATCACCCGAATTGCGTTCTTCGTCAACGAGAGCCACGATGATTGGTCCACGAGGCAGGTGACGTCGAGCTGGTCCAAGGTCGCGCGGAAAGATTTCCAGTGCGCAGTGAATGCCGCTTCGAGGTCCACTACCGCGCTGCGCCGCGCGGACTCCTCCAATACCTCCAGGCTGTCGATTCGTGAGACTCGGTAGACACGTTCGTTGCCGTCGCGCGCGGCGAGCAGGTACCAGTGATCGCCGGCGTACACGAGCCCGATGGGGTCGAGGATTCGATCGGCCGCCGCGCCTGCGCGATTGCGATACGACACGTGTATTCGCAGAGCGTCGATGACGGCCCGGTGCAACGTCACCAGGTGCAACTCGGGTTCGCGTGGAAAGGCGAAACCCTCGGGCCGCACCAGGATTCGCTGTGATGCAGTGCTCGCGACTGCTCGGTGTGCATCCGGTATCGCGGCGGCGACCTTGCGCATGGCACTGGCGTAGGCGGGGGTGGCCACGCGCCCGGATCCGGAGGCAAGCAGCGCCGTCGCCTCCTCCGATGTCAGACCGGTCAACTCGGTGCGGTAGCCGGGCAGCAGGCTGATCCCGCCGCCGCGACCCCGGTCGGTGTACACCGGCACCCCTGCCGCGGACAGCGCTTCGATATCGCGCAATACCGTCCGGGTCGACACTTCGAGTTGTGCGGCGATGTCGGCAGCGTTCAGTCTGCCCCGGTGTTGGAGCAGCATGACGATGGACAGCAACCGGTCTGCGCGCACCCGAAAAGTGTCTCGCCAAAACATGACAGAAGGTGTCATGTTCAAGCGGTTTACTTCAGTGCAGCAGGCCACGACGGGTGGTCGTAGAACGGAAGGCTCCTCCATGACCACCACAGACAGCGCACAGCAGACGGATCCTCGGACTGTGTATTTCACGGCCGCAACATGGGTGAGCGCACTTCTCGGCGGGGTCCGTCCCGAGCAGCTCGAACTACCTACCCCCTGCGACGAGTTGGACGTCCTACACCTCGCGGGACACCTCGTCTCGACGGTCCGTCGGCTGATCGCGATTGCCGAACTCGGAAGTCCGGATTCGGTCTCGCCCTGGTCCTCGGTTCACGATGCGGGCTCTTTCGACGCACTCGTAGAGCAGGCGCGTGCAGCGTGGGCCGACGACGCAGCGCTCGACGCCCCGGTCGTGGTTCCGTGGGGCGCGGTCCCTGGCCGATCCGCGGTGTGGGGGTACGCCCGGGAGCTGTTGCTGCACGGATGGGACCTTGCTGTGGCGACGGGACAGCCGGCCGACGTCGATCCCGCACTGGTCGAACCCGTGGCCGAGGAATTCCGGGCGATGCTCCCGCCGGACGCCCGGGTTCCGGGAGTGCCGTTCGGTGCCGTCGTGGAACCGCGTCCAGAGGCGGGAGCGTTGGAACGACTTGCGAATTTCTCCGGGCGTTCCTCGGATGGTTGGGTATAGCGTCTGCCACTTGACCTCGAGTGCACTCGAGGTTGCAGGCTGGCAGCATGCAGATGACATACGGCGAGCTGCCTCAGCTCATGACCCTGATGACGGGCGACGAAAAGCACGGTGCGAGTGCCACATCCACGCTCGATGTGTTGTGGGTGTTATACTCCGACATACTTCGGCTCGATGTGGCCAATCCCGAAGACCCCGAACGTGATCGGTTCTACCTCTCCAAAGGGCACGGCCCCATGGCGTACTACGCGGTGCTCGCGGCACGGGGGTTCTTGACGCGCAGCGATCTCGAATCCTTCGGCAGTTACGACTCGGCCCTGGGCAGTCATCCGGACCGAACATTGGTCCGCGGTGTCGATATCGGATCGGGATCGCTCGGACACGGTATGGCGCTGGCCGCCGGAACTGCTGCTGCGCTGCGTATTCAGCAGAGCACTGCCCGAGTCTTCGTGCTGATCGGCGACGCGGAACTCGACGAGGGCAGCAATATGGAAGCCATTCAATTCGCTGCGCGATCGCAGCTCGGCAACCTGACCGCTGTGGTGATCGACAACGATTCTGCCGGTCTGGGGTGGCCCGGCGGTATCTCGGTGCGGTTCGCGGTCGAGGGGTGGTCGACATCCGATGTCGACGGCCGAGATCACAGCGCGCTCAGGGGCGCGTTTCGTCTCGACCACGCCGAGCGGCCGCACGTGGTGGTCGCGCACGTCGAAACGAAGGAGAGCTGATGAACGGGACCGTGGACCAACGCGAATGCTTCTATCGCCTGGTGCCCGAGTTGTTGGCGCAGGACGAACGAATTGCGCTGGTATTGGCCGAGATCGGCGTGGCCTATCTCGAACCTCATCTCACTCCGGATATCGAGCCGCGGGTGATCAACGTAGGAATTCGCGAGCAGGCGATGATAGGTGTCGCGGGCGGCCTGGCGCTCGCCGGTCTGCGTCCGATCGTGCACACCTTCCCGCCGTTCCTGATCGAGCGGCCTTTCGAGCAGGTGAAGCTCGACCTGGGGCATCAGGATGTCGGGGCGGTCCTCGTCAGCTCCGGTGGCTCGTACGGTTGGCCACAAGGCGGCGAGACGCACTTCGGCCAGCGGGATGTCGCGCTGCTGGACACTCTCGACGGGTGGACGGTTCACGTGCCCGGGCACGTGGAGGAGGTCGAGTGGATGCTGCGCAGCGCGGCGTCGTCCGAGGACCGCGTGTACATCAGGCTCGACGGCGTCTCGAACGACCGATCCTACGCGCACCCCGGCGGGTCGATGACTGTTCTGCAGGAGGGTGATTCGGGAACGGTGGTCAGCGTCGGACCGATGACGGATCGCGTCCTTGCCGCGGCGGAAGGTCGTGACGTGACGGTGTTGCACGCGTCGACAATCAGGCCCTTCGACATCCACACGCTGCGCGAGACCCTCTCCGAGCCCGACGTGATGCTCGTCGAACCGTATCTCGCCGGAACCTCGGTGCCGCAGGTCGATCGGGCCTTGGCCGATGTGCGACACCGGGTGCTGGGAGTCGGGGTCGAGGCAGGAGAACGGCGTAAGTACGGCACAGTGGCCGAACACGACCACGCCAACGGCCTGGATGTCGAAGGGCTGGCGCGATCCATGGCGGAGTTCTTCGGCTGATCAGGGCTGATGGCGTTCGTACCTGCCTTTGGCGACGGCATACGCAGACGCGAGTAGTTCCCGGACCTGCGATTGGGTCTGCGAAGCCGGGTTGACCACGCAGATCCACCCCGCAGTGCCGTACTGGGGATGGGAGGCAAGGGTGTCGTCGGCGTCGGCCTGAGGTGCGCGAGCAGCCTCGCGCGGAGGAACGCCCAGAAGCTGCTCGAAATCCTGCTTGCTTGCAACGACATTGACACGGAAGGCGTCGGACCGTTCCAATCGGGACAGCTCGTCGCCCGGATAGTTCTTGGTCACGATGGTTGCGAACGGCTGAACAGTGGTCGGGATGGTCCCGTCGGGCGAGTAGTAGAAGAACACGTCGCCCCAGGCGAGCTCCGGAGTTCCGTCACCCTCTCGGGGGCGCTGCGCCACCGTGCCCTCGAAGCTGCCGACCAGATCTACGATGTCGTCGAGTGTCATGCATCGATGGTCACATGTTCGGCAGCGTCTGCCCAGACTTCAGCCGATCTACACGCAACTGTTCACGTTCTCGCGGTAGAGACTGCGCGGTGGATGATCTGTTCGATACGGTCGGCGTCGTCGGTATCTCGTGGGGCGTACAGGAAGACGTAGGTCTCGGGTAGCGCGAGTAGGGGGCGTCCGGCCAGCGGGTGCAGCTCTCCCCACCCCGCGGAGATGACGGTCTGAGCGTCGTCCGGTTGCAGCACCACGTGCAGCGAACCTTCGCTCTCGTGCACGTGCAGAATCTCGCCCTTGGTCCGGGCAATCCACGGTGCCGCAGTACTGATATCCGTGACGTACAAGGCGTCGCCTCTGCGCTCGAAGTGGCTGCGCTCCATGTGAAACGGCCCGTCCGGTCGGGCTTCGGCGGCGACGGCGTCATTCAATCGCTCGATCAGCGTCGAGTGTCCGCGATCGGTGAGTTGACGGTGGGGTATCGGGTACGGCGCGATCGTCGGGCGAGGTCCACGTCGATGCTCGAGGTGCCAGTGCAGACCGGGGTGGTCCGCGCCGCCGACAGTCAACGGGTCGGCTCGAGCAAAGGGACGCAAGGCGGTTGCGATCAGCCATCCTCCGATGTTTGCTGGAAGTCCTCCCGGCCCCAGGGCCATCCACGCGGCGTAGTCGTTCTTGACCTTTCGCACCCGATCAACGTAGCTGTCGGTGGGCCTCGGCGGTAGGCCTGTCGTACATCTCGCGATGTATGCCGAACTACCCGTGTAGGCCGATGTGGTCCGGGCCGACGCTTCGTAGCGTGGTGAGGGTCAACGAAACGGCACACGCGGAAGGACCGTCATGGACGTCGCAACAATCCTGTCTCAGCAGCAGTCGACCGCCGAGCAGGTGCTCGGGATCGGATTGGGAACCCTGGGCCTGGTGATCGCGCTCGTGGTGACGTTCGGTGCGGTACTTCTGTTCGTCGCCGCCGTGGTCAGTATCGTTCGCTCGCCCAACTACAGCGTTGCCGGCCGCGCAGTGTGGATCTTCGTCGTCCTGGCGTTCCCGTTCCTCGGTCCCCTGGTGTGGTTCATCGTGGGACGTAAGTCCTCGTTCGCCGCAGATGTCTCCAACGGCCTCAGATGATCGAACCGATCGTGCGTGCTGCATCGGGGAACTCACCTGGGTTGGGACCCGCATAGTTCAAGCGAAGGTACTTTCCGGTGGGTTCGGCCGGGAAGTAGTCGTCCCCTGCCCCGACGATCACACCAGCCGATCTGCACTGCCGAACAATGTCTTCCAGATCGGCATCGTCACGCAGACGCATCCACAAATTGAGTCCACCGCGTGGTACCGCATCGAGGTGCCCCCGGGGCGCGAACTCGATCAGGCTGTTCGCCAACAAGTCTCGACGCGAGGACAGTTGTGTACGTAGACGGCGAAGATGAGTTCGCCAGGCAGGTTGCGTCACCACATCGAGGGCTACTGCCTGCAGGATGCCGCTGACGTACATGGATTCGGCACCGGTATCGGCGAGAATCCGCTCGTGAGCGGGACCGCGAGCGATCAAGCCCGCCAACCGAACCGAAGGTGACACCGTCTTGGTGAGCGATCGGAGATATACGACGTGCCCGGCATCGTCCTGTGCTGCCAGCGGGCTCGGCTCGGCGGTGATGCCGAAATCGTGGGCAGAGTCGTCCTCGATCAGAAACGCGCCGTGGCGTCGAACGGTGGCGAGGACCTGCTCGGACAGAGCGTGCGACCACTGTGCCCCGGTGGGGCTCGCGAAGGTCGGTTGCGCATAGAACGCCCGAGCGCCGGTGTGCGCGAATGCGCGGGCGAGTCCGTCGGGATCAGGGCCGTCGACGCCGCTGGGTATCGGCACGACGTCCACCCCTGCCTGCGTGGCAGCCAGGATCGCGCCCCAGTACGTCGGGGACTCCATGAGCAACGGCCGACCGGCACCGACGAGCGCTCGAAATGCTGTGCTGAGTCCGGTCTGGCTGCCGGGGATGATGACGACGTCACTGGCTGACGGTGGTGTGATGCCCAACGGCGTCGACGCCCCCAACTCGGCCGCGAACCATGCGCGTAATTCCGGCAGGCCTGCTGTCGGTGGTCGGGCGATCACCGAGTCGGTGCGGGCGGCGCGGGTGAAGGCGGCGTGAACAAGCTTTTCTGGCAACAACTCTCGGGCTGGGTAGCCGGAATGCAAGGCGATCACGTCGCTGGAGGTCGACTGAAGAGCCGCCGGGAGTTGCAGTCGATTGTTCGGTGCCCCCAATGCTGCAGTCTGCCAGCCGTAGTCGTTGGGGCGGGCCGTGCGCACAGTACGGACGAAAGTGCCGACGCCGGGTCTGCTTTCGATGACACCCTGCGCGATCAGGGTGCGCAGTGCTTTCTGCACGGTGACCGGACTGGCGGAATGCTCGGCGACAAGGGTCCGGGTGGACGGCAGCCTGGCCTCGGGTGGCGCGGTGTCGATCCATGATCTCAGTGCAGCCACAATTCGGGAACTGCTATCGTCGGACATGACACAGCATAGTAGCGCTACTCGGACTGACGTGGGTCTGCTATCCCGCGCAGGACTGCTCTGGGGAGTTGCGGGCGTCACGGCCTTCTCGTTCACAGTGCCACTGACCCGCGTCGCAGTCACCGGAGGTCTGTCCCCGCTCTTCGTCGGCTGCGGACGAGCTGTGGTCGCCGCCGCGCTGGCTGCGGTAGCGCTCGCCGCTACCGGGCAACGGCTCCCGCGGGGGCGGCAGTGGATTCGGCTCGCGGTGATCGCGGCCGGTGTCGTCGTCGGCTTTCCGGTTCTCACCTCGTACGCCCTCACCACCGCATCGGCGGGACACAGCGCCGTCGTCATCGCCTTGCTTCCGGCTGCCACCGCCGCCACCGCGGTTGTCCGCGAACGGCAACCGGTTCGGCCGATGTTCTGGCTGGTCGCGGCAATGGGAGCTGTCGTCGCCGTCGGGTTCGCTGCCCTGCAAGGCGGACAGCTGATCGGGTTGCAGTGGTCGGATCTGTTGCTGCTCGGAGCAGTACTCGCCGCAGCCATCGGATACGCCGAGGGCGGCCTGATGGCGCGCGAACTCGGTGCTTGGCAGACGGTCTCCTGGGCGCTGGTGGTGTCCGTTCCGGTGACCGGTGCGCTGGCGGGGTTCGCATGGTGGCAGCAGCCGTCCTCCGCGGGTGTATCCGAGTGGGCCGCCTTCGCCTACCTGTCGGTGGTGAGCATGTATCTGGGCTTCTTCGCCTGGTATCGGGGCCTTGCCATCGGCCCGATGTCGAGTGTCAGTCAGATTCAGCTGATCCAACCGGTCTTGACCATGTGCTGGGCCGCGATGATCCTCCGCGAAGGGTTGACGTTGCCGGTGGTGGTGGGTGGAGCGGCGGTGATCGTGTGTGCAACAGTGGCGGTCCGAACCCGGATGTCGCCGTCCGTCCGACAGGAGGAACTCTCATCATGACGAGATCGATCGATCAGGCGCGCAAGCTCGAGAATGTTCGCTACGACATTCGTGGCCGAATTCTGGACAAGACCGAGGAGCTCGAGGAGCAGGGCCACGCGATTCTGCGCCTCAACGTCGGCAATCCGGCACCCTTCGGCTTCGAGGCACCGGACGAGATCATGATGGCGATGATTCGCAATCTGCCGACGGCGCAGGGATATTCCGATTCGCGGGGGCTGTTCTCGGCCCGGACGGCGGTGGTGCAGTACTACCAGACCAAAGGACTGACCGATCTCGACGTCGGCGACGTCTACCTCGGCAACGGGGTATCGGAACTGATCACGATGACGATGCAGGCTCTGTGCAATCCGGAAGACGAGATTCTGATTCCCTCGCCCGATTACCCGTTGTGGACGGGCTCGGTGGCACTCGCCGGTGGTACCCCCGTTCACTATCTTGCAGACGAGAATCAGGGCTGGGCACCGGACTTCGATGATCTCGAATCGAAGATCACGCCCAGGACCCGCGCGATCGTGGTGATCAATCCGAACAATCCGACCGGGGCGGTGTACCCACGGGAGGCGCTGCAGCGGTTCGTCGATCTGGCGCGTCAGCACGATCTGGCGCTGCTCGCCGACGAAATTTACGAGAAGATCGTCTACGAGGGTGCGGTCATGACGAATCTTGCGACGCTGGCCGGCAAAGATGTTCTGTGCTTGACCTATTCGGGTCTGTCCAAGGCATACCGAGTGTGTGGATTTCGCGCCGGCTGGCTGGCGATCACCGGGCCGCGTCGTCGCGCGGCGAGTTTCATCGAGGGCATCACCTTGCTGTCCAACATGCGTATGTGCGCAAATGTGCCGGCGCAACACGCTATTCAGACGGCGCTCGGTGGCAGGCAGTCGATCGAGGATCTGCTGCTGCCCTCGGGAAGACTGACGGCGCAGCGTGATCTGGCGCATCGCGTGCTCAATTCCATCGACGGAGTCAGTTGCGTGCAGGCAGCGGGCGCGCTCTACATGTTCCCGAAACTCGACACCGAACGTTTCGGGATCGTCGACGACGAAAAGTTCGTGCTCGATCTCCTCGAATCGGAGAAGATCCTCGTCAGTCACGGTCGCGCGTTCAATTGGGATGTACCTGATCACTTTCGTCTCGTCACGCTGCCCAATGTCGACGATCTGGCGACAGCGCTCGAACGACTCGGCAATTTTCTGAGTTCGTACACGCAGTAGCGATCAGGTCCGGTCCGGCACGAACAGCTCCTCGATGGAGCAGTCGAAGGCCGCCGCGAGGCGGAAGGCGACCGGCAGGCTCGGGTCGAATCGCTCCTTCTCGATGGAGATGATGGTCAGACGGGTGACCTCGATGCGCTCGGCCAGTTCCTGTTGAGACCAACCCATTTCGGTGCGACGCCGTCGAACATTGTTCTTCACTCGGACAATGCCCGGCGGCGTGCGAGGGCGTACCGCGTGGTGAACGACGCGAACGCGGCCAGCAAGAGGCCGGTCAGCAGCACTGTGGCCGGAGGATCGACGCGGGCGATGGATACCACGGCCAGAGTCAGACCCAGGACAGTCACCAGATCGGTGGCCGTGCCACTCGATGCAGCTGTTGCCCAGTGGCTCTCGACGCTCTCATCCGAGGCGTAGGCCTGGTCCGCCGTGGCAGGGGCGACGAAGAGAATCCAGCCCAGCGTTGCCCCGAACGGAAGGGCGATGAAACCGAACACCGCCGCCGAAACACCTGGTGCGACGGGCGAGACGAGCCAGGCCAGCACTGCCGTCGTCGCTGCGGCGGCGAGCCCGACGGCGGCCGCCAACAGCCATTTGATCGTCATGAGCAACTCCGTTCTGAGGTATAGGTGACTATACGTATAGGAAACCATACATCGTCCTGTGGTCGTGTGTGGTGGTAGTCGCCGCTCTGGCGGTATGGTTTCGATGCGTAGATCGTCGGGATTCGGCGTCGTACCGAGACCAAGGAGCCTGCCCGTGCACTCGTCTTCACTCGGAGGTCTGTGATGGCAGGCGGACTCGTAGCTCTGCTCGACGACGTGGCAGCGCTGTCGCGTCTGGCTGCCGCATCGATCGACGACATCGGTGCCGCGACCGGGCGGGCGACTGCCAAAGCGGCTGGTGTCGTCATCGACGACGCTGCGGTGACGCCCCAATACGTCCGCGGTCTCGCGGCCGAACGTGAACTCCCGATCATCAAGCGCATCGCGGTGGGCTCGCTGCGGAACAAGCTGCTGATCATTCTTCCCATCGCGTTGCTGCTCAGTCAGTTCGTACCGTGGCTGTTGACGCCTATTTTGATGCTCGGCGGCTGCTACCTGAGCTACGAGGCCGCACACAAGATCTGGGGTGCACTGTTCGGCCACGGCGAGCATCACGCCGCCGCCGAAGACGAGCCGCGCGACGAGGACACCGTTGTATCCGGCGCAGTGCGCACCGATCTGATTCTGTCCGCCGAAATCATGGTCATCGCACTGGACACCATTGCTGCAGAGGGTTTCTGGAGCCGGCTGATCATCCTCGCGGTCGTTGCCGTTGTCATCACTGTAGTCGTCTACGGAGTCGTCGCACTGATCGTCAAGATGGACGACATCGGTCTGAAATTGGCCGACGGCTCCACCGGCTTCATCGAGAAATTCGGCCGGGGGCTGGTCAGGGCCATGCCCAAGGTCATGTCGGTGCTGTCGGTCGTCGGGACTGCAGCGATGTTGTGGGTCGGCGGACATATCCTGCTCGTCGGCATCGACGAGCTCGGATTTCATCCCATCTACGAACTGGTTCACCATGGCGAAGACGCAGTGCGCGGGGTCGCAGGCGTCGGCGGAGTCCTGGCCTGGATCGTCAACACCCTCGCGTCGGCGGTCATCGGTGCGATCGTGGGTGGCATCATCGTCGCTGCACAGCTGGGAATCTCGAAGGTTTTCGCGAGGCGGGCTGCCGCGAAATAATGGCTGTTCCGGCCAAGCTCGGCTACCGAGAGGTGCCCGCGTTCAACGACGAACCCTACGCGCAGGTCTGGCTCAAGAAGTCTCTGATCTGAGTCATCGCGTGGCCAGTTCGAGTACACGACGTTCCGATGCCGAGACGTCGGCGAGCGACGTCGTCAACTCGTCCCAAGCTCGCTGTACTCGGAGTTCGTCGCGGCGCAGACGGCGTTGAGCAGCAGCGAGTCTGCGGCGGTCGGCCCGCAGTGAGCGCAGTTCGCGCTCGTGCCGGGTAAGGAACAGGTACGTGTGCGGGTCGAACGGATACATGCCAACTCCTAAGGTGTGGTGGGAAATCCGTGCATCAGTACCATCACGTGTTCACGCTCCCCTGAGGTCGCGTTCTCGCCGTGCCGACGCCATTTGTCGACAACGGCGAGCATTTCCTTGCCCATGGCCTCCGTTTCCTCGGCAGTGAGCCGCAGGACATCGTCCGAGCTGAACGCCGCGGCTATCCACTCCGGTCCCCAGGATTCGGATGTTCGATCGAAGTCGCTCAGTCGAGACCACTGGTGCGCCAGCCAGGAATTCTTGGAGGCTTTCGCCACCTGCAGCGATTCGGGTGAGTTGGAGAAGTCGTTCTCGGACCAGCTGAACCCGTTCTCGTTGGCCTCCGACCACCAGCGCTGACGCCTGTCCGAGCCGTTCTCGACCTCCTTGACGAACCCGTGTTCGGCGAGTTTGCGCAGGTGATAGCTCACCGACGCGGGCGATTCGTCCACGAGATCGCCGAGCTGGGTGGCTGTCATCGACTTGTTGGCGCGCAGCGCGTACAGCAATCGCAGTCGAATGGGATGCGTCAGCGCCTTGAGCTCTGACATGTCCGTCAGCTTCCGGGGCGTCGTATCGGGCGGTGGTGGGCTCATGCAGTAACCATAACCCGAAACAAATATTTCGCAATAGTTCTTTCGGATTTGGATTGGGGTGGGTGTCAGTCCTTCCGATCGAACCTCGACGTCGGTGACCCCCGAAGTCGTGACCTCACCAGACCGATTCGAGGAACTCCAGCATCGCCGTGTTGAACTCGTTCGGACGGTCCATGTTCGCGGCGTGACCGCACTGTTCCAACACCACCGATCGACCGCGAGGATTGTTTTCGACGGACTCGAAAGCGTGTGCAGCAGGCCAGAACTGGCTGTCGCGCCCGGCGACCATCAGGTACGGATTGTCGGTACCGGCAATGGTTGCGCGCCAATCCTGCGCCGCATGATCGGCCAGCAGAGCCTTCATCGGTGGGGTGTCGGGCGACGCCATTTTCGGCATCGCGCGTAGTGCGAGTGCGAGCTTGAGTAGCGAGGGCACGGACTTCCACTTGGGGAGGCCGTGTCCGGTATCGGGTATTCCGTTGTCGAAGAATGTCCCTCGGTTGTCCTCGGTGAGACCGTAGAAACCGTTGGACCAGTCGTCGCTGTTGACCATCTTCGGAGTCTGATCGACCGATACGATGGCTCGCACGTGCTCGGTGCCGAATTGAGAAACGTACGACCAGATGGTGCTCGCTCCCATCGAACCACCGATCAGGACGGCGTCCGTGACGCCCACGGCCGCGAGGAAGTCGGCAACATCGCGTCCGTGCCGCTCCATGGACGCCCCGTACGTCGGAGCCTCCGAGGCCCCGTGTCCTCGTCGATCGAGCGCCAGTACCCGATATCCGGCGTGCACCAACACTTTCTGCTGCAGTACCCAGGTTGTCGCGGGCGCACAGAAACCGGCGATGAGGACTACAGCCGGACCGGTGCCCTCGTCGAGATAATTCAGGGTGACGGCATCGTCGGTGATGACAGTCGGCATGGCTGTAACTCCCTCAGGCGAAGGTGGCGTGCATTTCCCAGATCATGATCTCGCTGGCAGTCGATGCTGTCACACGGTGTCCGCCGGTGGAGGTCAGTCGCACCGCGTCACCCTGGGCGAGATCGCCGACATCCTCGAACGCAGCGGAACCGTCGGCCACGAAGACATGACCGAAAGGCGCGTCGGGAACGGCTATGGATTGTCCCGGTGCGAGCCGTGCAACGTGCAGTGCTGCATACCGATTGCCGATGCGCACTCCACCTCCACCCGGCATGCCTGATGCCACGCAGACGAGTTCACCGGACGCCAACTCGTCGCGCACGTCCAGTTCGGCGTACGAGGGCACCCGTCCGTCGGCATCGGGCGGAATCCACATCTGCACGACGCGTAGCGTGTCGCGGCTGGTACGGCTCGATGCATTTCGTTCGGTGTGGCGAATGCCCGTGCCCGCACTCATGCGCTGGATCAGTCCCGGGCGGATCAGCCCACTGTGGCCCTGGGAATCGGTGTGTTCGAGCGTGCCCTCGAGTACCCAGGTGAGGATCTCCATGTTCCGGTGCTCGTGCGAATCGAATCCTTCGCCGGGAGAGACGGTGTCCTCGTTGTGCACCATCAGCAGCCCGTGTGCGTTCGCTGCGAGATCGTAGTTGCCGGTGGCGGGAAACGATTGCTTGGAATCGAGCCATTCGTTCCACCAGTGATGCCGTCGATCGCCGGGAATGTGGGTGACAGTCACGACGCGTGGTTTCGCATTGCCGAGAACGTGCGGGTGAGGGCCGCGAGATCGTTCGGGTCCACCAGATCGAACATGTTCCGTCGCACCGCGTCCACATGCTGAGGACTGGCCTCGGCGAGGGTGCGCAGACCGGAGTCGGTGAGTTCGGCGGACATGCCCCGTTTGTCGTCGTCGCATTTGACGCGCCGAACCCAACCGCACTCGACCAGCCGGCTGATGGCCCTCGTCACTCCGCTGCGAGTGGTGGTGACGGCGTCGGCGAGTTCGCTCATGCGGCGTCGGCGATCGGAAGATTCGGACAGCACCACGAGCAGCTCGAAGTCGGTGAACGAGATTCCGGAATCGCGCGTGAGTTGGTTGTCGAGATCGCGAAGCAGCAGCCGCGTGGCGTCGAGGTATGCGCGCCAGGCCAGCTGTTCTTCCTGGTTGAGCCACCGTGGATTTTCCATGCACCCATGGTAGTTGACAGCGCAACTACTAGGTGTACTGTGAGCTTGTAGTTGACGAAGCAACTACTTGACCGGAGGGTAAAGCGATGACCGAGGTAGATCAGCACACCGTCGCGCGTGACCGGATCCGCGCCGAGCACCTGAAGCCGGCCGAGGAGCGCCCGGCGTCATCGGCTCGCGGTCTCCATCACACCGCGTTGGTCAGCAGCGACGTAGAGGCGACGGTTCGCTTCTATCAGGATCTGCTCGAGTTCCCGCTCACCGAGCTCATCGAGAACCGTGACTACCCTGGGTCTTCGCACTTCTTCTTCGACATAGGCAACAGCAACCTGTTGGCATTCTTCGACTTTCCCGGACTCGACGTCGGGCCGTATGCAGAGGTGCTCGGCGGCCTCCACCATGTGGCGATCAGTGTCGAGCCCGACCGATGGGAACACCTGCGTACCAAGCTGATCGACGCCGGAGTCGAACTGATCGAGCACAGCGAGGTCTCGCTGTACTTCCGCGACCCCGACGGTGCGCGCCTCGAACTGATCGCCGATCCACTCGGTGAGATGTACGGCTCGCACGTCCTATGACCACATACTTCGCGATTAGAGGCAATGACATGGCTGCTGCAGCAACCACTCTCGACGTCCGACGGGCCGCAGACCGCTTCACGACGCGCATCGGCTGGCTGGACTCCAAGCACTCTTTCTCGTTCGGCAACCACTTCGATCGTGGCAACACCCATCACGGCGTCCTGATGGTCAACAACGACGACATCGTCACTCCTGGGCAGGGATTCGACACTCACCCGCACCGCGACATGGAGATCGTCACCTGGGTGCTGCAGGGTTCGCTGGTACACCAGGATTCGATGGGCCACTCCGGCGTCATCTATCCCGGTCTCGCGCAGCGCATGAGTGCAGGCACCGGCATCCTGCACTCGGAGAAGAACGACTCGTGGCGGCTCGGCGAGACCGCCGGCTCGTACTCGGGCAGGCACGGTGATCCCGTTCGGTTCGTCCAGATGTGGGTCGTCCCCGACGAGCAGGGCATCACCCCGGGCTACGAACAGCTCGAGATCGACGACGAGTTGCTCGGTGGTGGTCTGGTTCCCGTGGCATCAGGGATGGCTCACCACTGCGACCATGCGGCGATCCGTATCAAGAACAAGTACGCCGCCATGCATGCTGCACGTCTGCGTCCCGGACAAGCCCCAGTCGATCTTCCCGACGCCCCGTTCCTGCACGTGTTCGTCGCCGAGGGCGAAGCGATGCTCGAGGGTGTCGGCGTACTCGGCGAGGGCGACGCCGTGCGCATCTCCGGAGGCGGCGGGCAGAAGCTGAGCACCGTCGCCGGTGCCGAAGTGATCGTCTGGGAGATGCACGCCGCGATCGCCGGCTGAGGTCGACTACCTCTTCAGCCCGAACATCTTCGCGATTGTCTTCTCCATGAAGGTCGCAGGCAACAACCGGCGAGCGAGGAACACCACCGGTGCATTGCTTCCTCTGGCGTACAAGGGTTTCGGCTTGTCCGCCTCGATGGCCTTCAGTACCACCTCAGCGACTTCCTCGGCGGAGATGCCGCTTCCTTCCTTGCGATCCAAGGAAGAGATCGTGGTGTGGAAGTCTTCTCGGTGTATCGAATCCGGCGCGATGTATTTGCTTCGGCGCTCGCTGATTCCGGTGTTGATCGACCCTGGCTCGACGGTGGTCATCCACACACCGAAGGGCGAGAGTTCCAGTCGGGCAGCGTCGGAGAAGCCTTTGATCGCTGCTTTCGTCGACGCGTACGACGATCGGTAGGCGAGGGGGAAGCTCGCCAGCATCGAGCCGACCATGACGATGCGGCCGTACCCACGCTCGCGCATACCTGGAATGACGCTCTGCGACAGCGTTACTGCGCCGAAGACGTTGAGTTGGAAGAGGCGTTCGATGGCTTCGGTCGGCAGCTCCTCGAACGGCCCTGACTGACTCTCGCCTGCGTTGTTGACCAGGACATCGACGTCGCCGAGTTCGGCCACGAAGCTGCTGATCGACGCGGTCTCGGTCAGGTCGAGTGCTCGATATTCGACCCCTGTCAGCCGCTGAGCGTCGGTCATCGAATCCGGATTGCGCGAGGTGCCGATGACTCGGTAGCCGCGGGCGACCAATACCGCCGCAACGGCGCGTCCAATTCCCGATGATGCTCCGGTAACCACTGCGGTGCGATTCATGCCCAGATGGTACCGGGGTGCCCGATCCGGACGGATGACGAAACGGCCCATACCGGATAGTCTGTTACCTGTGCATACGAATCCTGCCGCCCTGCTGCTCGAGCACCTGTGCATGGCCTTCGGCCCCAAGATCGCCGTCGACGACCTGTCCTTGACCGTCCCCCCAGGCTCGATGTTCGGGTTGGTCGGACCCAACGGCGCGGGAAAGACGACCTCGTTGTCCATGGCAGTGGGACTACTTCGGCCACAGTATGGGCGAAGCATGGTGTTCGGGAGAGACGTCTGGGCCGATCCGGTCGCGGCGAAGGAGTTACTCGGGGTGCTCCCCGACGGGCTGACGTTGCCCTCGCAATTCACCGGCCACGAGCTCCTCACCTACTTCGGGCGACTGCGCGCGATGCCGGAGGACGTCATCGCGCAGCGTCGAGACGAGCTGCTGGATGCGTTGGATCTGACCGACGCCGGAGGAACCGTCATCGCCGATTACTCCGCCGGAATGACCAAGAAGATCGGACTTGCTTCGGCACTGCTGCACGGGCCACGGCTACTGGTGTTGGACGAGCCTTTCGAGGCCGTCGATCCCATCTCCTCCACCACCATTCGCACCATCCTCGTTCAGTTCGTCCGGTCCGGCGGATCGGTGATTCTGTCGAGCCACGTCATGGCGCTCGTCGAGCAACTGTGCACCCACGTCGGCGTCATCACCGGCGGCCGCGTCGTGGCGGCCGGAACGGTCGACGAGGTGCGTGGTGGCGGAACCCTCGACGACGCCTTCGTTCGACTCGTCGGAACCCGGGCGCAGAACCCGGACGGTCTGTCGTGGATGCGCTCGTGACCTCCCTTGGCCGGACGGTCCTGCAGATGCGAATCACTCTCTACCGCAGGCAATTCAGTGGCGGACGCGCGGCAGTGAAGATCGTGTTCGGATTGCTGGGACTGATTCTCGCAGTGCTCGCCTGTGTGATGGCGGCGCAGGGCGACGCATCGTCGGTGCTGGTCGGCGGCACGGCGAGTCTCGGGCTGACCCTGCTGGGTCTGAGTTGGGTGCTGTTTCCGGTGCTCTCGGGCATCTCGGACGACAATATTCAGCCCCGGCACTTTCAGTTGTTGTCGGTCGAACCCCGTGGGCTGGCCCGGGCTCTGCTGAGCACCTCGGCTCTCGGCATCGTGGTACCGCTGACCACGATCGCGGCCGCGTCCATCCCGATATACGCGCTCTCTCGTTCCATCGCCGCATTCCCCTTGGCATTGGTGGCGTGGCCCGCCACGGTGGTGCTGTTCGTGTCGTTGTCCAGAGTTATGACGCTGGCGATGTCACAGCTTCTCAAGAGTCGGCGTAGCCGCGAGTTGGCGCTGCTGGCCTTCAGTGCGATCTTCGGCGGCCTGTACTTTCTTCAATTTCCTATCACCCAGAACTTCGGGCGAGTGCTGTCCGGTGAGGTGACATGGCCGCTCACGTTGGCGCATTCCATTCCGTTCAGCTGGGGCATCACGAGCGTAGACGCTGCGCTGGAGGGCAATTGGCTACTAGCTGTCGGCGCAGTGGCCGGATTGCTGCTGATCGACGGCGTGTTGGTGTGGGCGTGGCAGCGACTGGTGCTGCGGCTGTTCGAGGGACGGGTGTCCGCCTCGTCGGGGGCATCGCGCAAGCAGACGACAGCCAACGGCCGCGACGGAGCGACGGGGTGGCGGACAACGCGGGTCGGCGCGGTGGTGACCCGAGAGCTGTCCTTGTGGCGCGGTGACATGCGTCGTCGAAGTCAGCTGCTGTCGGCCCTGATCTTCGCCGTACTCGGCGGAATCGGACCGTTGGTGTCGGATTCGATTCCGTTCGATGCGGCCTGGGGCGCATGGATCGTCATCCTCATGGCGATGGTTGCTGGATCGAATTTCTACGGTCTCGACGGTAGTTCGATGTGGCACCTGGTGATGATTCCGCAGGCCCTCTCGGACGACATCCGTGGTCGTCAGATCGCCTGGCTGCTCGTCGCGGCACCCTTCGCGATAGTGCCTGTCCTGGTGGTTCGAGTGTTCGGCGACCTCGGGCTCGACCGACTGCAGATCCCTATCGCAGTGACGATCTCGATGCTCGGAGTGAGCGCCGGGCTCACAGCGGTGAACTCCGTATGCGCGGCCTACCCGGTGCCCGAAGCTACCAAGGCATTCTCGATGAACACACGGGGATCGTTCACCGGCGGTGCATTCGCGTACTTTCTGATCGGGATCGTTCTTCTGGCAGTGTCGGTCCTGCCTGGTCTGCTACTCGCGCTGCTCCTTCCCGGTGCGTTCGCATACCTGTCGATTCTCGTGGCCATCGCAATCGGCTGGCTGGGAATGTGGTGGGGAGCCAGAAAGGCAGTCACCACGCTGGTCCGCGACTCCGACAAGATCTTGAACGCGGTGATTTCACGGTAGGGCGCGAATGGTCCGACACGGGTTGCCGGCGGCGAAGGTGTGCGGCGGCACGTCGCGAGTGACGACGCTCCCGGCACCGATCACCGAGTTCTCGCCGATGGTGACTCCCGGGCAGACGATCACACCCCCGCCCAACCAGACGTTGTTGCCGATGGTGATGGGCTGAGCGCTCTCCCAGCGTGTTCGGCGTGCCTGATGGTCCTCCATCGGATGCAGAGCTGTCAGCAGTTGCGCCCGTGGTCCTATCGATACGTCGTCGCCGATGGTGATGGGTGCGCAGTCCAGGAGAATCGCGTCGTAGTTGAGAAAGCTGTTGGATCCGATGGAGATGTATGTGCCGTAGTCACATTGGAATCGGGGCATGATCCACGAATCCGCTCCGATGGAGCCGAGCAACTCGCCGAGCAGGTCGCGTCGTTCCTCGGCCCGGTCGGCCTCGATCGCGTTGAATCTGTCGAGTAGCTTTCCGCAGGAGATTCGAGACGCCACCAGGTCGGGGTCACTGTCTCGGTAGAGTTCGCCGCGCAGCATTCGGTCTCGATTCTCGCCCATGGGCGAACACGCTACAAGCCGGTCGACCTCTCGAACAGTGCGACGCTGAACCACGAACTACCGTCGGCGAATTCGTGGCGTCCGACGTGGCGAAACCCCTGCCGCAGGTAGTAGCTACACAGGGCGGAGTTGGACTCTGCGCAATCGAGTCGTAGCAGCGCTCGCCCTTCCCCACGAGTCCTCTCCGCTGCCCACGCGAGCATCGAGGCTCCGACTCCGGTGCCTGCAGCGGCCCGGTCGACCACCAATCCGTGCACGTAACCGGCTGGTTCGCTCCGTTCGGGCCAGATGGTCGGATCGGACCAGATCAGCCGCAGCGCAGCGACAATGGGGCCACCGGGTTCGCGTCGAGCGATGTAGAACTCGCCTGCTTCGACTTGAGCGGTGATGGTGGACAGGGGAACCTCGCGCGGAGTCCACTGGTCTATTTCCCGCGCTGCCAGCCAGTCCTCGGCGGCGTGACGGAGGCCGAGTATCGTTGCTGCGTCGGCGGCGGATGCGAGTTCAACGGTGAGCACGAGTCCATATTACGGAGGTGGTGATCGTAGTGGTGAACGTGCTTGTGGTCGAGAGTGATTCGGATCGTATGTCCTTTCCCGCTGTGCAAGGGGTGCACTTTCGGAGTTGCGTCATCGCCGAACTCGCCGACGCGGTCTCGTGGGCGGAGGTGCTGTTGTTTCGAACGTTCGAGACCGTGGACCTGCGGTCCGTGTGGCCGAATGCCACGAACCTCCGATGGATCCACGCCTCGAGCGCGGGAGTGGACCGAATCCTTGATCCGGCTCTGCGCGAGAGTGACTGGCTACTCACCAACTCCGGCGGCATCCTCGACCGTGCGATAGCCGAATACGTCGCCGCCGGAATTCTGGCGTCGGTCAAGAAGCTGCCCCAGGCGATCCGTCGACAGCGCGAGCGGGTCTGGGAACATCGAGGCACCAGCGGAGTACACGGTCGACACGCTCTCGTCGTCGGACCGGGCTCTATCGGACGTGCGATCGGTGGGGTGCTCGGCGCACTCGGTATGAGCGTCGATGCGTCGGCAACGTCCGAGCGTCCGGGCGATGCCGAGTTCGCGCGTATCCGCGACGTGGGTCGATTGCCCTCGTACGCAGGGGAATACGACGTGATCGTTCTCGCCGCCCCGTTGACCGAACGAACTCGCGGTCTCGTCGACGCCGAGGTGCTCGAGGCTATGCATTCGGACGCGGGCCTGGTCAACATTTCCCGCGGACCCGTCGTCGACGAAGCTGCGCTGTGCGCTGCCTTGGCCGCTGGTGCGATCGGGTGGGCGGTGCTCGACGTGTTCGAGGTGGAGCCGCTGCCGGAATCGAGCCCGCTGTGGGGCATGGACAACGTGATAGTGACCGCGCATCTGGCCGGTGACGCCGACGATTTCGCCGAACGCTTGTGGCAGTTGTTCGAGGACAATCTGCAGCGGTACTTGCAAGGATTGGCGCTGGTCAATGTGGTCGACAAGCAGCTGGGTTACGTTCGCCGGTGAGCCGATGAGAGAAAGTGTGTGTAACACGACGTAGCGTGTACTAGGGTGTGGTGGTGCGTGAAATCAATCGTTCGGCGATCGCGTCCACCAGCCGCGAGGCCGCTTTCGCCTATCTCGACGACTACCGGAACGTGCCCAAATGGATGTTCGGCATCACCCGGTTCGAGCCGAGGACGGAGGCCACATCCGGTCTCGGTGCCACGTACGACGCGACCATGCAGATCGGCCCGAAGGCACTCACATCGGTTGTGCACGTAACCGAGTGGGTTCCCGACGAGAGACTGACGCTGGAGTCGGTGGAGGGCCTGTCGAACTCGTCCACGTGGTCTCTTGCCGACACCCCCGATGGGCAGACCCGCCTCGACGTCGTATTCCGCTACAGCCTGCCCGGTGGCATGGCAGGCAAACTGCTCGGAGCCGTCGTGGAACCCGTCGTCGGACAAGCGATTCGTCATACCGAGTCGGCCCTTCGGTCCCAGCTGGAAGCGGCTCAGGGGCGGTAGCGTGGCCAGGTCGGTAGTCTGGCCGACGTGGCCGACGACGCGAAACCACCCCGAGCATTGAGTTTCGGGCGGGTCGCCGAGAACTACGACCGAGCCCGACCGGGTTACCCGGCCGAGTTGTACGCCGATATCGCGACCGGCCGCAGACTGCGAGTGCTCGAGGCCGGAGCAGGCACCGGCAAAGCCACGGTGGCATTGGCAGAACGCGGCGCGTCGGTTGTTGCGGTGGAACCGGATCCAGGGATGGCTCGGATCGTTCGGCGTCGAACCGAGGAATTCGACGTCGAGGTGCAGGTGTCTCGGTTCGAGGACTGCGTCGTCCCGCCGTCGTCCTTCGACGTCGTCGTCGCCGCACAAGCGTGGCACTGGGTGGACCATGAGCTGGGGGTCGCGGTGGCGTCGCGCGCGTTGGTCCCCGGCGGTCTTCTTCGGCTGTGGTGGAACATGCCGGGCGACCTCGACGGTGCGGCATGGGAGGCAGTGCGAGCCGCTTACTCGGCAACGGAACCGGGAGCGGCACCCCTGCTGGCGCAATCGCTGGGCGCGCAACCGGACACAGTCATGCCTGCGGCCGACGGCTTCGGCCCATGGGCGACAACGACCTACGACTGGGTGCAGCGCTACACAGCCGATGAATTCTGCGCAATGGCCGCAACGTATTCGAGCCACCTCGTCCTCGGCGACGTGCGCCGCGCAGAGGTCCTCGCCGCCGTGCATGCGGCGATCACCGACCATGGGTACCTCGAATACCGCTACGTCACACAGATGATGACAGCGCAGCTCGAGTAGAGACTGTGCTCGATCTGATCTGCGCGGGCGGCTCAGGAACGGAACACGATGCGCTCGACCCACTTCGTGTTGTGGACGCCTGGCAGTGCAGGCACGATCACCCGCGCCGGATACCCGTGATCGGGTGAGAGCTCTGCGCCGTTGACGCTCAACGCCAACAACGAGTCCGGATGCGCCGCTTGATTGCCCTGCAGGACCGCGCGGCCGAAGGCACCGTTCCGTTCGAGCGAGATCACCTCGGCCGAGCGTGGTGTAGGCACACCGGCAAGGGCAGCCAGTTCGGCCAGCGGAACGCCCGTCCAGGTCTGCGTCGTCGACCATCCTTCGACGCAGGCGATCGGAAGATCGGCAGTGCGTTGCGTCATCGACAGCAGCCGGCCGCGCGACAACACCACCGCGGTGGCATCGTCGGCTGCGCTGCTGATCGTCAGCTGCCAGTCTGCACCGGTCTGCGCCTCGGTGATCCCTGCCGCTTCGGCAGTTCGGTTGACCTGAAAGTCGTTGGGGCCGTTGCCGTAGGAGCGTCCACGAGGAAGAAGAATGGCGGCCTTGCGCAGGACTCCACCGATGGTCTGGCCGGCGGTCAAGACGGCAACGAAACCCATTCCTGCAGCGACCAGTCCGATCGCACCGCGTCGAGTCATGGTCGCCGACGGCGTCTGTTCCGCAGCTTCGTTGCGGGCGTGCAGTACATCCATCAACGACTCCGATCGCAAGGTTCGCCACATCAGCGGAACCTTGAGACCGAGGTGCACCAGAAATCCCGCGATGAACACCCAGGCACCGAAATAGTGTGCTGCGTAGAAATCGAAACCGAAGACGTAGTCGTACTGGATGTTGAGAACACCGGTGACGATCTCGAAGAGAAGACCGCCCACGAGAGCGAGGAGTGAAAGACGTTCGAGGGCATGCGCAGGAGATCGCACGGGTGGTAGTTCGACGAGCTTGGGCATCACCGACCACAGTTTGGCGATGACGAGCGGCACGATGATCAAACCCAACCCGACGTGCAGGCCCTGAGTGAGCTGATACAGCCACGCAGGATTTGTCGGCCAATCGAAGAACGGCAACCGCAGCCACCCGACGGACCCCGGCCTGGCCTGACCGAACTGTGGTCCGTACGCGATGTAGGAGAGCAGGCCGGTCACGATGATGATCGGTAGCGCGACGAGAAGGACTGCGCCGAACAGCGACGTCAACCACGTGCTGCGCACCGGACTGCGAAAGCGCGCGAGGGGGTTGGGTGCATCGGCCATGTAGAACATTCGCAGCCCACTCGGTGCCGGATGTGTCATGGCGACTCCCCCAGCCAGCGAGAATGTGCGTCCCCGCGGGGACGCGTGGCCGGTCCCAAACGATCTTGTCGGTGCCGTGGCCTACGTTTGTCGAACAGATATTCGACGAGCGGGGGCGTTCATGATCGATATGGCAGAGCTGGGATCCGAGGCGGGGCGGATCGAGACAGGAGAAATCGAGTCCGAGATCTGCGCGCTGGCCGGTCAGATCGCGGCGGCGTCGGCGCAGTATCTGATTCTGGTGGGTGAGTTCGACGTGCGACGCGGTTGGGCCGGCTGGGAGGTGTGTTCCTGTGCGCACTGGTTGTCCTGGCGAGCGGGAGTCGATCTGCACACCGCTCGTGAGCAGGTGCGAGTGGCCAAGGCGATGCGAGAACTACCGTTGATCACTTCGGCGTATCTGAGCGGAACGGTCTCGTATTCCAAGGTGCGGGCGATGACTCGGGTGGCCACGGCCGCGAACGAGGCGTCATTGCTGCAGAAAGCGCTCGATGCGCCCGCGGCGCACGTCGAGCGCCTGTGCCGTGGACTGAAGAAGGCTATGCGTCCGAGTCGGCGAAATGGTGTGGACGTCGATCCATGCGTCGGGCGTTGGCGCTGGGACGAACAAGACGGTTCCCTCGTCATCAGTGCCCGGCTGCGTCCGGAGGACGGTAAGCGATTGCTGGCCGCGCTGACCAGGGCGGAGTACGAGCGCACCCGAACCGATGATGACGCGGTTGCCGATAGGGCCGCGCCTGCTCCCGCCGATCCCGTGCCGGCGATGATTGCGATGGCGGAGATGGTGTGCGACGCCGTGAAATCTCCGGTGGTCTCACCCGCGGCGGAGGTGCTGGTGCATGTCGGAGACAGCGAAGAAGCTGGCGGTGATCATGCTCATTTCGACGACGGGCCCGGGCTCGACGACGAGACGTTGGCTCAGGTGCTCTGTTCGGCAGTGATGCGAACTGTCGGGCACGGTCGTCTGGGCAAGACTGTGCGATGGAGTACCACGTCCAGTAGTCCGTGCCGAACTCAGATGCGGCAGTTGATCATTCGAGATCGCTGCTGCACGGTGCCCGGATGCGGGCGCACGCGATTCTTGCATGCGCATCACGTCACGTATCGCTCTCGTGGCGGCGAGACCTCGCTCGACAACCTGGTACTGCTCTGTGGCGAACATCATCGGGCACTGCACGACGGCTACTTTGTGATCGAAGCCCTTGGGGATCAACGATTCTCGTTCTTTCATCCGTCGGGTGCCAAGGTTCTGCATGCGCCTGCGACAGCCGGAGATGCCGAAGATCTTCGACGACGGCACAGCGAGGTCGAGCGCGACGCCATCGTCCCCGACTGGGGTGGGGAAGGCCTCGACCTGAGCTACGCGACCGACGTCCTGATCACCAACTGGCAGCAGGCTGCATGACATGCCGTCATCGAGGGCAAGTTAGTGTGACGAGGAGACTCGGACAAGAAGCGGTGAATATGAGCGTCGACAGATCAACGGGGGACCAACAGCCCTGGCCTGTAGAGCAGGCACCTGGGCGGGTCGACGCGATCAGACCCGAAGACGATCCTTTCTACGCTGCACCATCGGGTTACGAAGCGGTTCCGCCGGGAACGATTCTCAGGGTCCGGCCGGTTGAAATCGCAATGTTCGGTCGCCTCCGACAGCAAGTCGATGCCTGGCAACTGCTCTATCGCACCACCGATCTCGGCGGGTTCGCACAGGCCGGCGTCACCACTGTGTTGCGTCCACACAATGCGGAACCGGTACTGCTGTCCTACCAATGTGCGATCGACGGTGTCGCGTCCTCATGTTTCCCGTCGTACGCGCTTCGCCGCGGCGCGCGGGCGTTCGGTGCCGTTCCGCAATTCGAGTTCTTGCTGGTTCTGCATGCCCTGCGGCGCGGATGGACCATCTCGATTCCCGATCACGAGGGCCCCGACGGGCACTGGGGTTCTCCGCAGGAACCCGGATTCTGCACGCTCGACGGCATCCGTGCGGCGCTGTCGTTCGAGCCGTTGGCGCTGCATGCACACACGCCGGTCGCACTCTGGGGGTACTCGGGTGGCGGTCTCGCGACGTCCTGGGCAGCGGAGATGGCTCAGGATTACGCACCGGAGCTCGAACTGGTCGGTGCTGCGCTCGGTTCGCCCGTTGGAGATCCGGGCTCGGCGTTCACTCGGCTCAATGCGACGCTGCACGCGGCATTGCCCACCTTGGTGGTGGCCGGTCTGCGGCGTACATATCCGGAGCTCGATCGCATCGTTCGCCAGTACGTCAACGAGGACGGAATGCGCATCCTCGATTCCGTCGAGTCGATGACGACCGTCCGTGCGGTCGCCCGGCTGGCGCGCCATGATCTGGACGACTACATCGACGTTCCGTTGGCCGATCTACTGGCATTGCCCGAGATCGTGGAGATCTTTCGCGACATTCAGCCGGGACGCACGGCACCGTCGATGCCGCTGCTGGTGATCCAGTCGGTGCACGATCAGATCATTGCCATCGACGACGTGGACGGCCAGGTAGATCGGTATGTCGAGGCAGGCGCTCACGTGACCTATCTGCGGGATCGACTGAGCGAACACTTGTCTTTGCACCCGCTCAGCGCGCCCACGACGTTGGACTGGTTGGCAGATCGCTTCGAAGGCATTCCGGTACCCGAACCCTCGATTCGGACGGTGTGGTCCACCGCCTTCTCGCTCGCTGCTGTACGCGGTGTGGCGTCCTTGACCTGGACGACCATCCGGGCGCTCACCATCGGCGTGCGGGTGTAGCTATCCTCGGGCGGGTGCAGCGAACCTGGATACGGATCTTGACCGGCGCCATCGCCACGATGGGGATTGTCACCGGGCTGGTGGGTCTGGGCGCCTTCTACACCGACACCCGAGTCAACGTGCTGATCGGGTTGGCGTCGTTCGTCCCACTGATGTTTCTCGCGGTCGCGGTGGGCGCTCTCGTGGCGCTGATCGGGCGACGCTGGATTCTGGCCGGCGTCTCGGCCGTCGTACTGGCGGTCGGCGCGTTCTCCTACGCACCGCTCTACGTCGCGGACGCCGCTCCGAACTCCGACGGTGTTCGGCTACGGGTGATGCAGGCAAATCTGATGGTCGGACAAGCCGACCCGACGGCGGTGGCCGGCCAGGCACGCGAGAACTCCGTCGACGTCGTCACCGTGCAGGAACTCACCGACGAGGCGGTGATCGGTTTGCGGAACGCCGGCATGGAACAGCTTTTCCCGTACCGCTATCTGCGGCCGTACGCGGGTGGCGGTGGCGGTGCCGGTATCTACAGCCGGTTACCGATATCCGACAACCGCGAACTCGACGGTTATGGTCCGGTGAACTTGGCAACCAAGGTCGAGGTGCCCGATTTCGAGCCGATCTCGCTGCTGGCTGTCCATCCGGTTCCGGCGTACATCACGCCGGCAGATACCTGGACCGCTGAATTGGACACGCTACGTGACGATCTCGCCGCCGCAGCCGGAACGGGCCCTGTGATAGTCAGTGGCGACTTCAACACGACCTATTCACACAAGAAGTTCCGCAACCTGCTCGATGCCGGATACTCCGATGCCGCAGCACAATTGGGGAAAGGTCTGATACCGACGTATCCCACGGACAAGGGCACACCCGCAGTGGTCGGAATCGACCATATCCTCACCAACAGTGGTCACGCGCGATCGTTGGAGAGGATCGATCTCCCCGGATCGGACCATCACGGCCTGATCGGGGAGATCGAGTTCTCCTGAGCATCGGGGACGACCGGTCAGTTCACCCGAGCGGATTCCTTCCGAGACTTACCGCATTGCAGCAAGATTCGGACTGCGGTCGGCGATCCCTCCAGCGAGGTCACGACGTCGCTGCGCGTGTGCGCTGCCGCGTCGGCAACCTTGTCGAGGGACGTCACGGAGGGGTCGACAGTCGCGGTGATCTCGACAACGCGCTGTCCGCGGTCGGACACCGAGCGCCCGGATGCGGACACGACACCGTCGTGGGCGGCGAGAGACTTCGCGGCACTTCGAGCCGCGGTGCTCAGATCGACACTGAGCCTGCCGTCGACGTCGGCATCCGGGGTGGATGCGAAGGCGACGGTGCCGATCGAACGGCGGGGTAGGTGCGCGAGAAGCCACCAGAGTCCGAGCAGGACGAGCAGGATCGCGGCCGCGGCCAGAGCCCATGGCCACCAACCGGCGTCGACGGCGGTGTCGACGAAGGCGGCATCGATGCGTTCGCGGCCCGGGAATTTGCCGCGCTCCCACGCGATGGCTCCGCCACCGAGGGCGATCAGGGCGAGCCCGACAACGGCTGTGCTGGTGCGATCGACGGAAGCGGTAGCGCGTTTCATGAGGCCTGTCCTGTCGTGCGCACTCGGGTGCGGACTTTCGGGGCCGACGCGAGTGGGCGGAGGGCGTCGTCCACGGAGCCGACGAGTGAGGATTTCAGGGCGGTGGTGTCGGTACCGTAGACGGCCGACACGGACACCGTGACTTTCTTGTTGCTGGCTTTTGCCGACGCGGAATCGACGCCGACATTGTCGAGGGCCGCGGCGCGCGCGACGGCGACGACATCATCCTTGCGCAGCCACACGTCCTGTTCGGTGAGGGCGCGATGGGTACGGCGGCGTGGGCGAACGGCGACGAACACCAGGATGAACCCGACGACGACTGCGGCGATGCCCGCAGGCAGCATCCACTGCTGCGCGGTGAGTCCATCCAGATGCCGAGCTGCAGGTCCTACCCAATCCGGTCCGTCGATCGCACCGAGATCGAGCAGTGCCTCCCGGCCGAGGACTACGCCGGCCCCGATCAGAACGAGTGCGAACAGCACGGCCGGCACGGCCGCTGTCGGGTTTGCTACCGGCTTCTTGCTGGGCTTTTCGGTCACTGCGGGTGCGGTCACTGCACTCTCCCTTCTTCTTCGGCGGCTTCGGCAGAGACGCATTCGACGGTGACATCGACGCGGTCGACTGAGTACAGGCCCAGTTCGGACAGGTCTCGGGCCACCGCGGCGCGGACCTCGGCGGCGACCTTCGCCAGCGGGGACGGCCAGGTGACAGCCACAACGACCTGCGCGCGGACGCGTGAGCCGTTGACCGTCACATCTGCCTTGGGCAGATCACGCCCGCCGAGGACCCGCAGGCCCGGATGGCGGTCGGTGACCGAGTCAGTGCTGCGCGCCGCGAGTACGGCCAGGTGCTCGACGGCCTTGTGCTTGATCTCCAGCGAGCCACGTTGGCCCGGGTCGTTCAGTGCGTCGGCCTCGGCTGCTGTGTCAGTCACGACCGCGACCACGCATGATCGAGTTCAGGTCCAGCTCGCCGTCGAGGTAACGCCCGACGAAGAACCCGAGTCCGCCGAGAACGATGGCGATGAGGAAGCCGGTGAAACCGCCGGCGGCCGCCGCGATGGCGAGCAGGAGTCCCACGAACAATCCGATGGTTGCAGTGGTCATTGTCTTGATCTCCAGTCAGAGTCAGATTCAGAGGTGTCAGATTCAGAGGCGTCAGATGTCGAAGTAGTTGCGCTGCGTGACGCGTCTGCGCATGCGTGCGATTTTTCTGGGCAGCGCGCGCAGGGTGGCCGGCACAGACGAGGCTCGGAAGGCGGTCGGCGCACTGGCCGCATTGTTCGGAGCAGAAGGCAGAACGGAGAACCGTCGTTCGACCGCGGCGAGCTCGGCCATGTACCGGGCCGGATCGCCGCCGATGTCGGGATGATGTTCTCGCGCCACCGCGCGCCGAGCCGCCTTGTAGGCGGCGGCTCGGTCGTGCGCTGAGTGATGGTCCACCTGGTCAGACTCGCACAATGTCCTCGACGGTGACGTGCACAGGTCCGTCGATCATGGCGGCAACGGTGTTACGCACGGCGTCGGCTGTCTCCCGGACGGAGACCCCGAACTGCAGTGTGACGTGTACCTCGGTTCCACCGTCACCGACGCGGATGCCGGCGACTCGGCGCCCGGGCAGATACGTAGCGGCTTCACCGAACATGCCGCCGTGCAGCCCGACGACACCGTCGATCGCCAGAACGGCGTCCGCGATGTCCTCGGACTGGTCACGGTCCGTCGTGTTCGGGTCGGTCACTGCACTCGGGTGGAGGGGGCCTCGGTGGTCTCCTCGTCGTCCGAACCGTCATCGAGGTAGATGTCGTGGACGACGATGTTGACCTCGGTGACCTCGAGGCCCGTCATACGCTCGACGGCATTGATGACGTTGCGTCGGATGCCTGCGGCGAGGTCTCCGATCGAGACGCCGTAGTCGGCGACGATGTCGATGTCGACCGCTGCCTGACGCTCGCCGACCTCGACCGAGACGCCCTGCGACTGGTTGACGCGGGCACCGGGGATGCGCTCGCGCAGTGCACCGATCGCGCGGCTGGCTCCGCCGCCGACGGCATGAACGCCCTGGACCTCACGGGTGGCGATGCCGGCGATCTTGGAGACGACGGTATCGGCGATGGTGGTGCGGCCCTGCGAGCTGAGCAGTACGGAATCCGACTTGCTTGCGATGTCGGTCTTTCCTTCGCCCGAGGTGGTTACGGTCGACTTGTTGTCCGTCGTGGTGCTCATGGATACCTCTCCTCGTTGAGTTGTGGTGCAGAGTGTGTGTCAGGAGTTGGTCGTAGCTCGATCGGTGAAACGTACGCCCGAACAAAGTGATCTATGTCATACAATATGTCTGGGGGCTCGATGCAGTGGGTTGACGCGTCGGACCGAGTTCTCGTCGGCGCTGCTGCGCTCGGCGAGACCGATGCGTTCGAGGAGATCGTCCGGCGGTACGGTCCGGAGATGTTTCGGTACGCGCGGAACATGTTGTCCGATCAGGGTGCCGCAGAGGAAGTGGTGCAGGACGCGTTCGTGGCAGCCTGGAAGGGGCTCGACCACTTCCGCGGCGATTCGGCGCTGCGGACCTGGTTGTTCTCGATGGTTTCGCACAAGGTGATCGACCATCGACGTCGGCGTAGCGTTCCACCTGCAGAAGATTGGGTGTTCGAGCGCAAGAGCACCGGCGCGGGCAGTGACCCGGAGGCCGATGTGGAGGCCGACAGTTTCATGACCGAGCTGGGGGCTGCACTCGCCGAGCTGCCTTACCGGCAGCGGGCCTGCTGGCTGCTCCGTGAGGTCGAGGGTATGACGCACCCCGAGATCGGCCAGATCATGACCTTGTCGGCAGGAGCGGTACGTGGTCAGTTGACAAGAGCACGAGCAACATTGAGCGAAAGGTTGGCAACATGGCGAACCCAGTAGAGCCGAATTCGGTTCTCGCGCGTGCTGCCACCGAACTTCGGGGCGCACCGCAGGAGACGAACTGGGTGGACATCAGCTCGTCCATCCTGTCCAAGGTGCGGAACACCACCAGGCGTACCTGGCCCTTGGACAGTGCATTTCCCAGTGGCTCCGGATCCGGCCGTGCGGACACGCTGCGCATCAGCGACCACATCGTCAAGACGACGGTGCGGCGTGCGCTCGCGGGGGTCCGCGGCGCGCAGCCCACCGAGATCGACCTCGACCTCGACGACCACGCCTGCATCGGAATGTCGATCGCGGTGATCGGCGTCTACGGCGACGATCTGCAAGCTGCGGGAGACGAACTGGCGACCATTGCGATCGGTGTCCTGTCTGACCTGCTGGCAGTCACCCTCGATCGGGAGGCCGTCGACGTACGCGTCGACGACATCGAGGAGCGTTAGCGTAAAAAATCCGTCATAACCGCTGGTCACTGGCGTAAGAAAGCGTAAGGAACGCGGTTCGGCTCGGTAGCCGGTCGCAGGATCGAGCAATGACCGAATTGCTCTGTCTCGTGGTGGCCGCATGCGTCGCGGTGTACCTGTTCGTCGCTCTCCTCGATCCGGAGAGGTTCTGACGCCGCTATGAATCCTGCTCTGCTGGCCGGTCTTCAGATCGCCACCGTGATCGTGGTGCTGGCGGCGGTGTACGTGCCGCTCGGTGACTACATGGCTCGGGTGTACACCCGCACCCGGGACTCGAGTGTGGAACGAATTCTGTATCGGATCGCGAGGGTCGATCCCGAATCCGAGCAGACCTGGGTCGGCTACACGATGAGCCTGCTCGGGTTCTCGTTCGCAGGAGTGGTGCTGCTGTTCGTGCTGCAGCGCATTCAAGGTGTCCTGCCGCTGAACGATGGCCTGTCGGGTGTCAGTCCCGCAATGGCATTCAACACTGCGGCCTCGTTCGTGACGAACACCAATTGGCAGTCGTACGTACCGGAGACGACGATGTCCAATCTGACGCAGCCGCTGGGACTGGCCGTGCAGAACTTCCTCTCTGCCGCAGTGGGTATCGCAGTGGCGATAGCGGTCATCCGCGGCTTCGTTCGCGTGTCCACCGGCGGCGAACTGGGCAACTTCTGGGTCGACCTGATCCGTGGAACGCTGCGCATCCTGCTTCCACTGTCCTTGCTCGTTGCGATCATCCTGCTGACGCAGGGCGTGGTGATGTCGTTGTCCTCCGGTTTCGTCTCGACCGGTCTCGACGGCCAGACCGTCACCAATGCTCTTGCGCCCGTTGCCTCCCAGGAGGCGATCAAGGAGATCGGTACCAATGGTGGGGGCATCCTCGCGGCCAACTCGGCGCACCCGTTCGAGAATCCGACACCGTTGTCCAATGTCGTCGAGATCATCTCACTGCTCCTCATCCCGGTGGCGCTCACGCGCACGTTCGGAACGATGATCGGCAACCGCAAGCAGGGGCTGACGCTGCTCGCGGTCATGGCAACGCTGTGGGCAACGATGTTGGCGGTGACGTTGTTCGCCGAGTCCAGGACTCGCGGAGTCGCGGCTACGGCTGCGGGTGCGATGATGGAGGGCAAGGAGGTTCGCTTCGGCATCCCAGGGTCGGTGCTGTTCGCCGTGTCCACGACCGGAACATCAACCGGTGCAGTCAATTCCGCGCACGACAGTATGTCGGCTCTGGGCGGCGGAACGGTGTTGCTGAACATGTTGTTCGGCGAGATCGCACCCGGCGGCGTCGGTACCGGCCTGTACGGACTGCTGGTACTGGCCGTTGTCGCGGTGTTCGTCGGAGGGCTGCTCGTGGGCCGAACACCGGAGTTTCTCGGCAAGAAGCTGGGCCGACGGGCCATCACGATGGCAGCGCTGTCGGTACTGGTGATGCCCATCCTCGTGCTCGTCGGCACCTCGGTGACCGTGCTGCTGAAGTCGACGACCGGCTATCAGGGCAATCCGGGAATCCACGGTTTCACCGAGGTGCTGTATGCCTACGCATCGGCGTCGAACAACAACGGCAGCGCATTCGGTGGATTGACGGTGACCAGTGACTGGTTCCAGATCTCCCTCGGCGTGGCGATGCTCCTCGGCCGCTTCCTGCCGATCGTCTTCGTGCTGGCGCTGGCCGGGTCGCTGGCAACGACGAAGCGCAGCGCACCGAACGCAGGCACCCTCCCCACCGACGGACCCTTGTTCGCCGCTTTGCTGATCGGTACCTCGACCCTGGTTGCGGCCCTGACCTTCTTTCCCGCACTCGCTCTCGGACCCATAGCAGAGGCCATGCAATGAACCTGTCACTGTCCACGGCCGTCCCCGGCGCGTTCCGCAAACTCGATCCGCGGCACCTCGCCCGCAACCCGGTGATGTTCGTCGTCTTTCTCGGCTCTGTTGTCACGACTGTTCTGTCGATCGCTCAGCCGTCGGTGTTCGCCTGGTTCGTCACCGGATGGCTCTGGTTCACGGTGTTGTTCGCCAATCTCGCCGAATCCGTTGCCGAGGGTCGAGGCAAGGCTCAGGCCGCCAGCCTGCGAAAGGTGAAGCAGGACACTGTTGCCCGACGCCGGACGAGCGGCGGAATCGAGGCCGTGGCCGGTGCCGAATTGCAGGTCGGTGATGAGGTGGTCGTCTCGGCGGGCGAGGTCATACCCGGTGACGGCGACGTCATCGAGGGAATCGCGACGGTCGACGAGTCGGCGATCACCGGTGAGTCGGCTCCTGTGGTGCGCGAATCGGGCGGTGACCGTTCCGCGGTCACCGGCGGCACGATCGTGCTCTCCGACGAGGTGGTCGTCAAAATTACTGCGGCCCAGGGTGAGACGTTCGTGGACCGAATGATCGCCCTGGTGGAGGGTGCCGCTCGGCAGAAGACACCCAACGAGATCGCTCTCAATATCCTGCTGGCGTCCCTGACGATCGTATTCCTCTTCGCGGTGGTGGCTATCGGTCCGATGTCGAACTACGCAGGTCGGCAACAGGATCCGATCCAGTTGATCGCGCTGCTCGTTTGCCTGATACCCACCACGATCGGCGCGCTGCTCTCCGCGATCGGTATTGCGGGCATGGACAGGCTTGTACAACGAAACGTACTGGCGATGTCCGGGCGTGCCGTCGAGGCCGCGGGCGATATCGATACGCTGCTGATGGACAAGACCGGAACCATCACGTTCGGTAACCGTCGTGCCACCGGACTGCACCCGGCGACCGGTGTCGACGCCGTGGAGTTGGCTCGTGCTGCCAGGGCGTCCTCGCTCGCCGACGGCACTCCCGAAGGCCGCAGTATCGTCGAGCTGGTCGAGCGCGATTTCGCAGATGCCGCGGCGGAGCCGGATGCTCGCGGCGAGTTCGTGGCCTTCACCGCGCAGACCCGGATGAGCGGACTCGATCTACCGGGCGTCGAGATCCGCAAGGGTGCAGCGGATTCGGTGTACGAATGGATCCGGGCAGGTGGCGGCACCGCAGATCTGGGCGGCACCGTCGATGACATCGCACAGAACGGCGGTACTCCGCTGGTGGTGGCCGTATGCGAAACAGATTCCGCTGCCAGGGCTCTCGGCGTCGTGGAGTTGTCCGATGTGGTGAAGCCGGGGATCGCGGAGCGATTTGCTCAGCTGCGCGCCATGGGAATTCGGACGGTGATGGTGACCGGTGACAATCCCCTCACTGCCAAGGCCATCGCCGCCGAAGCCGGGGTGGACGACTATCTGGCCGAGGCGACGCCGGAAGACAAGCTGACGCTCATCCGGCAGGAGCAGGAGGGCGGCAGGCTGGTGGCGATGACCGGTGACGGCACCAACGATGCTCCGGCGCTGGCGCAGGCCGATGTCGGTGTCGCCATGAACACCGGAACCTCGGCGGCCAAGGAAGCCGGAAACATGGTCGATCTCGACTCGGATCCCACCAAACTGATCGAGATCGTCGAGATCGGCAAGCAGTTGCTCATCACCCGCGGAGCACTGACGACCTTCTCGCTGGCAAACGATCTGGCGAAGTACTTCGCGATTCTGCCGGCGATGTTCTCCACCGTCTATCCCCAGCTCGGTGGGCTCAACATCATGCACCTGGCGACTCCGCAATCTGCGATCCTGTCCGCGGTGATCTTCAATGCACTCGTGATAGTTGCCTTGATTCCGTTGGCGCTCAAAGGTGTTCGATACACCCCGGCATCGGCGGCAGCATTGCTGCGGCGAAACCTGCTGGTTTACGGCGTCGGCGGCGTCATCAGTCCGTTCGTCGGAATCTGGCTCATCGATCTACTCGTTCGGCACATTCCAGGGATAGGCTGACCATGCGCTACGTACAAGGGTTTCTTCGACAGGTCGTGGCCGGCTTCGCAGTGCTGCTGGCGCTGACGGTCGTTCTCGGGATCGGCTACCCGGCCGTGGTCTGGGGGATCAGCCGGATCGATGCCCACTCCGCAGAGGGCAGCCCGCTGCGCGACGCACAGGGATGCGTCGTGGGAAGCGCGCTGATCGGCGTCGACCCGCAGGTCGATCCGGGAGATCCGGATCCGTTCTTCCACAACCGCGCCGGTGCGGACCCCGCCGCCGCGGTACCCAGCAATCTCGGGCCGTCGAGCGAGGTGTTGGCCGCCACCGTCGAGCAGCGCCGTGCCGTCATCGCCGCCCGCGAGAACGTCGACCCCTCGGCGGTACCGCCCGATGCAGTCACCGGGTCCGGCTCGGGGGTCGATCCCGATATCAGCCCGGCCTACGCAGCCATCCAGGTGGCGCGGGTAGCGCGGGTCAACGGCGTGCCGGTAAGCGACGTTCAGGCGCTGGTCGCCCGGTACACCCACGGGCCGCAGTACGGTGTACTCGGTGCCGAAGCGGTGAACGTCCCGGAGTTGAACCTGGCACTGCGGGACACATACCGGCCGGGTGAGGAGACGGGCTGTGGCGGACAGGGGTGAGCTGCGGATCTATCTCGGCGCGGCACCCGGCGTCGGCAAGACCTTTGCGATGCTCGGCGAGGCGCACAGACTGCGCGGCCGAGGCTGCGATGTCGTGGCCGCGGTGGTCGAGACGCACGGTCGCGCGCGGACGATCGAAGCACTCGACGGTATCGAAATGTTGCCGATGGCGACGGTCGACTACCGAGGATCCTCGGCCCAGGAAATCGACCTCGATGCCGTCCTGGCGCGAAGGCCGGAGGTGGTGCTCGTCGACGAACTGGCGCACACCAACACTCCCGGCAGTGTGCACGGTAAGCGGTGGCAGGATGTCGAGGTGCTGCTCGACGCCGGCATCGATGTCATCTCCACCCTCAACGTTCAGCATCTCGAGTCCCTCAACGACGTGGTGCAGCAGATCACCGGTGTACCTCAACGAGAGACCGTGCCCGACAGTGTGGTTCGAGCTGCCGACGAGGTCGAATTGGTCGACATCACTCCGGAGGCGCTGCGCAGCAGACTTCGGCACGGCTATGTCTATTCCGCCGAGAAGGTCGACGCGGCGCTGAGCAACTACTTTCGCGGCGGCAACCTGACGGCTCTGCGTGAGCTGGCGCTGCTGTGGATCGCCGATCAGGTCGATGCGGCACTGGTGAAGTACCGCAAGGACAATCGCATCACCGAGACCTGGGAAGCGCGCGAGCGTGTGGTGGTGGCGGTGACCGGCGGCCCGGAGTCGGAGACTCTGCTGCGCCGCGCCAGTCGGATCGCCTCGAAGTCCAGTGCGGAGCTGATGGTGTTGCACATCGTCCGCGGTGACGGTCTGATGGGTGTCTCGGCACCGCAGATGGGTGCGGTACGGAAGCTCGCGGCCGGCCTCGGCGCCAGCGTGCACAGCGTCGTCGGCGACGATGTGCCGTCGACTCTGCTCGACTTCGCGCGCGGGGTGAATGCGACGCAGCTGGTGATCGGAACCTCGCGGCGCTCGCGTGCCGCCCGAATCCTGGACGAGGGAATCGGCGCGGCGGTGGTGCAGAACTCGGGAAAGATCGACGTGCACATGGTCACCCACGCCGAGCAGGCCCGTCGATGGGGAGTGCAGGTCGGCTCGGGACGGCGTCGGATCCTCGCCTGGGTCGCCGCCGTGCTGGTGCCGTGCCTAGCCGCCGCCGTATTGAGCACGGTGGGGCCGAAGTTCGACTCCAGCGGCGAAAGCGCACTGTTCTTCATGGTGGTGCTCTGCGTCGCACTGCTGGGAGGTGTTGCGCCGGCGGCACTCTCGGCGCTGATCGCGGGATTTCTGCTCAACTACTTCTTCACGACACCGCGCTACAGCCTGACCATCGCCGAGCCCGAGAACTTCGTCGTCACCGTCGTGCTGCTCCTGGTGGCCGTGGCGGTCGCCGCGCTCGTCGACGCCGCTGCCCGGCGGACGCGTCAGGCACGCCGAGCAACCCAGGAAGCGGAGCTGCTGACGTTGTTCGCCGGATCGGTGCTCCGCGGAGCGGATCTGACCGCGTTGCTCGAACGCGCTCGCGAGACCTACCGGCAGAGTTCGGTGGCGCTGTGGGACAACGAGGCGGCGGCCACGGTCGGTAGCGCGGGGGTCCACGTACCGACCGACCGCTCCGAGGCGGATACCGAGATCGACGCCGGTGACTTCACGCTGCTGCTCGTCGGTGAACGCACCCGCGCACACGATCGTCGGGTACTGGCGGCGGTAGCCAATCAGGCCGCAGGCATGGTTCGTCAGACCCGGCTCGCCGAGGAAGCCAGTCGAGCGAATGCACTCGCCGAGGCCGACGCGTTGCGTCGAGCATTGCTCTCGGCCGTCAGCCACGATCTGCGGACTCCGTTGTCTGCGGTCAAGGCGGCGTCCTCGTCGCTGCGCAGCACCGACGTCCAGTTCTCACCCGAGGACACCGAGGAGTTGCTGGCCACCATCGACGAATCGGCCGATCAGCTGACTGCCCTGGTGAGCAATCTGCTCGACTCCTCGCGGCTGCAGGCCGGCGTGGTCCAACCGAGCCTGCGTCCGGTGTACGTCGACGATGTGCTCGGCGGCGCGTTGGTCGGGACCGATGACCGGGTGCGCGTCGAGGTCGGTGATGTCGAGGTACTCGCCGACCCAGGGCTGCTCGAGCGTGTGCTGGCGAACCTGGTGAACAACAGTGCCCGATACGCTCCCACCGGGGATATCACCGTCAGTGCCGCGCTACACGGCGAGCGGGCGACGATCTCTGTTTCCGACCACGGTCCTGGCATCGGCGAGGGAGCAGAGGAGACCGTCTTCGATGCGTTCCAACGTCTCGGCGATCGTGACAACTCGGTAGGCGTCGGATTGGGTCTGTCGGTGGTGCGGGGGTTCGTGCGGGCGATGGGCGGCACCGTCACGGCGTCGAATACCGTCGGCGGAGGGTTGACGATGACGGTCGAGTTGAAGGCGGCGGGCAGGTGAAGGTGCGGGTGCTCGTCGTCGACGACGAGCCACAGATCGTGCGGGCGCTGCGGATCAATCTCAACGTGCGCGGTTTCGAGGTGGTCAGCGCGTCGAGTGGCGGTGAGGCGCTGCGGGTGGCCGCGAACTTTCATCCCGACATCGTCGTTCTCGACCTCGGTCTCCCCGATATCGACGGTATCGACGTCATCGCGGGACTGCGAGGCTGGACCGAGGTACCGATTCTGGTGCTCTCGGCACGAACCGACTCGGCCGATACGGTCGAGGCGCTCGACGCCGGTGCCGACGACTTCGTCACCAAGCCCTTCGGCATGGACGAACTGCTGGCCCGACTACGCGCAGCCCTACGACGAGGCCCGCAGGCGGTGGCCGACCCCATCGTCGAGACCGCGGACTTCACCGTCGATCTTGCTTCCAAAACCGTTGTGCGAGGCGGTGAGAGCGTGCATCTGACACGTACCGAATGGGGAGTTCTGGAACTGCTCGTGCGCAACGAGGGCAAGCTCGTGTCGCAGAAGGAGATCCTGCGCACCGTCTGGGGACCCGGCCACGAGCGCGAAACACACTATCTACGAATATATCTCGGCCAATTGCGGCAGAAGCTCGAGCCGGACCCGGCGACCCCGGTTCACCTGATCACCGAAACCGGGATGGGTTATCGATTCGTGAGCTGACCCGCCGATTCGGGAACTCGACCGGTGGCGACGCCGATGCGGTTCCAGGCATTGATGGTGAAGATGAGCCCGATCAGCTGCCCGGTGCGGTACTCGTCGAAGTGGTCTGCGACGCGGTCGTAGATCTCGTCCGGGATGCCGCCGGGCGGCAGTGTCGTGACGGCCTCGGTGAGGGCGAGTACGGCCCGCTCGGCCTCGGTGAAGTAGTTCGGAGCGTCGTGCCACACCGAGAGCAGGGTCAGCCGTTCCTCGCTTTCGCCTGCGGCGCGGGCGTCCGCTGTGTGGCGCTGCAAGCAATAGGCGCATCCGTTCAGCTGGGATGCTCGGATTCGAATCAGTTCCGCAAGAGCGGGATCGATACCGTCGCGAACGGCAGTGTCCAGTGCTATCAGCGCCTTGTAGGTGGCTGGAGCTGCTTTCTGCATGAGGATTCGTGTCATGCCGTCCACTGTATGAGTCCAGGCGAACCGGTCTAGGGTTCACTTTCATGGCACTTCACAGGGTCACTTCGGTCGATCTGCATCTCGATCTGGATCCATCGGGTTCCCGCCGAGCTGCGCTGTCGACGGCGCTGCGGGACGCCGTGCGCAGCGGGAGACTGGAGCCGGGTGTGGCGCTCCCGTCCTACCGCGCGCTCTCGGCCGACCTGGGACTGGCCAGAAACACTGTCGCCGAGACCTACGCGGAGCTGGTCGCCGAAGGCTGGCTGACCGCGCGGCGTGGATCGGCGACGCGCGTCGCACATCGGGCCCAGCCCGCCCCGGTCGCCGGCGCGTCGAGGGAGGCGGACCCTCGACCGGCGTTCGATCTGCGGCCCGGCCGACCCGATCCGACCTCGTTCCCACGGTCGGTCTGGTTGGCCTCGGCTCGGCGCGCGATCAACGCTGCCCCATCGGATGCCTTCGGCCCCGGCGATCCGCGCGGCCGGATCGAACTGAGGACGGCATTGTCGGACTATCTCGCGCGGGCCCGCGGCGTGCGAGCAGATCCGCAGCGAATCGTGGTGTGTTCGGGCTTTTCCCAGGCGCTGACGATGCTGTCCTATACTGCGCCGGCAGGGCCGGTTGCGCTCGAATCCTTCGGGCTACCGTTCCATCGCAGCATCATCGAGCGATCTCGGACGACGGTGGCACTCGGCGTCGACGACGAGGGTTGCGTCGCAGACGAACTCGATTCCACTGCGGCCTCGGTGGCGATCCTGACGCCGAGCCATCAGTTTCCCACCGGGGTGGTGTTGAATCCGGCGCGTCGGACTGCGGCAGTCCAGTGGGCCCGTGACACCGGTGGCACGGTGATCGAGGACGATTACGACGGAGAGTTTCGCTACGACCGAAAGCCGATCGGGGCGATGCAGGGGCTGGACCCGGAACGGGTGATGTATGTGGGGTCGGTGTCCAAAAGCCTCTCTCCTGCAGTACGTATCGGGTGGATGGTGGTCCCGGAGCGTCTGCTCGACGCGGTGATCGCGGTAAAGGGGGTCCGTGAGGCGACGGTGTCGACCGGCGACCAGTTGACGCTGGCAGAGATGATCGTGTCGGGTCGGTACGACCGGCACGTCCGTACGATGCGAATGCGCTATCGGGCGCGGCGAGACCTTCTGCAGCGCAGCCTTACCCAGCACAGACCAGAGGTGGTCATCACCGGAATCGATGCCGGGCTGCAGGCCGTGCTCGCGCTGCCACCCGGGCGTGAAGCCGAGGTGTCGGCCAGGGCGGCACGGATCGGACTGGCCATGGAAGGGCTCTCGACCTTTCGACACCCGGCCGCCGAGGATGCGGTCTACGACGGTCTCGTCGTCGGGTTCTCGGCACCGACCGAGCACGCATACCCCGAGACGATCCGTGCGCTCGTCTCGGTGCTGAGCTGAGCGCTAACCGCCCAATACTTCACCCTCGCGGCGGGGGTCCGCTCCCCCGATCCAACCCCCGTCGGTGCGCTGCAGCGCACTCAGGCCACTGGACTGGTCTTTGACCGAAACCTGATGCCCCATCTCGCGGAGCCGCACCACGACAGGATCGTTCTCGCCCGAGACGTTCGGATGCTCGCCCCCGTAATTGGTCGACGGAGTGTTGGCTGCACCGAAATCGACCATCGAGACGGCCTGCTGTGGATCCATGCCCCAATCGAGAAGTCCTACCAGTGTTTTGATCACGAACTGAATGATCACCGAACCGCCGGGCGAGCCGGTGACGAGTACCAGATCTCCACGCGCACCGTCGTCGTCGCGGTCGAAGACCAGGGTCGGTGCCATCGAGCTGCGCGGACGCTTGCCCGGTTCGACGCGATTGGCCACCGGCGTCCCGTCCTCGTCCACCGGAGAAGCCGAGAAGTCGGTGAGCTGATTGTTGAGCAGGAAGCCGTCGACCATGTGGAACGAGCCGAAGGCCGACTCGACGGTGGTGGTCATCGAGGCCGCATTGCCCTCGCTGTCGACGATGGAGATGTGGCTGGTGCCGTGCTCGGGATCGGTGGACGATGCGAACTGCACCGGACCGAAGTCGCCGGGCTCGGCGGTGCCCATCGACGTGGACTCGTCGATCAGTCCGGCTCGCTCACTGAGATATTCGGGGTCGAGCAGGGCGTCGGGGGAACCGCCGGGCAGTGGCACGAAATCCGGATCGGCCACGTACTTGTCGCGATCGGCGTAGGCGAGGCGCTCGGCCTCCGAGATCAGGTGCACCCCCTCGGCCGTCGGGGTTCCGCCGTTGGCGTCCATGCCCGTGGGCGCGTACTGCGCGAGATCGAAGTTCGACAGAATGCCCATCGCTGATGCCACCGCGATACCGCCCGAGGACGGCCCCGGCATACCGCAGATGTCGTGATCGCGGTACTGCGTGCACACTGCCGTTCGGATCTTCGGTCGGTACGCGGCGAGGTCGTCGAGAGTGATCTGTCCGGCGGTGCGCCCGGCGGTGGTGTCGGCTGTTGCGTCGACGATCGCCTGCGCTATGTCACCGGTGTAGAACGCGTCGGCACCGTCGGTTGCGATGGTCGACAACGTCTTCGACATCGCCGGGTTGGTCAACACCGTTCCGGCAGGCTTGCCGGAACCGTCCGGCTGGAGGAAGTAGTCCTTGGATGCCGGATCGAGGGCGAGCTTCGGGGCCGAGTCGGAGATGGACGAGGCCATGCGGGGGCTGATCTCGATTCCGTTGTCGGCGAGATCGATTGCGGGTCGGAAGAGCTCGCCCCACTGCTCGGTGCCGTGATCGGCGTGGGCCTGCTCGAGCATGCGCAGCACACCGGGGACGCCGATCGATCTACCGCTCGAACGCGCATCGGGTTGCGGCACAGTGCGGTTGACGTCATCGATGTATCGAAGGTAGTCACCGGTGGCGCTCATGGGGGCTTTCTCACGCCCGTCGTAGGCCTGCACTTCGCCGGTGGCGGCGTCGTAGTACATCAGGAAGGCCCCGCCGCCGATGCCCGAGGATTGTGGTTCGACGAGGCCGAGCACCGTCTGCGCAACGATGAGCGCATCGGCAGCTGTGCCGCCCTCGCGCAGCACCTCGCAGGCTGCCTCGGTGGAGACCGGATTGGCCGTCGAGACCGAGTACGAGGGCGTCTCCACCGGGGTCATGTCCGATCGATATCCGGTCGCCACTTCCGGATTGGTGGAGATATCCCCTGAGCCGGTGCCGGCCGTCGTACCTACCGGGGTGCCGCCACTGGCACCGAGCACGCAGCTGTTCGCGGCGGCGGAGTCGGTGCCGGTGCTGTCGGTGCTGCTGCACGCAGTCAGCGGTACCAGCAGCAGGGCGCAGGCAAGAGCGGTGGAGCGGACTGGGCGCAGCGCGAGTGCAGACACCGACCGACGCTAACACCGCGATCACCGTCGGCGCGCCGATTCGAGGAGCCAGTGTGCGATGGGGGCGGGTCGGCCGAACAGAAAGCCCTGCGCGAAGCGGCATTCGAGTGCCTCGACGACGGCGGCTTGTTCTTCGGTCTCGACGCCCTCGGCGACCGTGGTGACCGGAAGCGCTGACGCCATGGCGACGATTGCGGCGATGAACTGGGTGTCGGACTCGGAACGGCCGATCTCGTGCACGAAGGACTTGTCGATCTTCAGTAGCGCGATCGGCATCGCACGCAGCCTGCTCAACGAGGAGTAGCCGATGCCGAAGTCGTCGAGAACGATGAGCACGCCCATTGCAGCGAGTCGGTCGAGAACGGTCTTCGCGGTGCCGATGTCGTCGATCAGGTCGCTCTCGGTGATCTCGAGAGCCAGATCCGAGCCGGCGATGCCGTACCTCGCGAGCAGTCCTTCCACGACCACGGGCAGTGACTCGTCGCGCAACTGCATCGGGGACACGTTCACCGACATCGTGACGTTCTGCCCGTTCGCGCGCAGCGTCACCAGGTCCGCGATTGCAGTGCGCAACACCCATTCGCCGATCTCCTTGATGAGATTGGTCGATTCTGCAATCGGGATGAACTCGTTGGGGGCGCGCACCCGGCCCTGCCAGTTCCAGCGAACGAGTGCCTCGTAGACGACGGTGGTGCGCGATGCGGTGTCGACGATCGGCTGGTAGTAGACCTCGAGCTCACCGCGTCGAATCGCGCCGCGCAGGGCGGTGGCGGTCTCGATCGCAGACGTTGCACGCGCGCGCAAGGATTCGTCGAAGAACGCGTAGCGTGCCGCTCCGAGAGACTTGGCGTGATACATCGCGGTGTCCGACTCGCGAATGGCATCGTGCAACCGGTCCGCATCGGCGATGCCGACCGAGGCAGTGACGTATGCCGTTGCGGCACTGAGCGGGAACGGCTCGTTCATTCGATCGATGATGCGGCAGGCCAACGCCTCGGCGCCTGCCCGATCGCGCCGGGTCAACACGATGAATTCGTCGCCCGCGTATCGAATGACGGAGTCGGCGGCACCGACGGCCGCCCGGATGCGGCGCGCGGCAGCGGTGATCAGCTCGTCGCCGACGCGGTGGCCGTACGAGTCGTTGACCATCTTGAAATTGTCGAGATCGACGAACAGGACGCAGGTGCGCCCCGGAGCCTGCGAGTGCTCGTGCCGCGCGAATTCCTCGTCGAGCATCGTTCGATTCGGTAGCCCGGTCAACAGATCGTGTGCAGCTCGGTACTTGGCCTGATCTTTGCCGGTCTGCACCCTGGCGAGAGCACTTTCGCCGCGCAGGAATGCGCCCACCAGGATCGACGCGAGTAACAGCGAACGCACGACCAGGTCGCCGGTGGAGCCCGCGGAGCCCAGCAGCGGCACGGTTCCGCACACCACCAGCAGCAGCACCACGAACACGACCCGGCGGTTGCTGTGGGCCGGTGCCGGCGGCTGCCGGTGCGAAACGGTACGCATCGATGGATCGAGTGCTGCCATTGCCAGGGAGAGGTAGGCGAAGAGGTAGATGCCGTCGAGCAGGCCCGAGGACGGCGCGTCGTCGGTCGTGGCAGCGAAGGCATACGAGACGTCGCCGACGAGCGTTGCGATGAGCGCGGCGAGGGCCCATTGCAGCGCAGGCGTGCGCGGTTTGGACGAGAAGACCAGATAGGTGGTGAGGGTGATCAGAGCGGCGTCGATGGCGGGATACACGCCGTTCATCACCGTCGATGCCGACGAGCGTGGCGATTCGAGGGCCGGGGAGATGAACAGCAACCAGGACAGAAACAGCGAGCCGAGGAAGATCAGCCCCGCGTCGACCAGTGGAGTGATGTCGTCGATCGACTTGCGATCTCGGATCCACCGAGACAGGGCGTAGGTGACGAGTCCGTAGCCGGTGAGGGTGAAGACGTCCGGCAGTAGCGGAAAGGAATGGGCCAGTGCGCTGGGATCGCTGCGTAGCGAAACTCCGAAAATGAACACGACGGAGGCTCCGAACAGTGCCCACCAGCAGCGTGAGTCATCGGGCCGGTATCTGCGAATCGCGAAGCTGATGACCAGAACGGAGCCGATGGCGACGGTGGCCATGACGCCCGTCCTTACTGCGGCGTCACCGAGAAGGAAGACAGTGGACACGATCACGACCACGGCGGCCAGCAGTGTGGTCCGTGTCGTGTGCATGGCAAAGGGCGCAGCGACCTTCGTGTTCATCGAAGGACCCACTTCCTTCTCGCTCGCGGCGTCCGCGCGGATTCTCGGCGGTGCCTCCACCGGTGAATATACGTCTTGCAGCACTGCGCACGGTGACCAAGTTCGATGTGGAGATGCAGATTTCACAACGGATGTTGCGCCGCACGAATGCGTCAACCTGGGGTTGACGACCAGGGTTCGTCAACCTACGGTTGACGAATGATCGAACCGAAGAAAATGACGAACCCCGTCCGACTCGACGACCTCATCGAGGCGATCGAGAAAGTGCATACCGATGCACTCGATCAACTGTCCGATGCGGTGATCGCCGCCGACTCTCTCGGTGAGATCGCCGATCATCTGATCGGCCATTTCGTCGACCGCGCACGACGGTCAGGAGCGTCGTGGACCGACATCGGTGCATCGATGGGTGTGAGCAAGCAGGCAGTGCAGAAACGATTCGTCGCCAAGGGCGGCGACGGCCCCGCAGATCTCGATGCCAGTCAGGGCTTCTCGCGCTTCACCCCGCGGGCGCGCAATGTGGTGGTGGGAGCGCAGAACGAGGCGCGCGCGACCGGACAGGATCAGATCACCAGCGCGCATCTGATCCTGGGATTGCTCGGTGAACCAGAGGGGATCGGGGCGAAGCTCCTGGTTGCCCACGGGCTGACTGCCGAACAGATCCGCGCGGCGGCGACGGCATCGCTACCGGAACCGGCTGCCGAGCTACCCGCCCTCATCCCGTTCGACGCCGGTGCCAAGAAGGCCTTGGAGCTGACCTTCCGGGAGGCCCTGCGATTGGGGCACAACTACATCGGAACCGAACATATCCTGCTGGCGTTGCTGGAGAACGAGGACGCAACTCTGCTCTCGCTCGGAGTCCGCAAGGAAATGGTCGAGGAAGGCCTGGCGGCGGCGCTGAACAACCTGGGCAACTGAGCACCTGAACGCTGGAAGGTCAACGCACCGTGGCTCTCGCCGACTCCACGGCTGCGCGCACCTCCTCCTCGATCAGATCGCCGTTGATCGCGGCACCTGCTTTGACTCCCGCTGCAGATGCTGCGACCACGGTGTCCATCGGTGTCGCGACATTACCTGCGACCCAGACGCCGGGCACCGAGGTGGCACCGACGGGGTCGGCCTCGATGTACGTGCCGAGAACATGGTCGTTCATCACCATCTCGGTGGTGTCGAGCCCGAGTGAGACCAGGATGTCCGCGCGTGAGCTGAAGGCGGGTCCCACGACCAGCGCCTCCAGTCGAACCTGGCGCCCACTGCCCAGCGTGACGCCGACGATGGCGTCGTTCTCGACGTCCACGCGCGCGATCGCCTCGTCGACGACCTCGATACCGCGTGCGGTGAATCTCTGCGTTTGTTCCGCGGTGAACTCCGGTGCGGTGTGGGAGAACACCGTGACGCGGTCCGTGAGCTGACGCCACATCTGCGCCTGGTGCGCGGTCATGGCGCTGCCGATGATCCCGATCGCGCGGTCTCGCACTTCCCATCCGTGACAGTACGGGCAGTGCAACACATCGCGGCCCCAACGCTCGGAGAGGCCGGGGATGCTCGGCAGGACGTCCGTCAGGCCGGTGGTGACCAGCAGGCGGCGGCCTTCGACGGTGGAACCGTCCGCGAGTGTCACCTCGAAACCTGTTTCGGTCCTGGATGCCGACCGGGCAGTGCCCTCGAGAATGTGCGCGCCGTAGTGCTGCGCCTCGGCACGGCCGAGCCGAACCAGTTCCAGCGGCGACTCGCCATCGCGGGTGAGGTAGTTGTGCGAATGTGCAGCGGGCGCATTGCGCGGGTCGCCGGCGTCGATGACGACTACGGATCGCCGGGAGCGGCCGAGGGCCACCGCAGCGCTGAGTCCGGCGACGCCGCCGCCGACGATGATCACCTCGACCGGTGCCTGCTGAGAAGTGAGTGAAGTCATGCGGAGAGTGTGCGACGACTGCCGAGAAAACGACAAGAAAGTTTGCGATATCGGCAAATGTTAGACACTGAAAATACCGTCGGAAGATTCTCGGACGCGATAGCGGGGCGAGATCCGATTTAGTTTCCCGACGGCCGACTTCGGGGTCGGCAATGGCCTCGATAAGCGCGGATCTACCGCTTGAACAGGGTGTTCATTCGAGGTCTACTGGTCGGTAAAAATCAAGCCAGGGGGGCTCATGGGGCACTTCGAGATCGGAGCGACCGTCATTGCGGTTCGCGATCTTGGGCGCGTGCGATGGCGAAGCGGCATCCCGAGGGGAACCGTGGGCGTCGTCGTCGGAGTCGATTGGCTCGGTGACGCGCGAGTGAACTTCGCCGTCGGCGCATCGAAGCCGGACCGCGGGGAGTCGGTCGAACACATCGTCACGGCGGACGATGTCCGCATACTGCGTGCCGCTCCCCGCCGTCGGATCGGCTAGCCGTTGTCGGTTCGCTCGTCGTCGGTAGCGGGGCCGGCTTTGGTTGCTCCGCCTTCGCTCGACCAATCGTTGCCCTCGGGAGCCGCAGCCGGATCCGACTGAACGTCTTCCTTGGCGTCGGGGGACGATGTGCTGTCGTTGTTCGGGGTAGTCATGCTTGCGGGTTACCCGTGCGGAGCCGATCGAACCGTCGGCACCGCACGGGTGAGCTGCGTGCGGTCTCTACAGCCCGAAGGGCAGCGTGCCCGGTGCCAGCTCGAAGCCGCTGCTGCCGGCAGAGATCGAACCGAAGCCGCTGAGGATCGCGTTGATGAAATTGGTGATCATGAATTGTGCCTGCCTTCGTGGTGTAGATGCATTTCTCTGGACAACCCGGTCGAGATTACCGGTACCGGTAGCGTCGAAGCTGTGAGAAGACATCGAATCGGCGTCGGTCTCGCTGTCATCGCCGGTGTGCTCACGGCCTGCAGCACGGATTCTCCAGCGCAGGAAGCCCTCGCGACCGCTCCTCCCGCACCGCTGAACTACGTTGCGCTCGGAGACTCCGCTGCGTCGGGACCACGTATCCCCGATCAGGTGGGCGAACCGGGATGCCAGCGGTCGGACTCCAACTACCCGCATGTTCTCGCACAGGAACTGGCGGCCGCCTCGTTCGTCGACGTCACCTGTTCGGGGGCCGTCACCGAGAACATCGTCTCCGCTCCGCAAGGCACGTCCAGTGGCGAGGTCCCCGTGCAGCTCGACGCGCTGAGTGCCGACACCGACCTGGTGACGGTCACGATCGGCGGAAACGACATCGGGCTGGTGTCGACGGCCGTACAGTGCCTGACCTTCACGAGCACCTCGGCGACCAACGTCTGCAAGGACCGGCTCACTGCCGGCGGGGTCGACTCGGTCGCCGCCGCCATCGCCGAGCACGCACCGACCTGGGGAGCGATGCTCGACGCGGTGGCAGAGCGCGCGCCCGACGCGAGGATCCTCGTCGTCGGCTACGGCACCTACTTGCCCGACGGTGGCTGCTTTCCCACGCAGCCGATGTTGCCCGAGGATGCCGACTACATCCAGAGCAGCATCACCGCGATGAACGAGGCTCTGAAGATGCAGGCGAACGAGCACGGTGCCGAGTTCGTCGACACCGAACCATTGAGCATCGGCCATGATGTCTGCGCAGCTCCTGACCAGCGCTACTTCGAAGGAGTCATCCCGCAGAATCCTGCTGCGCCACTGCACCCGACGGCGGCGGGGATGGCAGCGATCGCAGACGGTGTCGCCCTCGTCGTGCGAGGGAACTGAGCCGAACAACCGACCAGTAGAGGCCATCAGCCGGGAACTGGCTCTTCTCACGCGGTCGGGTCGTCGTGAAGTCTCGACCGCATGGTCTCGTATTCCGCTGTGATCGGCGTGTTCGCTGTAGCTCTCGCGTTGGTGCTGACCCCGGGACCCAACATGATCTACCTCGTCTCGCGCAGCATCTCGCAAGGCAGGCGCGCGGGAATGGTGTCGTTGGCCGGCGTCGCACTCGGGTTCCTGATCTATCTCACGGCCACCAATCTGGGCTTGGCCGCGGTGTTCACCGCCGTTCCTGCGCTGTACACAGCGGTCAAGCTGGCCGGGGCCGCCTACCTCGCCTGGCTGGCGGTGCAGGCGCTGCGGGGGACGGTCTCGGCATTCGAACCGGCCGAACTGCAACAGGATTCGACCGGTCGACTGTTCACCATGGGCTTGGTGACGAATCTGCTCAATCCGAAAATAGCGATCATGTACATCTCGGTCATCCCGCAGTTCGTCGACCCTGCAGCCGGACACCTTGTGCTGCAGGGCTTCACACTCGGCGGGGTGCAGATCGTCGTCGCGGTGGCGATCAATCTGGCGATCGTGGTGCTGGCCGGATCGATCGCCCGCTTTCTCGCCCTGCGACCGACGTGGCTGAAGGTGCAGCGCTACGTCATGGGTACGGTGCTCGGGTTCCTCGCTGTGCGGGTCGCCGCCGATGGCGGTAGGCCCTGATACGCACGCCAGCCGCCGTACTCGGTGATGTCGGTACCCCGTTCCGCTGCGTCGTGCGCGCAGCAGAATCCGGTGACCCATCTACCGTCGGACAACTCGACCGGACCCAGCCCCATCGGAGCGGGCAACTCTGCCAGGAAGGTGCCGAGCGCTGCGGCAGACATTCGATACAGCTCTCCGGCGATTGGCGCGCCGCCGCCCGACCGCCGTACCAGGCCCGGCTTGGGCGGGGTGGTGTGCAGATCGACCAGCCGATAGTCCGCAGACGTGGTCACCTCTCCACTGAACCGGGCACCGCGATCGATCAACTGACGGTGCACCGGGAAGCCGCGCAGGTGCGCCCCCACGGCGAGCACCTCGATGCCGTCGTCGATCAGTGCGGGTGACGATGTGCCGATCAGTCGCGCGGCGAGATCGATCGCGACCTGATCCTCGAAGGCGGGCACGACGAACATCACTCCGAACGGAGCGCCGTCGGCCGTCGCGGCACCGGGAACAGCCACCGCCGCCATATCGAGCAGATTGCAGAAGTTGGTGAAGGTACCCAGACGGCGATTGATTCCGATCGGATCGGACTGCACCGCCGCGATGGTGGGATGCTCGGTGGTGGTGGGCAGAAGCAGACCGTCGGTATCGCACAGGAGTTCCCGCGCAGCGGTTTTCGCTCGTGCAAGAGCGTCGAGATCGTCCACGTAGCGGTGCGCGGAGGGTTCGGCCGCAGCTCCGACGATCGCGGCGACCGTGGGATCTGCTCCGGCCGGTGCCGAGTCGAGAAACGGCCCCACCGCCGAATAGCGCTGCGCCACAATAGCTCCGTCGTACAGCAGTGTTGCCGCGTCGAGCAGGGCGGCGATGTCGACCTCGACGTGGGTGAAGCCCTTGTCGGCCAGACCCGCGACAGTATCGGCGAATGCCCGACGGTACGCCGGGCTCAACGATGCGAGATCCCCGGCTCGGGGGACGGCGAGGCGTGGCTGCGGTGCGGCAGCCAGCCGGACGTCGCTCGGCCAGGATCGGCTCCTGGGGTCGGTGACAGCAGGTCCGCTCATGACTTTCATTGCTGCAGTGGCACTGTCGAGGTCCTGGGCCAGTACGGTGACGCAATCGTAGTCGGCGCAGGCGGGCACGACCCCGCTGGTCGGTACGATCCCCAGCGTGCTCTTGATGCCTACCAGGCCGTGGAACGCGGCCGGAACTCGACCCGAACCGGCTGTGTCGGTGCCGATTCCGATGTCGACTATTCCCAGGGCCACGGCGGCTGCGGAGCCCGAACTCGAACCGCCCGCGATCAAGGTGGGGTCCCAGGCGCAACGCACCGCTCCGTAGGGGCTGCGGGTGCCGACCAGTCCGGTGGCGAACTGATCCAGGTTGGTCTTGCCGAGCACCAGCGCGCCGCGGCTGGTCAGCCGTTCGACCGCAGCCGCGGATACCTCGGGTGTGTAGGCGAATTCGGGGCAGGCAGCGGTAGTGGGCAGCCCCGCCACGTCGATGTTGTCCTTGACCGCGACCAGTGTGCCCGCGAGCGGTAGCTCCGCACCGGCCGCGATCGCCTCGTCGATCGTGACGGCCTCGGCCAGCACCTCGTCCTCGTCGCGGAGCGTGATCCACACCTCGGGGCGGTCCACTTCGGCAATACGCTTGTACGCCTGTAGAACTCGCTCTCGTACCTCAGGCCGCATCGGTTCTGCCCTTCTTCGTGTCGAATTCTCCTGCTGCCGACCATGCGTCCCGCTCGGCTCCGAAGGCCACGGCCTGTGTCGCGCGGAATCGGGCGATCGAGTCGGCGTTGGTCTCGAGGAAGCTCTCGTGTTCGGCGAGGGAGAACTCACCGTCGGTGATCTGCACTCCGCCGCCGCGTCCGGCGGCCAGATCTGCGCGCAGGTCCATCAGCTCCTCGGGTTCGACCGAGTACCAGGAGATGCGGTCGAAGAACCGGAGCAACCACGGGGTGCCCTCCTCGAACGGTCCACCGCTGTAGGTGGCGCTGTGGTTCCACACCTGCGTCGTGCGGCCGACGAACTGGTAGCCGCCGGGGCCTTCCATACCGTAGATGCACAGGTAGGCCCCGCCGATGCCGACGGCATTCTCCGGTGTCCACGTGCGAGCGGGGTTGTACTTGGTCGTCACCAGTCGGTGTCGTGGATCGAGCGGGGTCGCCACCGGTGCGCCCAGATACACATCCCCCAGCCCGAGCACCATGTAGTCGGCGGCGAAGACGGTGTCGAACACCTCGGCCACGGAATCGAGGCCGTTCATGCGCCGGATGAACTCGATGTTCCACGGGCACCAGGGGGCGTCGGCGCGCACCCCGTGCATGTATCGCGCGATGGCCTCCCTCGTCGACGGGTCGTCCCAGGACAGCGGCAGCCGAACCCGGCGACTGGGGACGATCAGCTCGGAGGCGGCGGGCAGATCGTCCTCGACCTCGGCGAGCAGCCCCATCAACGAGTCGATCGACAGGACATCGGGATTCACCTTCACCTGCAACGAACGGATGCCGGGGGTCAGGTCCACCAGCCCGCGCGGTGCGATCGCCTCGATGCGCTGATGCAGGGCGTGCACCCGCGCGCGCAGGGACAGATCGAGTTTCATATCGCCGTACTCGACGAGAACGTTGTCGTCTCCCGAGCGCCGATAGGTGACGCAGGTGTCGGCGTCGCGGCGGGCGATGACCCCGTCGTCACCGTCGCCGCCTGCGGAGAAGACGGCAGGTAGTGACGCGCGTCGGGCCAGACCCAGCGAGCCGAGCGGTGCGGTCGCCGCGGCCCGGACCGGAACGAATCGGATGGTGTCCCCGGGCCGGAGTTGGCCGAGCTTCCAGCGTTCGGCGGCAACCACGGTGACGGGGCAGACGAATCCGCCGAGACTCGGGCCGTCGGGGCCGAGCAGGATCGGGGTGTCGCCGGTGAAATCGAGTGCGCCGACGCTGTAGGCGTTGTCGTGGATGTTGGACGGATGCAGCCCGGCTTCACCGCCGTCGGTCCTGGCCCATTGCGGCTTCGGTCCGATCAACCGGACACCGGTGCGGTCGGAGTTGAAATGCACCTCGTAGCGCGTGGCGTAGAGGGTGTCGATATCGGCGCGGGTGAAGAACTCCGGGGCCCCGTGCGGCCCCTCGGTGACGGCGATGTCCCAGCTCGACGTCAGTACCGGTAGGTGTTCCATCGGGATCGGCCCGAGAATGCCGGGGTCGTCCGAGCGCCCTGCCAGCCCGATCACGTCGCCCTCACCGAGGGTGCCGCCGCGATGTCCGCCGAACTTGCCGAGCGTGAACGTCGCTGCGCTACCCAGATAGTCCTCGACCTCGAGGCTGCCCTGGATCAGAACGTAGACCCGGAGGCCATGCCCGGTGGTGGTGCCGACGTCCAGGGTCGACCCGGCGGGAACCAGCACCGGCCGCCACTGCGGGGCAGGTATTGCGTCGATCGTCACCGGCACCGCGGCACCGGTGACACAGACGTAGGTATCGGCATCGAAGGTCAATGCCGGACCGGCCATGGTGGATTCGAGTCCCGGTGCGCCCTCCGCATTGCCCAGCGCGGTGTTGCCGAGACGGAACGACAGATCGTCCATCGGTCCGGACGGCGGTACGCCCACCTTCCAGTACCCGATGCGTCCCGGCCAGTCCTGCACCGTGGTGAGCATCCCGGGCCGCTGCACGGTCATCTTGGTCGCGTTCATGCCGGAGCCGACTCTCGCGTCACGATCATGCGCACTGCGGTGGGGTCGAATCCGTTGCAGGGGTTGTTGATCTGCGGGCAGTTCGACACCAGTACCAGGGTGTCGATCTCGGCACGCAGCGAGAGCGTCTTGCCGGGAGCCGACAGACCGTCGACGATGCCGAGAGTGCCGTCGGAGTCGACGGGGACGTTCATGAAGAAGTTGATGTTGGGGGCCAGGTCTCGTTTGCCGAGTCCCCACTTGGAGCCCTCGATGAGGAAGTTCTCGACGCAGGCGTGCTGATGCCGGGTGTGGTGGCCGTAGCGCAGGGTGTTCGATTCCTTCGAGCACGCCCCGCCGACGGTGTCGTGGTTACCCACCTCGTCCCGGACGATCGTCATCAGTGGTGTTGAATCATCGCTGCGCAGAACGGTTCCGGTGGTCAGGAACAGGTTCTGCTGCGCGGCGATCGTCGAGGCGGCCGAGTAGCGAATCGAGTGGTCGTGTGCGCTGTACAGCAGGGTGTCGACTGCTTGATTGCCGCACAGGTCGACGATGGTCAGAACATCTCCCACTTCGACGACGGCGGACCAGGGGCCGAACGCAGGGGCGATCTCGTCCCGCACGATCGTGCTCTCGAGGGTGCTGGTGGTCATTGTGCTGCTGCCTTCCATGCGTTCTCGGTGTTCGTCACTGCGCGTTGATATTCCGGCTCGGTGTTGGTCAGCTGGAGCAGTTCCTCCGTTGCTCGCCAGGCGAGCACGTCGAGGGATGTCGTGGGGTACTCGGGGCGCGGATCGAGTGGATGAGCGGTGTTGGCGAGCAACACGATCACCGGCAGGTGGATGAGTAGATCCACCGATCGCCCCGGCCCGGCCGAACCGGTACTGGTGAGCGCGCCATCTGCTCCGACCGTGACGCCGTGGAAGAACGACAGGGACGGCGCGACGTCCCGCGGTTGGAGTCCGTGCTTTGCCGCGGCGAGCGTGAACAGCTCGCGCCCCGCCGGCGCGGCCGAATGTGGTCCGCTGACTCCGTATTTCGCGGTGTTGGTCGAGGTGGACGTCGTGCCGCACAGTGCGTCGTGACGACCGGAGGTGTCGTCGACGATGGTGGCCAGAACGCGGCCTTGATCCGAGAGGAGCGGGTGGCCTGCACCGAGGTACGCCTGCCACGGAACCTTCACGGTATCTGCGGTGTTGAGTCGTTCCCACGGTGCTTCGGCGCGGTAGAGCAGCAGATGCGCGCAGGCGCTGCCGTCGACGTCGAGTAGCCGGAGCCGGGTTCCGCGGGCGAGGACCGCGGAGGTGTAGCTGCCGCCGGGTACCGACTCTGCCCAGGTGAGCTCCGATATCCCCTCCGGTGCGGTGGGTGCGGGCGCGACGGTCGCCTGAGATCGGGCGTGCGCTTTGGCCGATTGCGTGGTTGCGGTTGCTGAGCTCATGTGGGTTCAGGCTCCGATCGTGACGGGCTTCGGGTGGGCTTTTCCGTGCGGAAGGCAGGCAATTCCCACGAGGATCACGGCGAGGACGGTCAGGGGTGCTGCCCATCGCAGCAGTGGGAATTCGCCGGTGGGGTCGAAGATCTCGGCCCGCGGCCACGACAGGTTGATCACCATCAGCCCGCCGTACAGAACTGCGGCGATGTTGACGGGCACGCCGAGGCGGCCGAGGGTGAACAGCTTCTGCCCGTCCGCGTCGTGCTGCACTCCACCGCGCGGCCAGCCTTTGAGCCGCTGGATCAGCAGCGGGACGGTCACCATCATGTAGGCGAGGTAGATCAACACGATGCAGACGCTGGACAGCGTGGTGAATATCGCGGAGTTGCCGACGTTGACGGCCAGGATCGCGATGCAGGCGAGGCCGATCAGTACCGAGGGGGCGATAGGGGTGCCGGTGCGCGAGTTGACCTTTGCGAGAGCTGCGGAGGCAGGCAGTCGACCGTCGCGGGCCATCGAGAACATCAGCCGCGAAGCCGCGGTCTGGATCGCGAGGGTGCAGATGAACACGGCGATCGAGACGTCGATCAGCAGGATCGTGCCCCACGGAGAGGTGAGGATCGAGTCGATCACGTACGGCAGGCCCTGCGTTGCCAACTGGCCGTCGGTGAGGCTCGGCGCGGCCATCAATGCGCCGACGATCATCAGTCCGCCGCCCAGCGCCGAGGCGGAGAGAGCGAGTCGGATGGTGCGAGGTGCGACGCGTCGGGGATTGCGGGTTTCCTCGGCGAGTTCGCCCGCCGAGCCGAAGCCGACCATGACGTAGGCGGCCATCAGGCCGGAGACGATCCATGCCCCGATGTATCCGGGCTCGGCACCGGCGCTGCCGGTATCGAGGACCACCTGGGGTCCGCGCTCGGCGTGGGTGAAGAACACCAGGACCAGGGCGATGACGCCGACGATCTCGCAGGTGACGCCGATGCTGTTGATGCGCGACATCCAGTCGACGCCGATGCAGTTGATGGTGGTGGTGAGCACCAACAGAATCGAGCCGAGCACAACGGCATTCGCGGCACCGCTGGGCGAGGTGAGTGCGGTGTCCTCGCCGATCATCTGGAACCCGCTCCAGATGCTGGGCAGCACGACCTGGAGGGCGATCGCCGCCGCGGAGGCGGTGACGATCTGCGCGATGATCATGAACCATCCGGCGAACCATCCGACCAGTTCACCGCCCATGCGGCGGGACCAGTGATAGATGGCACCCGAGATGGGATAGCGGGCAGCGAGTTCGGCGAAGTTGAGCGCCACCATGAACTGACCGAGAAACACCAGTGGCCAGGTGAGGAAGAAGGCGGGTCCGCCGAAGCTGAAGCCGAGGCCGAAGAGTTGGAAGATGGTGGTGAGAATCGAGACGAACGAGAAGCCGGCGGCGAAGGATGCGTACTTGCCGAGGCTTCGGTGCAGTTGCTGGTCGTAACCGAGGGCAGCGAGATCCGAATGGTCCGAGGGGTGACCCGGTTCGGAACCGGTACCGGGGGCAGGCAATGTCGTCGAGCTCATGAGGTCTCCTCCGGGCGAGGTGGGTGGTGAGCGATCACCCGCTGCATCGCCGAGGCGGGTTTCTGTCAGTTGATAGTTTTCGGCACCGTCGTTCCCTGTCGGTGACCGTCGTGCAACGAACTCGTTTCCTCTATTTCGATCAGATGACAGAAATCTCACCCGCATGCAGACCTGACAGGATGAGGACATGACCGGCGCAGGCAGACCGAGACTGAGCACGAAGAAGCGGCCCGGCGACACCGCACGCGAGGAGATACTCGACGCCTCGGCCGAGCTCTTCACCACCCGCGGATTCACCAACACCTCGACCCGCGTCATCGCCGAGGCCGTCGGGTTGCGTCAGGCCTCGCTCTACCACCACTTCGCCACCAAGGACGACATCCTCGACGCGCTGCTCAGCGGCACCGTCGACGAACCGCTCGCCGTTGCGCAGCGGATTCGGGACTCGCGGGCCGACCCCGCCACCCAGATGTACGCGCTGGCCTACTTCGACGCGGGGCAACTGGGTGCATCGACGTGGAATCTGGGCGCGCTCTATCTGCTGCCCGAACTGCGCAGCGAGCGTTTCGAGACCTTCCGTGACCATCGCTACCGACTGATGCGGCTGTACGCGGCCATCGCCTCGGACACCCTCGTCCAACTCGGTTCCGAGCGCAGGCCGGGCACCGAAGATCTGCCGTTTCGTCTGGTCGAGACCGTGGTGAACGCTCGGGCCGATGTCGAGAACGGACGCCACGACCCGACAGCGGATGCAGCAGGGATCGCGGCAGCCGCGGTGCGAGTGCTCGGCTGGACCGGGGATCTCGGGCCCGTGCACGAGGACGCGGAGGCCCTGCTCGAGGCGGTCGCCGGAATAGCAGTCGATGCTCAGCCATTGGACCGACCATGACTTCCAGGACGTCACTGCCCGACTGGGCCCAGAGCCTCGACCTCGAGCCCCACCCGGAAGGTGGGTGGTTCCGCGAGACCTGGCGCAGCGAGATCACCATCGCCCAGGCGGGGCTGCCCGAGGGGTACCCCGGTCCACGCGCAGCCGGTACGGCAATACTGTTCCTGCTCATGCCCGGCCAACAATCGGCCTGGCACACCGTGAGGGGTACCGAGATGTGGCTCTACCACCGCGGTAGCCCGGTGCAACTCGACCTCGGTGGTGCCGACGCCGAGCCGGGGGCGGTGACCTCGCTGCTGGTGAGCGCCGATTCCCCGCAGCAGATCGTGCCACCGTCGCAGTGGCAGCGGGCGCGGCCGGTGGGTGACGAGCCGAGCCTCGTCAGCTGCGTCGTCACTCCGGGATTCGATTTCGAAGACTTCAAGCTCGAGATCGGCCATGGGTAGGAAGCGGGCACCGGCGGGCGGGCTGCAACCCGGGGTGTTCGAGATCGACTCGGGCACCTGCGAATTGGTTCGCGATACGTTCTCCGGCGACGGCTGGATCGTCAACGTCAACGATGTGCCCAGCTCACACATCGACATGAGCGACCCCACCGTCCTCGAGTTCGAATACATGCGGTGGATATCGGGACTGGTTCGAGCGCAGTGGGATTCGAGCTTCGCGCTGAGGGCTCTGCATCTCGGGGGCGGGGCCTGCACGCTGGCCCGATCGTTCACCACCGAGTTTCCCGGTGCCCGTCAGGTGGTCGTGGAACTCGACGGCAGGCTCTCGGAACTGGTTCGCGAGTGGTTCGATCTACCGCGGGCACCGCTGCTGCGGATCCGCGTCGGCGAGGCGCGAGCGGTCACCGAAACACTCAGCGAGAACAGCCGTGACCTGATCGTGCGAGATGTCTTCGCCGGAGCCACAACTCCCGCGTCGCTACTCACCGCCGAGTTCACCGCGCATGTTCGACGCGTCCTCTCACCCGGCGGTATGTACGTCGTCAACTGTGGTGACCGGCGCGACCTCTCGCTCGCGAAGCAGGAGGCGTCGACCATTCGCAGTGTGTTCCCACACACGGCGATCGTCGCCGATCCGGCGATGCTCAAAGGCAGACGCTACGGAAACATCATCATCGCCGGCAGTGACGTCCCGATCGGGGAATCCCCGTCATTGGCTCGCGAGCTGCTCGGCGGCGCAGTCCCGGCGCACGTGTGGCTGACCGACCAGGTGAAGACGTTCTCGAAAGACGCGAAAGTGTTGCGAGACTAAGGTGCCGGAACGTTGCTCGCGAGATCCTTGGACAGTCGCTCGGCGGCCGAGATCAACAACGGCACGAATTGCTCGGCCGACTCGGCGGTGACTCGGGCGGTTGGCCCGGCAATCGACATCGCCGTGAGCGTCGGGGCACCGAGCACCGGCACGGCGAAGCATCGCACTCCCACTTCCTGTTCACCGTCGTCCACGGCGTAACCGCGTTCGCGGGTCAGCGCGAGATCCGCGAGCAACGCATCGAGAGTGGTGAGGGTGTGGACGGTGCGGGGCGCCATGCCGAGCCGATCGACGATGGCACGGACGGCATCGTCGTCCAACTGCGCGAGCAGGGCCTTGCCGACGCCGGTCGAGTGCGGCAGCACGCGCTGGCCCACCTCGTTGAACATCCGCATAGCGTGCTCCGACGGCACCTGCGCGACGTAGACCGCCATGTCGTCCTCGAGAAACGCCATGTTCGAGGTCTCGTGCGTGATCCGGACGAGCTCGGCCAGATAGGGCTTCGCCCATCCGCCGATCAGCTTGGATGCGCTGTCGCCCAATCGAATGAGCTTGGTACCCAGAGCATATCGACGTGACGGCAACCGGCGGACGTAGCCGAGAGAGACCAGGGTTCCGATCAGTCGGTGCACGGTCGGCATCGGCAGATCGGTGGCCTCGGCCAGTTCGCTGATTCCGATGGACCCGCCCGACGCGGCCATGATGTCGAGCAACTCGAACGCACGTTCCACGGACTGCACACCGCCACCTGCCGCCACAGTCCACCTCGCACCTTCGTAGTCGCCGTCTCTCCCGGAGAACTCTACTGGTGATGCCGGGTTGCCACCGGCGGTGCCGCGGTCACCACCGAGGGCGAGGGTTTCTGGCCTCGCGTGATCACGTTGAACGCGATGTTCAGCAGGACGGCGACGATGCTCGCCGCACTGATGCCCGAGTCCAGCACCACATGGACCCAATCGGGGAAGGCCGCGTAGAAGCCAGGCACAGCGATGGGGATGACGCCGAATCCGATGGCCACCGCCACGATGACGAGGTTCAGATTGCCCTCGAATTCCACCTTGGACAGCGTCCGGATACCGCTCGCCGCCACCGAGCCGAACAATACGATGCCCGCGCCGCCGAGCACTGGAAGCGGAACCGAAGCCACGACGAGCCCGAGGATGGGAAACAGACCGAGGAAGAGCAACACCGAGCCGCCGGCCGCGACGACGTAGCGACTCTTGATCCCGGTCACGGCCACGAGCCCGACGTTCTGTGCGAAGGCACTGGCCGGGAACGTGCCGAACACGGGAGCGATGGTGGTGGCAACCATGTCTGCGCGCAGTCCGTCACCGACGCGTCGCGCATCGACGTCGGTGCCCACGATCTCACCGACGGCCAGGATGTCCGCGGTGGTCTCGGTCATGATCACGAGGATGACCACAACCATCGACATGATCGCCGCGATCTGAAATGTCGGCGCGCCGAAGGCGAACGGCTCGGGGAACCTGAAGACGGCGCCGTTCCCGACCTCGGAGAAATCGGCCTTGCCGATCAGGATGGCGAAGAGCGTGCCGACGACGATGCCGATCAGAATCGACAGGCGCGAGAGCGTGCCCTGCACCAGCCTGCTGACGAGGAGCACGATGAACAGGCTGAATGCTGCGAGTCCGATATTGGACATCGAGCCCCAGTCGGTGGCCTGTTGATCGCCGCCCATCGCCCACCGAACCGCAACCGGCAGGAGCGAGATGCCGATGACCGTGATGATCGTTCCGGTCACCACGGGAGGGAAGAAGCGCACGATCTTGCTGAAGAACGGGGTGATGAGAATACCGATGGCACCGGCGGCGATGATGGCCCCGAACACCGAGTTCAATCCACCAGGACCGCTCGCGATCGCCACCATCGTCGACACCGACGCAAACGAGATTCCCTGTACCAACGGCAATTTTGCGCCGAAGTACGGCAGTCCCAGGGTCTGCAGCAAGGTGGCCGCTCCGCTGACGAACAACGCTGCCGAGACCAGCAGTGCGATCTCGGTGCCGCTCAATCCGGCCGCGCCCCCGACGATCAGGGGTGGGGCGATGACGCCGCCGTACATCGTCAGGATGTGCTGCAACCCGTAGACGTACGACCGGCCGATCGACAACCGCTCGTCCTCGGGACGGGCGGGATCGTGCGGCGTGGTGGCTCGCTTCGTGAGCTTCGAAGTCGTCAGCTTCATGGCCGCCTCCCCTAGCAGAATCCGGGCACGGTATCCCAGGCGCGACCCGCGTCCGGGGCGTCGTCGCGCTCCACCGTCGCCTCGATCAGACCGTAGGGGCGGTCGGCGACGAAGAAGACCTCACCGGGATTGTCGAGTCCGAATGGCTCGAGATCGACGAGGAAGTGGTGGATATTGGGCATCGAGAATTTGATCTCGGCAATCTCCGGATGCGCCTCGAGTACTTGCTTGCCCATCTGGAACAGGCTCTGCTGCAACGCGAGAGAGTGAGTGGTCGCGAAGGCGTCGAGCATGATGGAACGGACGTCGTCGAAGGTCTTGTCGAAGTCGAGATCGGTGGAAAGGTACCGCCAGCGGGCGCTGACCGACGTGGCCAAGATTCGGTCCGTCGTCTCCTGCAACGTGGTGTACCGGTCTTTCGGGTAGCCCCAGAACTCGGAGGCCGTCGAATTGAGCACCACGAGGTCGCTGATTCCCGAGACGATGGAGATGTCGTCGCCGTCGACGGTGACGATCGTGTTTCGCTTCTCGTCGCTCGATTTGACGAACGAGTGGTCGTAGCCGTCGCCGGGCGTACCGTTGCTTCCGATGCGGGACCACTGGTATTGCTCGACCTCCCAACGGCCGCCGGTGATCCAATCGAAGCTCTCGGTGAAGTGAGCGCCGAGGCGGAGCGCGAAATGCTCGATGGCCCCGATGCCGTCCCGAGCGAAGGCGTACACGGTGTTCTTCTGGGTGTCGGTGGGAACGACGTGGGCGTTGTCGCCCTCTGCGTGTACGGCGTCGAGATCTCCGCGCAGCTGTGAGCTGACGTTGACGTCGGTGATCCGGTGCCGTGGGGTCTCGCGGTCGATGCGGACGAGTCTGCATTCGGCCTTGCCGTACTGGTTTGCTCCGAGCACGATGGTCATGGTTTCTAGCTCCCTCGATAGGTGGTGAAAGCGAACGGGCTCAACAGAAGTGGGATGTGATAGTGCTGATCGGATGCGGTGATCGCGAAGGTGACGACTACTTCGGGGTGAAAACACTCGGTGTGCTGGGCCGCGAAGTACGCACCGGTGGCGAAGATGAGGCGATAGGTTCCCGGCGTCAGTTCCTCCGGGCCGAGCGAGGAGACGCGGCCCTGTTCGTCGGTAGTGGACCGTGCTATCGCATTGCCGTCCGCATCGCTGAGTTCGATCGAGAGACCTTGTGCAGGGATGCCTCTCGCTGCATCGAGAACGTGCGCGGTGACGTGGCTGGTCATGGTTCCAGGCTTCCCGTTGCCCGCACGGCGGCGATCTCACGCAGCTCGTGCTCGACGACCGCAGCTTCGGTCTGCCGATCGTTGCCGAGGCGGTCGCCCAGGGCGCGCAGCACGTCCTCGGCGTTCCTGCCTGCTGCTCGGATCAGAAAAACCTGCCCGAACCGGTTCTCGTAGGCCAGGTTCCCTGCTCGCAGGCGTTGCTCGATGCCCTCGACCGAGATGTCGACGCCGGATTGTTCGGCGCTCGCGTGGCGCGCAGCGAGATCCTCGCCGCTCGGGCGTTCCCCGATGCGAGGATGCACCGCGAGTGCACGGCGTATCTCGTCCTCGGTCAGCGGAGCGGCAGCGTGCGCGATCGTTCGACGCAGGGACTGGGCGTCGGTGAAGGGTCTGTGCTGGAGAACCTCCTCGATCCAGCGGGGAACGTCCAGGCAGTGCGAGAGCATTCGAGCCGCGTCGACCTCGGAGGCCGCATTCAATTCGGCGACGACATCGCCGCCGATGTGTGATTCCGCAATACGAAATGATGATTCCACCAATCGAGCGTGACACCGATCACAACAACTGTCAAGGGTGGATTGGCGTCGACTGTGCGTCCGATGTTCCAGCGTTGCGGCGAAGGATGATTCGGCATGCAAGACGGATCGGGTCTTGACAGGACTCCGTGGCGCACGCCACACTCGATCCATCCAACGGAATACCGATTCCATAATACGGACTTTGACCGGTATGCTCGACCCCGAGAGGAACGACTTCATGGCGGAGCTCTTCTGTAACGGTGGTGCCATGCGCGGCGGAAGCCTGCACCACAACGTCTCGTCACACCCATTCGTGGGCACGGTGCGCACCACCCCGCATTACCGCTTCTATTCGGTGCGGGACGAATTCCCCGCGCTGCTGCTCGACCACACCGCAGGCGCGGCGATCGAAGGCGAGTTGTACGACATCCCCCTCGACGCCATCCGGACCACGTTCCTGCCGGACGAACCGCCGGAGCTGGAGCTGACGGTAGTCGCACTCGACGACGGACGATCCGTCCTCGGTGTCGGACTACGGCCAGGAGTGCTCGAGGCCCGGCCAGGCGAGCTCACCGACATCACCTACACCGGCAGCTGGCGTCGGTACCGCGGACTTCCAGCACCGCAGAACTGAAAGGTCATGTGCATGAACAATATTGCTGACACACATGTCAACTACACCGTCAACTGCTCCATTCTCTTCGCCGACGTTCCCTTGCTCGATCGGCCGCAACGGGCCAAAGACGCAGGCTTCGAGGCCGTCGAGTTCTGGTGGCCGTTCTCGACACCGGTCCCCTCCGACGCCGAGATCGATACCTTCGTGTCCGCGATTCGCGATGCCGGGGTGCAGCTGACAGGACTGAACTTCGCCGCCGGCGATATGCCCGCCGGTGATCGCGGCATACTTTCCGACCCTGCGCAGGTTCGGGCCTTCCGAGACAACATCGATGTCGCTGTCGCAATCGGAGAACAGTTGGGCACCAAAGCCTTCAACGCTCTGTACGGCAACCGGCTCGACGGAGTGGACCCGATGCAACAGGACGACGTCGCAATCGAGAACCTTGCCGCAGCAGGGAGAGCAGCAGCGAGGATCGGTGGCGTCGTACTGCTCGAGCCGGTCAGCGGCGCGCCCGCATACCCGATCACGACCGCCGCCGGTGCCGTCGCCACCATCCGACGCGTAGCGCGTGAGCAGGACGTACACAACCTTCGTCTGCTCGCCGATCTCTATCACCTCGCCGTCAATGGAGACGACGTGCCCGCGGTACTCGATGCACACCACGATCTGATCGGGCACGTACAGATCGCCGACTCCCCGGGCCGCGGCGAACCAGGAACCGGAACACTCGACCTGGGCGGGCAGCTCGCCGCACTCTCGGCACGGGGTTACGACGGCTATGTCGGACTCGAATACAAGGCCACCCGCCAGGACACGTTCGACTGGCTCCAGTCGGACCGCGTCACCACTACCAAGTAGGGAATCTTCATGAGCACCATTGCATTCATCGGACTCGGAATCATGGGCAGCCCCATGTCCGTCCACCTCGCCAAGGCGGGCCACCACGTGGTCGGCTACAACCTGACACCCGATCGCACCGGCCCCCTCGTGGAGGCGGGCGGCACCGCGGCCGACTCCATCGCCAAGGCAGTGCACGACGCCGACATCGTCGCGATCATGGTCCCGGACTCACCGGACGTGCAGGACGTCCTCACCGGTGAGGGCGGGGTGTTCGACAATGCGCGACGCGACGCGCTGATCATCGACTTCTCCAGCATCCGTCCCGACGTCACCGCCACGTTGGCTGCCGACGCCGCCTCACGCGGCTTCCGCATCCTCGACGCCCCGGTCTCCGGCGGCCAGGCCGGAGCCGAGAACGCGACCCTGTCGATCATGGTCGGCGGTAGCGCCGAGGACTTCGCCAGTGCCAAGCCGATTCTCGATGTCGTCGGTAAGACAGTCGTGCACGTGGGCCCCAACGGTTCCGGTCAGACGGTCAAGGCTGCCAATCAGCTGATCGTCGCAGGCAACATTCAGGTGCTCGCCGAGGCGATCGCGTTCCTCGAGGCCTACGGTGTCGATCTTGCGGCCTCCGTCGAGGTTCTGGGCGGGGGTCTCGCGGGCTCGGCAGTACTGAACCAGAAGGCGCAGAAGATGTTGGATCGCTCGTTCGAGCCGGGATTCCGTATCGATCTGCATCACAAGGATCTCGGCATCGTCACCTCGGCCGCACGTGAGGCAGGAGTGGTGATCCCCATGGGCGCGGTGCTGGGCCAGCTCATGGCCTCCGCGCGAGCCAATGGCGATGGAGGACTGGACCATTCGGCACTGTACCGCGGCGTGGCCCGGCTCTCGGGCAAGGAGAACTGACGTGGCGACGATGCGCGCGGCCGATGCCGCAGTCAAGATCCTCGAACTCGAAGGCGCGACAACCGCATTCGGACTCCCCGGCGCGGCGATCAACCCGTTCTACGCGGCGATGCGCAACCACGGGGGCATCCGGCACGTGCTGGCCCGGCACGTCGAAGGTGCCTCGCATATGGCGGAAGGCTTCACCCGCGCCGCACCGGGCAACATCGGCGTCTGCATCGGCACCTCCGGTCCCGCCGGAACCGACATGATCACCGGTCTGTATTCGGCCATGGCCGACTCGATCCCGATCCTCGCCATCACCGGTCAGGCCCCGGTCGCGCGGTTGCACAAGGAGGACTTCCAGGCCGTCGACATCGCGTCGATCGCTGCCCCGGTCACCAAAATGGCGATGACGGTGCTCGAACCCGCCCAGGTTCCCGGTGCGTTCGCGCAGGCCTTTCATCTGATGAGGTCCGGTCGACCCGGCCCGGTTCTGATCGATCTGCCCATCGACGTGCAGATGGCCGAGATCGAGTTCGACCCCGAGACGTACCAGTCGCTGCCGGTTCACAAGCCCGTCGCCTCCCGCGCTCAGGCAGAGAAGGCCATCGACATGCTGCTCGCGTCGGAGCGTCCGTTGATCGTCGCCGGCGGCGGCATCATCAATGCCGATGCCTCCGACTTGCTGGTGCAGCTCGCCGAGATCCTCGATGTACCGGTCATCCCGACGCTGATGGGCTGGGGCACCATCCCGGACGATCACCGCCTCGCGGCGGGAATGGTCGGTTTGCAGACCGCGCATCGCTACGGCAACGCGACCCTGTTGGCCTCGGACTTCGTGCTCGGCATCGGAAACCGTTGGGCCAACCGGCATACCGGTGGGCTCGAGACGTACCGGAAGGGTCGCAAGTTCGTTCACGTCGACATCGAACCGACCCAGATCGGACGCGTCTTCGCACCGGACTACGGCATCATCTCCGACGCCAAGGCAGCGCTCGAGCAGTTCGTGGCCGTCGCCGAGGAGCGGCGCGCGGCAGGGACTCTGCGTGACCTGTCCGGCTGGGTCGAGGACTGCGCGACGCGCAAGCGCACTATGCATCGCCGTACCCATTTCGACAACGTGCCGATCAAGCCGCAGCGCGTCTACGAGGAGATGAACAAGGTCTTCGACCGCGACACCCGCTACGTCAGCACCATCGGACTCTCGCAGATCGCGGGTGGGCAGTTCTTGCACGTCTACTCACCTCGCAACTGGATCAACTGCGGCCAGGCCGGCCCGCTCGGCTGGACCATACCCTCGGCCCTGGGCGCGGCGGCGGCGGATCCGAGCGCGAATGTCGTTGCTCTGTCCGGTGATTACGACTTCCAGTTCATGATCGAGGAGTTGGCCGTCGGTGCACAATTCAATCTGCCGTACGTGCATGTGGTGGTGAACAACTCGTACCTCGGATTGATCCGGCAGGCGCAACGCGCCTTCGACATGGACTTCTGTGTGCAGCTGGGATTCGACAACATCAACACCCAGGAGGCGCAGGACACCCAACCCGGCATCCCCAAGGGCTACGGCGTCGACCACGTTCAGGTGGCAGAAGGTCTGGGCTGCAAGGCACTTCGGGTCACCGAGCCGGAGCTCATCGGCGAGGCGCTCGTTCGCGCCCGGACCCTCGCCAACGAGCACAAGGTTCCCGTGGTCGTCGAGATCATCCTCGAGCGGGTCACGAACATCTCGATGGGCACCGAAATCGACAACGTCGGTGAATTCGAGGAGCTGGCAACCACCTCGGCCGACGCACCCACCGCGTTGCTACTGCTGGACTAGAGATGACGCGCATACTGCTCGCTCCCGACAAGTTCAAGGGCTCGCTGTCGGCGGCGGAGGTCGCTCGGGCGTTGGCCTCGGGGATGGCCTCGGTCGATCGTTCGCTCGAGACGGTGAGCCTTCCTGTCGCCGACGGAGGTGACGGCACCGTCGATGCCGCCGTCACCGCCGGTTGGGACCGAGTGGCGGTGACCTGCTCGGGACCGACCGGTGAACCGGTGGAGACCTCGTACGCTCGCCGCGGCAACGACGCGGTCGTGGAGTTGGCGTCGGCGGTGGGGCTCGAGCTGTTGCCCGGCGGAGAATTGGATGCGTTGGGGGCGAGCACCTTCGGCTTGGGTACGGTCATCGCGCATGCGCTGGAGGCCGGTGCGGAGCGTATCGTCATCGGACTCGGAGGCAGCGCTTCCACCGATGGCGGAGCGGGCATGCTCGTGGCGCTCGGTGTGCGTGTGCTCGATGCGGACGGTGACGATGTCGCGCCCGGCGGTGGTGCAATGCGCGGTGCGGTGCGCCTGGACCTGTCCGGCCTGCTGCCGGCGGCGAGGGCTGCCGAGTTCGAGTTGGCCTGCGATGTGGACAACCCGTTGCTCGGTGTCACCGGGGCCGCGGCCGTCTACGGCCCACAGAAAGGCGCGGGACCGCAGGAGTTGCTGTACCTCGAACACGGGATGCGGCAGTGGGCGCATGTGGTGCGCAACGCAATCGGTCGTGACGTCAGCGGCGTGGCCGGTACCGGGGCCGCAGGTGGCACCGCCTTCGGAGCCATGGCTGTACTGGGTGCCGTCGCGAAACCGGGTATCGGCACGGTGCTCGGGCTCATCGATTTCGACAGCGCTCTGGAGTCGGCCGATCTGGTTCTCACCGGCGAGGGATCACTCGATGAGCAAAGCCTCTACGGCAAGGCACCCATCGGAGTCGCGCACGCCGCGCGCGCGGCGGGGGTGCCGGTGATCACCGTCGCGGGTCGAAGCGCCGTCGGCATCGACCGATTGCGCACGCACGGGATCGTTGCCTCCTACGCGCTGTCCGATCTCGAGCCGGACCCCCGAATCTCCATGCGCGACGCAGCCGGACTGCTGCGCGAGGTCGGCCGAACAATCGCCACCACACACATTTTGGAAGGAACGTCATGACCAGTACAGATTTTCGAGCACTCACCGACCTCGCGTCGAGGTCTCTCGGCGGTAGCGTGTCCGCGGCCAACGACGAACTGTTCGCCCAGCGAGAGAACCTGATCAAGCCCGATGCGCCGCTGTTCGATCCCGCCGACTTCGGCCACAAGGGAAAGGTGTACGACGGGTGGGAGACGCGGCGTCGCCGTGACGAGGGTGGTCACGACTGGGCGATCGTGCGACTCGGAGCTCCGGGAATCGTGCACGGTGTCGTCGTGGACACCGCTCACTTCACCGGCAACTATCCGCCGTTCGTCTCCGTCGAAGCTGCGTCGATCGAGGGCTATCCGTCCATCGAGGACGTACTGAATGCGCAGTGGCACACCATTGTCGACAAGGCTGCGGCACAGGGAGATACTGCGAACACCTACGAGGTGGCAGACCGACACCGGTGGACGCACGTGCGCCTGTCCATCTATCCCGACGGCGGCGTCGCTCGGTTCCGGGTGCACGGCCAGGTGGTGCAGGATCCGCATTTTCTGGCCGGCACCATCGATCTGCTCGCGGCCGAGAACGGCGCACGACTGACCGATTGTTCCGATGCGTTCTACTCCTCGCCCGCCAACATCATCCTGCCCGGGCGCGCCAGAAACATGGGCGAGGGCTGGGAGAACTCCCGTCGCCGAGGCGGGGGCAACGACTTCGCCGTCTTCGCTCTGGCGGCCCCCGGTGCACCACGCCACGTGGAAGTGGACACGAGCTACTACGTCGGAAACGCACCGGGCTGGATTCGGCTCAGCGCCGTGGATTCTCGTCATCGACACCTCGCCGACCCGACAGCGTGGACCGAGATTCTTCCCCGCACCGCGGTGCAGCCCGATACCCGACACCGTTTTCTCTTGAACGAGTCGCAGGCGTACACCCATCTGCGGCTGGATGTGTACCCCGACGGCGGACTGTCACGATTGCGGCTGTTCGGCGAACTCGATGCCGCGGCGCTCGATTCGGCGGACATCGCGTGGAGGGCGTCCGAGCTGGAGAGTGTTTCCAGTGCAGTCTGATTCGGTCGACCTGGTCGTTCGGGCGTCTCGTGCGGTGATCGGTGGGCGTGAGGTGTCCGCGTCCGTTTCTGTGGTCGACGGCCGGATCGTGGCGATCGACCCGCCCGATGCGGCGGTGCGCGCCGAAACCGAGATCGTGCTCGGTGCCGACGAGGTGTTGCTACCCGGGCTCGTCGACACCCACGTCCACGTCAACGAGCCAGGGCGCACCGAGTGGGAAGGGTTTGCCAGCGCAACCCGGGCTGCCGCCGCGGGTGGTATCACGACCATTGTCGATATGCCGCTCAACAGTATTCCGCCGACGGTCGATGTTGCGGCGCTGGACGTCAAGCGCCGGGTGGCGGCCGACCAGTCGGTGGTCAACATCGGATTCTGGGGCGGGGCGGTCCCCGGAAATGTCGATCAGCTGCGGCCGTTGCACGATGCCGGTGTCTTCGGCTTCAAATGCTTTCTGCTCGCGTCGGGGGTGGACGAGTTTCCGCCGCTGACGGTGCCGGAATTGGAGAAGGCCCTGGTCGAGATCGCATCGTTCGACGGTTTGATGATCGTCCATGCCGAGAACGCGGAGCTGATCGCCGAGGCACCGTCTGCGGAGGGCCGTGAGTACGCGGGGTTCCTGGAATCGCGTCCGCGTGCGGCCGAGAACAAAGCCATCGAGCAGGTGATCGCGTTGTCCCGCCAGACGGGGTGCCGAGTGCACATTCTGCATCTCTCGAGCGCGGATGCTCTGCCGATGATCGCAGCGGCGAAACGCGACGGCGTGCGGGTGACGGTCGAAACCTGCCCGCATTACCTGTGTTTCGACGCCGAGGCCGTGCCCGCGGGGGCGACTCAGTTCAAGTGCTGCCCGCCGATCCGCGAGGCCGGCAACCGAGAGGCACTGTGGCAGGGGTTGCTCGACGGCACGATCGATACCATTGTCACCGACCACTCCCCGTGTACGCCGGATCTGAAGCGATTCGACACCGGGGACTTCGGTGAGGCCTGGGGTGGGATCGCGTCGCTGCAGGTTTCGTTGGCCGCGGTGTGGACCGAGGCGCGGGCTCGCGGCTGTGCACTGGCCGACATCGTGCGGTGGATGGCAACGAATACGGCCGACCAGGTGGGAATGGCCGAGCGAGGGCGCATCGAGGTCGGTTGCGCTGCAGATCTGGTGGTGTTCGCCCCCGACGAGCAGTTCACCGTCGACGTGGCACAGCTGTACCACCGCAACCCGGTCACTGCATACGATCGACTCGGCCTGTCGGGTGTGGTGCGGCGGTCGTGGATCGCAGGATCGGAATCCTCGACGGGACGTCTGCTGACGCGCGACTAAAACGGTGGTGTCGTTGTGTCATCGGGGTTGGGTCGTGTTCTGAAGCTGACTGTCTCTGGGGTTGATCACACTGTGCTCTGGTGGTGCACTGGATGTCTGGCTAGGTCAGGCTCGGCGGATCAGTGCGCCCAGCGCCAGGGATCCGAGGGCCATCCCCGTGGCCGCGCTCAACCCAGACCACCGAAAGCTATCGGACATGGTAAAGATTCCGGTGCCGCCGACGACGAACAGAATCAATACCGCGACGCTTCCCGCTGCGGCGACTTTACCCGCCCGTACGGCATGGTTACGGACGCTGACAGCGATAACTACTGCTGCGATAGCGACTGAATACAGCACCGCAGCAGCGCTGAATGTTGACCATCCAGATGCTGAGACTGAAACCGGAATAACTACCGCCGCAACAACTACGAGGGCAATCACCCCAAGGCCGGGGCCGCCGAAGAACTCTCTCGTACGCCGATCGGCCTTCAGTAGGGGCTCACTCATCAGATGTACTCCCAAATAATTCCTCCGGCGCAACTGACAGCGCATCGATCTGCTCGATGCGATCCTTGTCCACGGGTTCGTCTCGAGCCGCACCCGGCGTGGGTGCCGAGCCTTCGCTCGGGTGAGCAGTCGCGGGCACTGCGAACATTGTCAATGTGATCGCGGCAGGCAATCCTGAGGACACAAGAACATCTATTACGCGGATGGTTCTCACTCCAGTGCTCAATGTCCCTCGCTCTGGCGAGGAGACGTTCGATTCAGGCAAGACTGAGACCCGGGGCTCGCTGCGAGCAAGTCACCGGGGCCGAGTTGATCGGAACGTGGCACGCTCGGGTCGGAGTGTGCCCATCAACCCACACGGTGGTGGGTCGGAGGAAGACCGTCCCGACGTGGACCAGGAATATAAGTCTTCACATACACCGAGGTGTATTGATACGAAAGTTACCAAACAGCCCGGCATAGTGCATGCTCGTATTCGAGAAGTCGTTTACTTCACGGTCATCACGACCAGCAAAGCGGACTGTCCGGCGTCGAGGTCGATCATCGACGCCGACAGGTCGATGGGCTCGTACCCACCATCGACAGTGAGAAATCGGATTCTTGGCCACCACCGAAGACAGCGCCACACCGGATCTCACACGGCCTCCGACCATCACCACCGACATCTGCCGCGGCTCGATCACATCGATAAGCAACCAACCGTTCTTCTCCGCCACCACGCCACCATGTCATGCTCGTTGATGCTGCGCAGGCCTCACCCGCGCGGCAGCGGTCAACGCCTGCAACGACACCGTCGGTACCGCCATGATCGTCACCCCCCAGTGAACCGAACTAGAACATATGCTCGAACTGATGGTGAGAGTAGACGACGCCACCGACACAAACGGTGGACGGGAATCCAATGCCGTGAAACTACCGAGTTGAACTGGGGATTCGGTGTCGGAAGTGCAGACGTCAGGCTGTGTGGATGCCGTACCTGAACAGCGTGTTCCACCGTTCGTCTGTCAAGAACAGTGGAAGGATGGCGGCCGTGAGTGCGCCGGACGCTGCTACTACGTAGTTGCCTGCGACCAGTGACGCCACGGAACCCAGCGCGTAGCAGGCCAGCGTCATCCGCGGTAGCAACCACGTTGGCTTGCAGGCGCTCCGGCGAATGCCGAACACAGCGACCGCAGCCACGGACACCAGGACCAGTAAGTGCCCAGCGGTACGTGCACTATCGGATGGATCGAGACCCTGGAGTGTGGCGACAGCAGCCATGGCGCTCAGAAGCGCAATGCTCACCAGGTTCAGTTGCCGGTACCGAGGTAGGCCGCGAATCAACTGAACTCCTTCGCTGATGCGGACGATGTCTCGAGAACCAGGGTACCTATGCGTATTTCGACTCCGCCGTAGCCCCGTCGTGGTGGATCGGGCCGGCGGTGCGAGTCAGTGGCAGCGCGCTACCCCCACGTCGCACAGCCACGAATTCCGCAGCGATCGCCAACGCAGTTTCCTCTGGAGTTCTCGCACCCAGGTCCAGGCCGATCGGCGACTTCAAGCGTGCGAGCTCCTGCTCGGTCAACCCCACCTCGCGCAACCGTGCCGCGCGATCGTCGTGGGTCCTACGCGATCCCATGGCCCCCACGAAGGCCACGGGCAACCGCAGGGCGACCTCGAGCAGCGGTACATCGAATTTGGCGTCATGGGTGAGTACGCAGATCACCGAGCGGGCATCGACCGTCGTCCGTGCCAAGTAGGAGTGCGGCCATTCGGTGACCACCTCATCGGCGTCGGGAAACCGTGCAGCAGTGGCGAATACCGGCCGTGCATCACAAACCGTCACGTGGTATCCCAGGAATTTGCCTACGCGGGCGAGCGCGCCGGCGTAGTCGATTGCCCCGAAGATCAGCAGCCGCGGGGCGGTGGCGTACGACTGTACGAAGATCTCGAGTTCTGGCCGGCACCGCAGCGACCTGATGCCGGTGCCGCCGGAGTCCAGCATCGCCAACGCCTCTCCGACGACCGCTGAATCCACGTCCGCGAATTCGGTAGTACCCATCGTTGTCGAGGACGAGACGGCGAGCGACTGCCCTGCGTCGTCGAGGACCGTCACCGTCGCCACCGCAGTGTCCGACGCGATGGCCGCGAGCACTGCCCTCGGCGGGCCGGGCCGTACGAACACCTCAATCACCCCTCCGCAGGTCAAGCCGACCGCGAATGCGTCGACGTCGCTGTACCCGAACGATTCCCGCGTGGACCTACCGGACTCGAGGACCTCGCGACACAGTTCGTACACCGCGCCTTCGACGCACCCGCCGGAGACGCTGCCGACGGCTTCACCGTCAGCGCAGACCGCCATGGCGGCACCCGGAAGCCTTGGAGCGCTTCCGGATACCGCGATGACGGTCGCTACCGCATAGGGAATGCCTGACTGGTCCCAGGCCGAGAGACGGTCGACGATGTCTTTCACGTTACGAGATTCCCAAAGCTTCTTCGATGGGGTGCAGGGCGAAGTAGATCAGGAAGATGCTCGTCATCAGGTACAGCAGCCAATGCGTCTGGCGTGCTTTGCCTTTGGCGAGGCGAACGATCGTGTAGGAGATCACGCCCGCGGCAACGCCGACGGTGATCGAATAGGTGAACGGCATCAGCACGATGGTGAGGAAGGCAGGTATCGCGATATCGGTGTTCTGCCAGTCGATCTTGCGCACGTGCGTCATCATCAGCGCCCCGACCAGGACCAGCGCCGGTGCTGCAGCTCCCACCGGAACCACCCCGGCCAACGGTGTGAAGAAGATCAGGCTGGTCAGTAATCCGCCGGTGACGATGCTGGCCAGACCGGTTCGGGCACCTTCGGTGACGCCTGCCGCCGATTCGACCACCGCTGTATTGGCAGAGCCGTTGATCGCGCCTCCGACGATGGCACCGATGCCGTCGACGGTGAGGATACGGCTCAGCCCTGGCATCTTGCCCTGCTTGTCGACCAGACCTGCCTCTTCACCGACGCCGAGGATGGTGCCCATGGCGTCGAAGAAGCCGGAGAGTACGAGTGTGAACAGCACGACCGAGGCTGTCACCACCCCTGCACGGGCGAATCCACCGAACAGATCGACATTGAACAGCAGATCGAATTGTGGTGTGGCGACGATGGAATCGGGGACTTTCGGTACCACCGGTCCCCACGCTTTCGGGTCGACTTCGAACACCGAGTTCACGGTGATCGCGAGATTGGTGGCGACGAAGATCCCGATCAGCATCGCGCCCGGAACTTTTCGGACGAACAGCATGATCATCAGGACGAGTCCGACGCAGAAGACGAACACCGGCCACCCTGCGAGTTTGCCGAACGTACCGAGGGTCACTGCGGTCGATGCCGCCTCGTGGTGGCCGACGAAACCGGCGTCGACCAGTCCGATGAGAGCGATGAACGCGCCGATGCCGACGCCGATGGCCTGCTTGAGCACCAGCGGAATCGCATCCATGATGAGCTGCCGAATGCCGGTGAGTGCGAAGACGACGATGACGACACCCTCGAGGACCACCAGACCCATCGCCTGCGGCCAGGTCATGAACGGAGCGGCCTGGAACACCACGATCGGCGTCACCCCCAGGCCCGCCGCCATGGCGAGCGGGGCGTTGCCGACCACACCCATCAGTATCGTCGTCAGGCCGGCGGACAGCGCCACCATGGTCGACAACTGAGCCGGATCGAGGGTGGCACCAGTGACGTCACGGGCATCGCCGATGATGAGCGGGATGAGGACGATCAGGTATGCCATGGCCACGAATGTGGTGACACCACCGCGTATCTCACGCGATACCGTGGAGCCACGGCCGGTGATGTCGAAGAACCTGTCGATCTGGGATCGACCGCGTCCTCGTCGATCTGTGCTTGTCGTGCGTACATCGGTCATGATCGGCCCTCCCAGGGCGTGATCAACCTGTCTCGAGCGTCGACGGTGACCGTGCCGGGGGAGTTGGCGTCAGGTACCGCTGTGCGGGAGAGGGTTTCGTCGAGTGGGAATGAGATGGTCTAGCTGTTGACGATGTGTTCGGGGCGAACCGGCACCCGCGTCAACGCGAGGCCGGTGGCATTGCGGATGGCAGCGATGACGGCGGGCGTGGACGACAAAGTGGGTGGTTCGCCAGCGCCACGAAGGCCGTAGGGTGCCAATGGATCCGGATTCTCGAGGATGTCCAGCTTCATGGGCGGCATATCGAGAATCGTCGGGATCAGGTAGTCGGTGAACGACGGATTCTTCACCAAGCCGTCCACGACGACGATCTCCTCCATCACCGCGAGACCGAGCCCTTGGGCTGTGCCGCCGTGGATCTGGCCCTCCAGGGACAGGCGGTTGAGGATCTTTCCGACGTCCTGAACAGCGGCCATCTCGACCACTTTCACCAGCCCGAGATCGACATCGACATCCACCACGGCGCGATGGACACACAGGGCGAGCTGGGTGTGGCTCGCTCCCTGACCGGTCACCGGATCCATTCCGCTGGTGGGACGATGGTGGAACTCGCGGGTCTGCTCGACGACGCGATCGCCGAGCACGTCCTCGATCGTGGCCAGGACGCCATCGGTGGCCGAGACGATCTTGCCGCCGTCGAGGCTCAGATCGGCCACGGCTCGGCCGAGGTACAGGCCCGCCAGCACGAACACCGCCTCCCGAACGGCCTCGCAGGCGGCCTTGACGGCGCCGCCGGTCATGTACGACTGCCGCGAGGCCGAGGACGACCCGGCGTTGCCGACCTTGGTGTCGGCGGGGTGGATGACCACCTTTGTGACACCGAGTTCGGTGCGCGCGATCTGTGCCTCCAGTGTCACCAGCCCCTGGCCCACCTCGGCGGCAGCGGTATGTACCAATACCGTTGCCTCACCGCCGATGACTTCGAGCCGGACGCGAGCAGTGGAGTAGTCGTCGTAGTTCTCGGAGAAGCAGATGTTCTTGATGCCGACGCCGTAACCGATCCCACGTACGACGCCCTCGCCGTGCGTGGTCTGCGAGGCACCGCCGGGCAGGTTTCGGATGTCCGACGCGTCCATGGGGGCAGGCAGTTCCATCGCTTCGGCTCGGGCGAGCATCTCGGCGAGCGGTGCCGGAGCCTCGATGACCTGGCCGGTCGCCAGGACGGATCCCTGACTGACGGCGTTGATCTGCCGGATCGCAACCGGGCCGATGCCGCAGGCCTCGCCGAGTTTGTCCATCATCGATTCGTACGCGAAACAGGCTTGTACAGCGCCGAATCCACGCATCGCACCGCACGGTGGATTGTTGGTGTACACCCCGTAGGCGTCGATCTCGATGTTGGGAATGACATACGGTCCGACGCCGAGCGATGCGGCGTTGCCGACGACATTGAGAGTGGCGGAGGTGTACGCACCGCCGTCGAGGATGATCTCCACATCTGCGAACACCAACTTGCCGTCGCGGGTGGCACCGTATTCGTAGTGCATCTGTGCGGGATGGCGGTGAACGTGCCCGAAGAACGACTCGTAGCGGTTGTAGACGATCTTGACCGGTTTGCCGGTGTGCATCGCCAGCATCGCCGCGTGGATCTGCATGGACAGGTCCTCCCGGCCGCCGAACGCTCCACCGACACCGGCGAGGGTCATCCGAATCTTCTCCTCGGGCAGGCCGAGGCACGGGCCGATCTGTGCGAGGTCGTTGTGCATCCACTGAGTAGCGACGTAGAGGTCGATGCCGCCGTCCTCGGCGGGTACGGCCAACCCGGACTCGGGCCCGAGAAAGGCCTGGTCCTGAATACCGACGGTGAAATCGCTGCTGACGATCACCTCTGCACTCGCGCGGGCAGCGGCGACGTTGCCGACCCGTACCGGCTGATGCCGCGCCACTCCGCCGCGTTCCTGCACTTTCGGGTAGTCCGGGTCGAGGGCTGCGCGTCGCGCATCGGTGAGGGGCTCGAGTACGTCGTAGATCACGACGATCTTTTCCATTGCGCGGCGGGCTGTCTCGGGATGATCTGCGGCGATCAATGCGATCGGCTCACCCTCGTGCCGCACCTCGTCGAAGGCGAGTACCGGTTGATCCCAGGTGTGATCGAGTCCGAAGCACTTGCGTCCTGGCACGTCCTCGTGGGTGAGTACAGCTTCTACTCCCGGTGTGGCGAGCGCCTGCGAGATGTCGACCGAGACGATCTTCGCGCGAGGGTGCGGACTGCGGAGCGTTGCGCCCCAGAGCATTCCGTCGATGAACAGGTCCGAGGAATAGGCGAACTCGCCTTTCACTTTCAGCGTGCCGTCCGGCCGCAGCGGGCTGTCTCCGACGCGTCCGCGACCGGGAGCCGGAGTATCGACCGGAACTTGCCTGGGGGTGGTGGTCGGTGTGCTCACAATACGTCCTCTGCGAGTTTCATCAGGCGACGGTGCGCATCGGCTCCGGCGCGACCTATTTCGTCCTGCGGTGCACTGGTCAAGATGTCGTTCTCGACGATCGTTCGACCGCCCACCATCAAGCGAGCGAGCGGCGGGGTCTGCCCGTAGGCGAAGGCCACGACCGGGTCGTCCACGGCCGAGTAGAAGCCGTCCGTCCGCCAGATCGCGATGTCTGCCAGCTTGCCGACCTCGAGCGATCCGATCTCGCTCTGTCGTCCGAGTACCGTTGCTCCGCCGAGGGTTCCGATCTCGAGGGCTTGACGCGCCGTCAGTGCGGTCGGCCCGTACTTGGCGCGCTGCATGTACATCGCCTGACGAACCTCACCTGCAAGTGGCACCATCTCTGCCGAGGCCGAGCCGTCGACTCCGAGGCCGACGGGAGCGCCGGCGGACAGCAGGTCCGAGATTCGAGCGATTCCCGCGCCGAGGCGAGCATTGGAGCTCGGGCAGTGGGCGGTGCCGGTGCCGGTGGCCGCCATCTTCGCGATATCGGAATCGTGCAGGTGAACCGCGTGCGCGAACCACACATCGTCACCCAGCCAGCCGACCTGTTCCATGTATTCGACCGGGGTGCAGTTCATCTGAGCGAGGCAGTGCTCTTCCTCGTCCAGAGTTTCGGCCAGGTGGCTGTGCAGCCGAACGCCTTTCGCGCGAGCGAGCGCGGCGGATTCGACGAGCAGCTCCTTGCTGATGGAGAACGGCGAACAGGGAGCGACCGCGATGCGCAGCATCGAACCGAAGGATCCGTCGTGGTAGCTGTCGATGGCCTCTGCTGTGGCGGTGAGGATGTCGTCGAGCGACTCGACGACCTCATCCGGTGGCAGACCGCCGTCGGACACGCCCCGGTCCATCGAGCCACGACACGGCTGGAATCGGACTCCGATGCGCCGTGCCGCGTCGATCTCGGCCGCGAACAGATCGCCCCGGCCCTTGGGGAAGATGTAGTGGTGATCGGTGCTGGTGGTGCAGCCCGACTTGGCGAGCCAACCGAGCCCTGCCGCAGCGGCACCCCCGACCACCTCGGCATCCATCTTGGACCACGGCTTGTACAGTGCAACAAGCCATTCGAACAGGGTGTTGTCCTTGGCGAGGCCCTGTGAGGCCCATTGGTACAGGTGGTGGTGGGTGTTCACCAGTCCGGGGGTGACGAGGCAGCCGGACGCGTCGATCGTCTGCGCCCCGTCGATGACAGGGGCCGGGCCCGATCCGATGGCGCTGATGGTGGTGCCCTCGACGACGAGATATCCGTCGGGGATCTCGGCACCGACGATGGGTGCGATGTAGGCACCCGAGATCACCGTGGTCATTTGGCTTCGGCCTTTCGAGTTGCTGCCAGCCGGACGGCATCGAGGATCTTTTCGTATCCGGTACAGCGGCAGAGGTTTCCAGCGAGAGATTCGCGAATCTCCACATCGGACGGGTTGGGAACGCGCTCGATCAGATCGTGCGCTTGCACCACGAGCCCAGGGGTGCAGAATCCGCATTGAACGGCTCCACACTCGACGAACGCTTCTTGCATGGGGTCCAGCTTCTCGCCCTCGGCGAGGCCCTCGACCGTACGGATCTCGCGGCCCTCGACCTGGCCGGCGGCCACCAGGCAGGCGCACGCCGGGATACCGTCGAGATACACCGTGCACGAACCGCATTCACCCTGCTCGCAGGCGTTCTTCGATCCAGGAAGTCCCAGACGCTCACGCAACAGATACAGCAGACTCTCGCCCTCCCAGACGTCGTCGGCTTCCATGTTCTTTCCGTTGACGGTGCAGTTCACTCGCATGTGTCAGGCCACCTTCCGTGCGGCTGTGAGGTCTCGCCATGCCCAGCCGAGCGTGCGGCGGGCCATGACGGACAGGGCGTGTTTCCGGTAGTCGGCTGTGCCCCGTACGTCGTCGATGGGACTCGCTGCTGCACTGACCAATCGGCCGAATTCCTCCGACACCCGCGGATCGAGGGCACCGTCCCAGTCGAGTTCGGCCGCGAGGTAGTTCTCGGCATCGTAAGCCCGGCGCGGCGTCGGTGCAGCGGAACCGAGACCGGTACCGACGCGACCTTCCTGCGGGAACAGTGCGAGCGAGAACGAGCAGACGGCGATGACCATCGCGTTGCGCGTGCCGATCTTCGAGAAGTACTGCGGTCCCGCTGCCGGTGCGACGTGGAAGGCGCGGATGAGTTCGTCCGGTAGACAGGAGTTTCGCTTGACGCCGAGGTAGAACTCGGTCGCGGGAATCATGCGGGCACCGCGCTCGGCCGATTCGACCTCCACGGTCGCACCCGCCGCGAGCAAGGGCGCATGTAGATCACCTGCTGGTGATGCCCCACCGAGATTGCCGCCGACGGTGCCCCGGTTGCGGATCTGCGGTGAGCCGACGGTGCGGGACGCCTGGGCGATGCCGGGAAGCGCATCTCCGAGCTCGGCGATGATGCGGACGTAGGGCACACCGGCACCGACCCGCAGTGTCCCGTCGGGCAGCTGTTCCCATTCGGTCAGTTCGGTGATCGGGTTCAGATCGAGCAATGCGCCCGGCCGGTGCAGATCGAAGTTCATCTCGACCATGACGTCGGTGCCGCCCTGGATGGGCACCACGTCGACATCGTCGGCCTTTGCGGCCAACGCGTCGCTCCAGGTCTGTGGTCGCAGAAAGTCCATGTTCGGTGCTCCGCTCGCTGTTCATGTTCTGTGTTCACCCAGTACAGCCGCCGGGCGCACCGCGAACGAGAGACAGGAACGACGAAGTATGACGCCGATCACAGTGTAGGTTTTGGAGGATCCTACGAAGAGGAGGTCGATGCACCGTGCGACTACGTGATCTGGCCGATCTTCCCGACTTGAAACTGCAGCCGATGGTGACACCCGAGCATTTCGATCCGTCCATCAGATGGGTCGTGACCACCGACATGCTCGATCCGAGCCGCTACCTCAGTGGGGGAGAACTGGTCTTGACCGGTCTGATGTGGCGAACAGGCCCGGAGGACTCGAGCACCTTCGTGCACGCGGTGTCCAAGGCGGGCATATCGGCGCTCGCGGCCTCCGATGGCGGTGTGGTGCCGGACGATCTGATCGAGGCCTGCCGCGAACACGGACTACCGCTCTTCCGGGTTCCCGCCGACGTCGCCTTCGCCACGGTGACCGAGAGTGTCGTTCGGCAACTGTCCTCGGCGCGTGCGTCCGATCTGAGCCTCGTGCTGGATCGGCATCGACGGCTGGTGGCGAGCGCAGGCCCGGGAGGCGGTCTGGGGGCGCTGCTGGAGATGGTGAGCTCTGATCTGGGCATGAACTGCTGGGTGATCTCCGCCTCGGGGCGGGTCCTCGCCGGCTCCGAGGATCTGACCGATACCGAGGCGATCGGACGGGAGTTCCTGACCTCGCCGCACCTGCCGCGATACTGCAGGGCTCAGCGAGTGTCGATCTTCCCGGTCGACGGCGAGGCCTCACCACGCGTCGTCGACTGGTTTCTGGCCTTCGAAAGCGATTGGCAGACATGGGATTCACCGAGACTGTCGCTTGCTGGGCAGCTGGCGTCCATCGTCGCCGTCGAGCGCAGTCGAGTCGACGACCGAGTGTCCGGATCGGGCATCCTGGCACAGGAATTCTTCCGCTCGATCGCCGGCGGTGCCACGCCGAACGACATACTGGCACAGATGCAGGTCATCGGACTCGATACCGATGCGCACTACGCGGCCGTCGTCGCCGCCACCTCGGGAGAGACTCTACGGCTCGGTGAGCTGCGCCCACTTCTGCGAGAAGTGTTGGCACCGCTCGAGATCACGCTCGGAGTGGTCGGCACCGAGGCCATCGCGTTGGTGCCGGCTCGTACCGACAAGACCGACTCCGTTCGGAACGCGGTCAGATCGCTGGCCCCCGGATTGATCGGCAGTGGCACCTCGATAGGAGTCAGTGCTCCCACCGCACCCGCGGACATCAGAAGCGCGATCGAGGAAGCGCGCTACGCCCGCAGGCTCGCCGAGGGGCGAGGCGCGGACTGCAACGTCGTCGGTCATGATGAACTAGCAACGCTCACAATACTTCTGGCAAACGTTCCCGACGACGTTCGACGCATGTTCACCTCTCGCCTACTCACTCCTCTCGCCGAATACGACGCACAGCACCACAGCGATCTCATCGCCACGCTGTCGATGTACCTCGACACCAACGGGGCCTGGACGCGATGCGCCGAGCAACTGCACATGCACGTCAACTCCGTCCGCTACCGCATCCAGCGGGTCGAGGAACTGACCGGGCGAGATCTGTCTCGTCTGGAGGACAGAATCGAGTTCTACGTCGCTCTGCGCTTGAGATGACCGGTCCGGGTGGATGCACCAGGTCGCCCGGTGAGGAAGCCCTGCACCATGTCTGCTCCGAGTTCTACGGCCACACGCAGTTCCGCCTCGGTCTCGATGCCCTCCATGATGACCCTCGACCCGATCTCGTGAGCGAATTCGATCACCGACGCGGCAGCGGCCCTGCGGACCGGGTCGGTGTCGATTCCGTGCACCAGCGCGTAATCGACCTTGAGTGTGTCGGGCCGCAATTCGACCACCTGACGAAGTCCGGCGAAACCGGCACCCACGTCGTCGACGGAGATGAAGATTCCTACCGCGCGCAAGGATTCGATGCTTCGGGTGACCGCACGATAGTCGTCGACCCGCTCGTGCTCGGTGATCTCGAGGTGAAACTGTCGATCCTTCTGGAACGGGCGAAGTTTGGTAGGCAGATCGGTACTGCGGATGGTGTTCGCCGATGCGTTGAGGGAGAGAAAGGTCCCGGCGGGAAGTGACTCGGAAGCGGCAAGTGCACGGTCGATGGCGGCGACTTCGAGAAGCGGCCCGATTCCGGCATTGGTCGCATCGCGGAACCACATCGTCGGTGAGCCGTAGCCGAACGGAAAGCGTGAGAGTGCCTCGTAGCCGACGACCTCTCTGGTGACGGTGTCGCATATGGGTTGGAACACCACGTCCGGTCCGCCTGCCGAGATCAAGCCCTCGATGCGCGTTCGCACATCGGCTCGGGTTCCGGTGGTGCTACCGCGGGATCTGCCATCGTCCTCGGACAGTCGAGACTTGCTGCGGTACATCTCGATGTCTGCCAGCGCGATCAGCTTGCGAACCACGGCCGGAGTGACGGGTTCCCCGGCGAGAAACTCGGAGGCAGATCCGACACTGGCGGTGTAAGGCGGCCCCGAGTAGCTCTCGTCGAGGCCGACTCGGATCCTGTGGTCGCTCGACGCGATCTGCTCGGCGGAACCGATGTGCACGATGACGAACTCGTCTCCGCTCAGGCGCGAGACCACGGAGGTCTCCGGAACGGCCGAGACGAGCCGCGAGGCGATATCGATCAGCACCGCGTCGCCGGTGGGATGACCGAAGCGGTCGTTGATGTCCTTGAATCGGTCGACGTCGAGAACCGTCACTCCGATGGTTCGATCGGTTGTGGTGTCGGCGTACGCGTCGTTGACGCCGTCGATTGCTTCGAGCAATCCGCGCCGGTTGTACAGGCCCGTCAGCGAATCGATGACCGCGCCCGATGCCCGAGAGCGCAGGTACCGAAGGTAGGTTCGCATCATCAGCGGGGTGAGATACAACGTGGCCACGGTGACTGCGGTTGCGCTCACCAGCCACGGGTTCGTTCCCTGCCGCACCGCAAGGACACCGAGCGTGAGCACCGTCGCCACGGATACGGCCAGGTGGGTCCACATCACTCGGCTGGAGCTGGCGATGACGGTGAACACGCCCACGATCGTGAACATCATGCATCCGGTCAATGGGACGAAGCTGTCGACGCTGCTGAACAGGATGGCCACGATGCTGACGTCGGCATAGAGCACGAAGGCGTTGGCCAGCGGCGGCGAGGGCCACGGCCGCACGAACCAGGCAATGGCTACCGGAATCGCCGTCAGTGAGCCGATCAGAACGAAGACGGGCACACCGCCGTAGTAGATGCCGCTCGGTGCCATCAACACCCCGGACAGGCCGAACAGCAGTGTCAGACATCCGATGAAGTAGCGCACCCAACGCTCGCGGGTGGTATTGGCGAAGAAGGTGTGATCGTCCGCGGCGTCCTCGTGCGGGGCGTCGAGCCCAGGTCTGTAACGCGTACGGCCCTCGGCCGCCGGAACGATCCCCGGATCGGAAATGGGCATACCTCTCGTGGGCAGGTCCCCGGCCACCACGAACGCTACCAGTGCCGCCGAGATCGGAGTCGGAATCGGATGGACGCTCCGCTCAGACCATGTCTTTGCGGGTCAGCCAGCGCAGCGTCGGCCACCCGAGAAATACCGGCAACCAGCAGGTCAGGACCCGGTAGAGCAACACCGACGGCACGGCGATCGAGGCTGGCAGGCCGAATGCGGCGAGACCACCGATCAGGGCGGCCTCCACGGCACCGACGCCGCCGGGAGTCGGCGCGGCGGAAGCCAACGTGCCACCGATCATCGTCACGACGGTCACCGTCACGAACGTGGTTCCGCCGCCGAAGGCCTCGATACTCGCCCACAGGGCGAGAGCCGCGCCCAATGTCGTTGCTGCACAACCGAGGATGATGACGGAGAAGCGTTTGGGATCTCGGGCGAGCTCTCCGAGTTCGGTGAGGACCTCCTTGATCTGCGGTCGCACAGCGACTCGGAGCCACCGTCGGAGCTTGGGAACGAACATGAACGTCCCGACCACGCCGAATGCGGCACCGGCAATCAGATACAGCACAGTGTTGCCGGGCACCATGTTCGACAATCCGGAGGAGGTGCCGGCGACGACGCTGAAGAAGATCAACAGGCTCACATGCGTGATCACCTGGACCGACTGCTGCAACGCCACGGCTGCGGTCGCACGAATGGCGCCCAACCCGCCCTTCTGCAGGAATCGCACGCTCAGCGCGAGACCGCCGACACCCGCTGGAGTCGTTGTCGCCGCAAAAGTGTTGGCTACCTGCATGACCGTCAGATTCCAGAAACTGACCTTGCCGAACGCGCATGCCCACAACGCGGCTCCGGCACCGATGTACGTCAGGGCGGAGACCGCCAGACCGAGCAGCGCCCACCACCAATTGGCCGAACCGAGTTCGGTGACGAATGCCGGCACTGCGCTGATGAACGGGTATGCAACGTAGACCAACCCGATCAGCAGGACGAGCGAGATGATCTGGTTCCGGCTGAACCGGGTGACCTGTTCGGCTTCGATCTTGGCGGCACCGGTCTGATCGAGAACCTCGAGTCGAACCTCTTTCATGATCGAGCGCGCATCCGGAACCGACTGTCGAACGCGAGGCTCGATGGCGGACTTGGTCAATCGACCCGACGCCGCGATCACAACATCGAAACCGAGAACCTCGATCGCAGTGGCCACCGCGCGCGTGGGGCCGAAAAGGTGTGCCGTGGTGAGCAACAACTGCGCCACGTCGGACTGCATCTGGGCATCCGAGGCCCCGAGTTCGGCATGGACGTAGCCACAGAACAAGGCTCGGCCGTCGAGGATTCGGAGCTCGTCTCGACGCAGATCGCCGTGGGAGATCCGGTTCTCGTGCAGCGTCGCCAGCGAGGTCCACAGCGCGCTGAGGGTGGCGTCGTCGTGTTCGGCCTCGATCGGCTCGCCCAGTGGCGGGCTGTGGGCGTACAGGGTCCACCCTCGATCGAGTGCCGCGACTGCCAGCGGATGACTGCCTGCCGCACCCAGACCCTCGATGGCCAGACCCATCAACGCACGATGCTCGACGGCTCTGCGCATGGATGCGTGCAGTGGCGCAGTCTCGCTGCCGCGCATCGTGATCCAGCGCCAGAACTGTCTCAGCGCGCCGCCGCTACGCTGATTCTGGCCGTACAACTCGACCACCACGTCGCCGTCGGGCGTGTGTGCGTTGAGCACCAGCGGGCCCGGGCCCGCCGGCCGGACGACGGTGAAGCTGGCGACGGTGACGCCTCGACCACGGAACATGCGTACCGCCGCGTCCAATGGAACTTCGAGCGCAGGCGTGCCGACCAACAACACGATGACCGCTCCGACGAGCCACCCCGCAGCAAGCCCGAGCATCGAGCGGGCCGGGACGACGGTGGAGACGACGAGGTGGATCGGTACGAACGCGAGCAACAGCGTCCACCATGCCCGACGCCACCGCGCGGGCAGGCCCGGGCCGGACACCGTCAGTGCCGCGGCCAACATGGCGATCCATCGCGAGTCGTCGAGGAATTGCGACAGGAATGTGTCGAGTCGTTCGGGAACGTCGAGGTCCCAGGTGGGAGTGGAGATTCCGGTGCCGGTGATCGAGAGCGCCAATGCCGCCAGCAACGCTGCTGCCGCGTAGCCTGCAAGCAGCTTCCATTTGCGGCCGGCGACGAGTCCGATCAGTACGCCGAAGGGCAACGCGAGGATGGCGACGCCGTAGACGATGTACACGGCATTGGACTGGTCGGGGCTGAGCACGCCGACGATGTTCGACACCGATTGCTCGAGCGCATCCCACTGATTCCTGGTGATCAGCGAACCGGCAACGACCACGCCCAGCAGTACCGATGCCGCTACGACCCGGACGATGTCGCTGGTTCTTCGGACCAGCGGTTGAAGCAGGTTTCCCGCTACGGGAATGTCCCGCCCATCCACACGCATGGGGTCAACCTACCGTGCGGTACGCCTGCGGAGCTCGTTGCGGACGGCGGGCCATTCGGATTCGATGATCGAGAACACCACGGTGTCGCGCAGTGAACCGTCGGGCATCCGTTGATGATTGCGCAGAATGCCGTCCTGCTTGGCCCCGAGCTTTGCGATGGCCGTCCGCGACTGCAGGTTCATCCAGTGGGTGCGGAACTCGACGGCGATGCAGCCGAGCGTTTCGAAGGCATGCGTCAGCAGGAGCAGTTTGCTCGCGGCGTTGGTGCCGGTTCCGTGCGCGGAACGGGCATTGAAGGTGTAGCCGATCTCGACGCGCCGGTTGTTCGGATCCACGTTGCAGAACGTCGTCGCGCCGATGATCTGGCCGGTGTCGTTGCGGCGCAGAGTGAACGGAAGCATGGTGCCTGCCTCGAGCAGGCCGAGCCGTCGATCGATCTCGGCCGCCATGTCCTCGGGTTTCGGCACGCTGGTGTACCAGAGGTTCCACAGCTCGCCATCGCGGGCGGCGTCGCACAGTCCTTCGAGATGGTCGTGGCTCAGCGGCTCGAGGGTCACGAGATCGTCAGCGAGGGTCACCTGTTGCAGAAAGGGCATTCGCAGACGATACGTTGGATCGTGCCGTCCGGGAAAGCACGATGATGACGGCAGCGGTGACGGCGACGGACACGGCCACGAGGGCGATGACCTCGGAGAAAGCGTGGGCATAGGCGTCGGCGAATCCAGGTTGGCCGGATGCGGCGGCGTCTGCGTCGGCTCCGTCCGGAACCTGACGCCGGACCAGGAGAGTCAGTAGCCAGGCATAACCGGCGACTGCAGCGGCCTCGCTGCCGATGCGGAACAGGTTGAGCACCCCGGCGGCGGTGCCGTTGCTGTGCGCAGGCACCGCGGCAAGCGCCTGGCCGTCGACCAAACCGATGGGGAGCCCGAACCCGAGCCCCACCAGGATCATCGGGATCACCAGAGCAGGCAAAGGGAGCCCGGGCTGCAGGAACAGCATGCCGAGGTTGCCGAGTACGAGGCAGCCGAGGCTCGTAAGGATGACGCGGTCGGGGGTCAGGGTGTCGAACCTGCTGCTCAGTCGAGCGACAGTGAGCGGGGCGAGCAGAACCGGGATGGTCATCGCCAGCATGAACAGTCCGGCTCGTCCGGGACTCAGGGACGCAACGCCGCTGAGGGCTGCGGGCAGGTAGGTGAGCAGTGTGACGAATCCGAGGGCTCCGGCGACCGGGACCAGGCACAGCGCGAGGAACCGGCGGTTGCGCAGCAGCGTGAAATCCAGGAGGCGGTCGGAGGTGGATTCTGCCCGGAGTACAGGCAGGGCCGCAGTGCCGATGGCCGCGAGGGCCAGGACGAGTGCATGGGCGGCGAATACTCCGCGCCAATCGAATGCTGCGACGAGCAACCCGGAGATCGTGGGCCCGAGCGCCAACCCGAGACCGTTCACGGTGCCGAACAGGGCGAATGCCGTGGCCCGTTCGGTCCCCTGAAAATGCAGCGACAGAATCGAGGTGGAACCCACCAGGACCGCAGCGGCACCGATGCCTGCGAACACCCGTGCCGCGTCGAGCCACAGCAGCGACGGCGCGGACGCGCTGATCACGCTGGCTGCGGCGGCGAGCACTACACCGCTACGGAATGACGCGCGGTGCCCGATGCGATCGGATACTGCACCCCAGACGACGGTGAACAGGGCGAACGCGAGATTGAAGCCGTTGACGACCCACTGCAGCGGCGCTGGATCCGAGCCGAGGTCCGCCGCGATCACCGGGAGCGCGATGGCGGTGCCCGAGATGGACATCGGCACCACGAACTGCGCTGCGAGTACGACCGGTAGTACTGCCCTCATGAATCCCCCTGCACACAGTAGGTACGATGATTTTCGTACTAAAACAGATTCGGAGGTACGATGCAAGTCGTACCTTGTGCCGGGAGGAACACATGGCGGACGAGCACGGGCATCCCGAGCCCGCGGAAATGCAACTCGGTGCGGTGATGTCTGCCCTGGCCGATCCACTGCGCCGCAAAGTGGTCACCGAGCTGGTCGGCGAGGACGACGGTGCCGAACGGACCTGCATGTCGTTCGAGCTCGGCGTCACCAAATCAACTCTGACGCATCACTTTCGAGTGCTACGAGAGTCGGGCCTGGTGTTTCAGGTCGATCGCGGCAACAGTCGTAAGGTCAGGCTGCGACGCCACGAACTCGAGCAACGCTTTCCCGGCCTGCTCGATCTGATAGCAAACGAAATCCGCTAGCCCAGCGCGGAGCATCCGTCATACGGTGGGTCCATGCACATCGCCATGATCGGAACGACGGCTCCCAGCCACATCTACCCATCACTGGCCGTGATCGCCGACTTGGTGCGCAGAGGGCATCGCGTCACCTACGCAGTCGGGAAATCGATGTCGCATCTGGTGGAACCCGCAGGGGTGGAGGTGGTCTCGTTCGAGTCGATGCTGCCGGACGGCGAGGCTTCGTGGCCGGACGATCCGGCAGCGTCGATGCACGTGTTCCTCGACGAGGCGATCCGGTCGTTTCCACGGCTCACCGCGTTCTACGACGATGACCAGCCGGACCTGTTCCTGTACGACATCGGCGGCATGACCGCACCCGTCCTCGGTGTGCGTTACGGGGTGCCTGCCGTGCAACTCTCGCCGACATACGTGGCCTGGGACGGATACGCCGACGATCTCGGTGATGCGATGACGGCCATTCGACAGTCACCCACCGGCGTCGCGTACCGGCAGGCCTACGCAACCTGGTTGCGAAACAACGACATCGACGCCGATCCGTGGGAGTGGATCACGTATCCGGCGCACTGCCTTTCGCTGATTCCTCGGCAGATGCAACCGAATGCCGATCGAGTGGCCGACTCCGTGCAGTTCGTCGGACCGTGCCTGGACCCCGTACGTCTGAACGACCGCAGTTGGACCGCACCCGATGCGTCGAATCTGTATATCTCGCTCGGTACCGGATACAACGATCGCCCCGAGTTCTACCGGCTCTGTATCGAGACCTTCGGCGATACCGACTGGCATGTGGTGATGTCCATCGGTGCACGCGTCGACCCGGCGGTGCTCGGTGAGATACCCGCGAATATCGAAGTACACGAACATGTTCCGCAACTCAGCGTGCTGGCCTCTGCCGAGGTCTTCATCACCCACGCCGGGATGGGCAGCGCCGTCGAGGCCCTGTGGTTCGGCGTGCCGACCGTGGCGGTGCCGCAAGCAGTCGATCAATTCGGCAACGCCGCGATGCTCGCCGAACTCGGGGTCGGCGTTCATCTGGACTGCGAGAACGTGACTGCGGACAGGCTCCTCGAGGCCGTCGCAGCCGCTCGTGAATCGACTCCGCGCGCAACGGCGGTGAGCGCCGAGGTGCGAGCGCACGGGGGCGTCGAATCGGCAGCCGATGCGGTCGAGGCATTTCTCGCGTGACGAGTACTGCCGAGAGGCGTCCAGGTGCCGGTGAGATTCCGGTGCGTGAGTAGTCGGTACCTGCATGAGCACCTTCACGAAGAATGTTCCCGGCGCATCCATCACCTACGACATCCACGGTGAGCTGACGGCCGGCTCGATACCGCTGTTGTTGATCGGGTCACCGATGGACGCAGGCGGCTTCGCCACCCTTGCCGCGCACTTCCCGGATCGGACGGTGGTCACCTACGACCCGCGCAACACCGGCCGCAGCACGCGGGACGATCCGACGGCGGCGGTCACCGTAGCCCAGCACGCGGATGACCTGCATGCGCTGTTGGGGGCACTGGGTTCTGGACCGGTCGACATGTTCGCCTCCAGCGGCGGAGCAGTGAACGCCCTCGAATTGGTCGCGCGCTATCCAGACGATCTTCGTGTACTCGTTGCCCACGAACCCCCTGCGGGAGGCGCGCTTGCGGATCGAGCCGCACTCGAATCGGTGTGCTCGGCGATGGTATCGACCTACAACTCCTCGGGACTGGGACCGGCCATGGCGCAGTTCATCGCCCTGGTGATGCACAGGGGCGAACTCGACTCGGAGTACCTCGCGCGCCCGGTACCAGACCCGTCGGCATTCGGTCTTCCCACCGAGGACGACGGCGATCGCACGGACCCGCTGATGGCAAACATGCGCGGCGGCGTCGTGGAATTCGTACCCGATGTCGAGGCCGTGAAAGCTGCGAGGACCCGAACGGTGGTCGCGGTCGGCGCGGATTCCGGCGGGCCCTCGGACGGCGAACTGGCCGCTCGCTCCGCGTACGCCGTCGCCGAGCTGCTGGGCACGGATGCCGTGGTCTTTCCGGGCGGTCACGCCGATTTCTCAGGGGAGCGGGCGGAGGAGTTCGCGGCCGCTCTGCGGGAAGTGCTCGCCTGACCGCAGGCACATGTGCGAAATCGGGTGCAGCCAGCCGCGCTCAGCGCGGGCAGCTGCACCCGATTCAGTCCTCCAGAACGCTGACGCTCACGCCATAGGGCAGGAAGCGGACGCGTCGGTGCGGGTCGGTGTTGTCCTTGTGCGCGCGGAGCGCATCGAGTTCGGTGGCGTAGAGCTGGTCGACCTGCGGTGACCCAGCATCGTCGACGCTGTAGATCGCCCAGACTCCGTCACCCCTCTGACCTGTGGTTTCGGGCTCCGGCGGCGCTTTGGGTGCCCCGACGTTGGCGGCGAACAGTGACCCGACCACCTCGCGTAAGCCCTCGGTCGCTTCCCGGGCGAACTTGTCGAAGTCGTCGGATCCGAAGCCGAAGGGTCCTTGGTTGGCCATGGCAGTACCTCCTGAAGGTGATACTCCAGTATGCGCGTTTTCTCCGAACAGCCGCCGCGGCTTCGCACGTTCGTGGTGCCGGGCAACTCCGACCCGGCCCTGGTGTTTCTTCACGGACTCGGCTCGGCGGGGGTCCCGGCATTCGGTGCCCTCGCCGTCGACCCCGCGTTCGAGGGGCGAACGCGGGTACTGCCGGACCTGCTCGGCTGCGGTTACAGCGACCGTCCACATCATCTCGGCTATTCGCTCGACGACCATGCCGCTGCCGTGGCAGACCTACTCGATCGACAGCACTTGACCTCCGTCGATCTGGTCGGCCACAGCCTGGGTGGTTCGATCGCCGTCGTGCTCGCATACCGTCGACCTGATTTGGTGGGACGGCTGATCGTGCTCGAACCCAATCTGCTGCCGTGGGACGGTACTGCGAGTGTCGACATCGCCCGGCAGTCCGAGGCCCGGTTCGTCCAATCCGGACTCGCCGCGCTCATCGCCGACGCCGATCCCGAGTGGGCGTCCACGCTGCGCATCACCGACCCCGTTGCGCTGCATCGCACCGCCGTCGGACTGTGCGTCGGGCCGGAGCCGACGGTGCAGTCCATGCTGGAGTCGCTGACCGTACCGCGATCGTTCGTCTACGGGGAGCGCACCGGCGCGCCGAGTCAGGAGCACCGATTGGCCTCGGCCGGAGTGCATTTCGCATGGATCGCCGATGCCGGGCACGTCATGATGGCCGATAATCGCGAAGGCGTCGTGGAGGCACTGCGAGCAGGGCTACTGCTGTAGGCGTGAGCCGATGGTGGTGTGCAGTGCCCGCAGTGAGTTCTGTCCGAGCGAGACCGTCTGGGATTCTATGTAGCGCAACAGGTGCGAATCGTTGAGCACCTTTTCGCTCGACTGGATCAGCACCGTGCCGGCGCCGGTGAAATCGAACTGCCGCTCCTCGCCGCTGTTCGCCCCGAGAAATCCGCGCGCCGCTCCGAGGAAGTTCTGCATCCAGTCTGCATCGAAGTGATGGGACGGTGAGGGGCAATCTGCCCATCCCACAAGGGCTTCCGGGTCGATACGAAGCGGCGGCTCGGCGAACATCACGGGGCCGTTGGATGACGCCAGGAACTTTCCGGTGCCGAGCAGGGTCAGGAATCCCGGCACGATGGACTGCTTGAGATCCAGAGTCGGCTCGAACGCAAGAAGGTTCGCGGCCCGGATGGTGAGGTTGCCGTCGTCGAGGTCGTAGCTGTTGATGTTGAATCCGCGGTCGCCCAGAATCAGCTTTCCCTGTCCTTGCGCGAGCACCCAGTCGTTGGAATACAGCGGTGACGAGAACCGCGCCGCCACGATGGCAGGCATGGATGTCTGCCCGAGCGGCTCGAAGCGAACATTGCCGTAGTACGCGATCATCGCGCCCTTCGAGGTGAACCACGGCTGGCCGGACAGTTCGACGCAGAACGCGTAGTCGTTGCCGGGGACGTTCTCGTCGGCAGGCAGGGTGTACGGGGTATGAATGTCCAGGCTCATCGCTGCTCCTCAGAACTTCTGCTCGGACGCCTGGACCCACACCGTGCCCATGCCGGTCATCTTCAACTGGATTGCCTCGCCGCTGCCTCTGCCGACGGCGTCCCGCCATCCGACGTTGGCGGAGATCTCGACGGCGATGTTGCCGATATGGCAGACGTACGCCTGCGGATCCACCACCACCTGAGGGTGATCGGGGCCCACTTGCAGCGCAATCGCTCCCCCATGCGACAGCACGGCGACGCTGCCCTGCCCGGTGAGTTGGGTGGTGAACAAACCTTGGCCCGTCATCGCGCCGCGCACCGCTCCGCGGACTCCACCCTGAGAGGTCAGCGCCACGATGGAACTCTGCAGGTACCCGTCGTGCACCAACAGGCGGTCGGCTTCGACAGTGAGCATCGAGGAACCGTCGAGTTCGATCACCTCGACATACAGGCCGGCGTGCCCGTAGAAGACCTCGCCCTGCCCCTCGGCTGCCATCATGGCGACGTGTTCGCCTGCCATCATTCGTCCGGCCATCCCGGCAACGCCGCCCACACCCGGCATGGCCCCGGCGCTTCCGCCCATCGACTGCGGAACGAACCGGACGTCGCCGGTGTAATACAGCATCGATCCACGACGTGCCAGCACGTTCTGATGCGGTGCCAGAACGGATTTGACGACTTTGCTGTTGACGAGTTCGAGCGGCACGTCAGCGCTCCTCGGGTTGGATGTAGACGACGCCCTGGCCGTCGAAGCGGAGGGAGAACGCCTCGCCGCTGCCGCCGCCGATGGCCGAACGCCACGTGACATCGGTGACGAAACTCTGGTTGAGCTGTCCGCGGTGGGCGACGAATGCGTCGGGATCGACGACGAGGGGGTACTGCGGATCGACGGCGAGGGCGATGAGGGGCCCACCTTTGGACAGCAGCGCCACCGTGCCCGATCCGCCGACCACGGTAGTGAACAAGCCCTGGCCCGAGGTTGCACCGCGTAGGCCGGAGAATTTGATATCGGTGCGCAGTTGGCCTGCGAGAGCGAGCAGCTGAGAGGACTCGACGTGGAGGTTGTCGCCCTGCACCTCGACGAGAGTGATGTCCTGGGCGTCGACGGCGAAGTAGACAGTGCCCTTACCGGACACGTCCATCAGCGACAGTGATTCGCCGGTCACCTTCTGCTTGAGTGCGGCACGAAAACCGCCGCCGCCACCCACCCCTGCGTTCTTGAAGGTCACGTCGCCCTCGTACGCGACCATTGAACCCGACAGCGCGCGCAGGGAATCTCCGGTCAGGTCTGCGACCAAGACGCGGTGCCCGTTCATCCTCAGCTGAGCCACGGGGGAACTATGCCACCGCTCGCGCCCCCGCGGCTACTGCTGGAGAAAAAATCTAGACGAGCGGCTTCAGTGCCTTACCTGCGAGTTCGACGACACCGGGCTGATGTCCGTTGGCGACGAGGTTGATGATGATGCCGTCGACGCCCCGATCGAGGACGCGCCGCTGGACCTGCTCGGCGACGTCATCGGGTGTTCCGCAGAAATGGCGATCGGTTGCTTTCGCCGCATCCTCGTCCGAGAGGTTCGTCAGATCGAGACCCTGCTTCAGCACGAACTCGCGTTGCAGTTCCTTGGCCTTGTCGCCGTCCTCGTCGATGATGACGAAGGCGAGGAAACTGGTCTCGAGGTCCTTCGGGTCGCGGTCGACCTCCTCGCAGCGTGCCTGGACGGCAGCGATCTTGCGCGGCAATTCGGTTGCATCGCAGATGATGTTGAGATGATCGGCGAACTGTGCAGCCAGGCCGAAGGTCTTCTTCTCGCCGCCGCCGCCGAGCATGATCGGCAGATCGTCACGGACGCGCGGCTCGTTCATCGCGTTCTCGACCTGGTACCAGAGGCCGTCGAACGTGGGGCGCTGGCCGCGCAGCATCGGTTCGATGATCTGCAGGGCCTCGTCGAGCCGCTCGAATCGGTCGGTGAACGTGCCGAACTCGAGTCCGAAGCTCTGATGTTCGAGCTCGAACCATCCCGCTCCGATGCCGAGAATCGCGCGACCGCCGCTGACGACGTCGAGCGTGGTGACGGTCTTGGCCAGGATCGCGGGGTTCCGGTAGGTGTTGCCGGTGACCAGGGCAGAGAGCTGGATGGTGTCGGTGGCCGTGGCGAGAGCGGACAGGGCAGAGTAGGCCTCGAGCATCGGCTCGTCGGGCTTGCCGATTCCGGGAAGTTGGTAGAAGTGATCCATCACGAACGCGGTGTCGAACCCGGCCGCTTCGGCCTCGCGCGCTTGCGCGATGACCTGGGGAAAGAGTTCCGCGACCGAACCGTCGTAGCTGAAGTTGGGCATCTGGTAACCGAGGCGAATAGTCACCTGATCCACGCTACTCGGATTTCGGCCCGTGCTGCGTGTGAGAGGACGATAATTCGACGATGACAATCATGGACCTGACCAGGGCACCGTTCTCCGGATTTGCCGTCGACGATCTCCCGGCGGCGCGCGCCTTCTACGCCGAGACGCTCGGACTGACGGTCGCCGAGAACGACATGGGCATGCTGGAGTTGCACCTGGGGACCGGGGCGATCGTGCTGATCTATCCGAGGCCCGGACATGTACCAGCGCAGTACACGATCTTGAACTTTCCGGTTGCCGATATCGAGACCGCAGTCGACGCGTTGGTCGCGAAAGGAATTGTTTTTCAGCAGTATCCGGACATGGGCACCGATGAGAAGGGAGTGTTTCGACACGGCGGCCCGTTGATCGCCTGGTTCACGGATCCGGCAGGGAACGTGTTGTCGGTGCTGGAGGGCTGAGCGAGCCCTCAGGCTGCGGGAGTGGAGCCTGCGGAACGACCCTAGGCTGACGGCATTCCTTGCGCCAGAGTGACTGTGCCGGAACTTCTGATGCCGCTGTCGTCCACCCATTCGACGGCGGCCGATTCGCCCGGCACGCGGCCGATGAGTGCTTCCGACAGGTCCGAGGCGGATCGGACATCGGTGCCGTCGAACTTCACGATGATGTCTGTGCTCGACAATCCCAACGTCTGGGCCGGGGAATCAGGGGCGACCGATACGACTGCCGCGCCGAGTGCAGGCTTGTTCTCGAAGACCGATACATCACGCACGGACACTCCGAAGTACGGCGTCGGACCCACATGTACTGTGCCACCCGATCTTCCGGAGACAACCTGATCGAGCACGGCGACGGCCTCGGCGATGGGAACGGCATACGCTTCGGGTGCCTGTGGCGGTGAGTACTCGGTGCCGTTGCGCGCGTCCTCCGACAGACCCGCGGTGTTCACCCCGATCACCCGGCCCCAGGCGTCGAACAGTGGGCCGCCCGAATCCCCGGCTCGCACATCGGCATCGACCCGAATCATCCGTTCGAGAGTGTTCCGCGAGCCGTCCACAGAACTGCGGGTGAGCACCCGCTGGTCGAGTGCAGTCACTGCACCGGGCGCAGGCACCAGCACCCCTGCGCCCGAGGCATTCCCGATGGCGGTCACCGCATCACCCACCTCGGGAAGTGCGTCCGGGGCAAGCTCGACCACCGGCAGGTCGGCCGCGGTGATCAACTGCACGACCGCCACGTCGCGGGATTTGTCGTAACCCAACACGGTGGCGTCGTATATGAGTCCGTTGCCCATGTGTACTGCGCTGATGTCGGTGGCATGCTCGACGACGTGGAAGTTGGTGAGCACGATTCCGTCGGGTGCCACGACGAAACCGGTGCCGGCGACTCCGGAGAAGCCGGCCGACGCGGAGAGGGTGACGACGGCTGGATCGACCCGAGCCGAGAGTTCGTCGAGTGTCAGCGGCGGCGGTTCGACGACGGGAGCCACGGGTGTCGGCGCGGCAGCGAAGTCCGCTGTTCCTGGGCCGAGCGTCGGGGCCGTGAACAGCGCCAGTCCGGCGGCGACCAGCGTCAGCATCACCGCCCGTCCGCCCGACCGCATAGCAATCGATTATGGTCCGATGACGATGGTGGTGCCAGCTACACCGGCGAATCGAAGGGTTGGCACCATCGATTTGCCGCGCTGGGACCGACAAACTTCACGTATGGCTTTCATCGAACGTACCGGGTACACGGAGGACAAGGTGTGGAACGCGATCCTGCGGGCACCGTTCGAGGCGCGAACCTGGCGCGAGGGCTGCTATCTGATGGTCAGTTCGATGGTGGGGTTCCTCGGCGCGATGTACCTCCTCCTCGGGTTCGTCACCGGTCTTTCCCTGGTGGTGGTCCTGGTGGGGATACCTCTTCTCGCCCTGGTGATCGTCGGCGGGCGTAGTTGGGGGGCTCTGTATCGGGCGCTGTCGGAGTCGATGCTGCGCTCCCCGGTGCCGCCGCCGCCGCAGTTTCGGGCCGGTGGGATGTTCGGTGTCGTGCGATCGGGCCTGTCGGATCGAGCCGGCTGGCGTGCGCTGATCTTTCTGGCCATCGAATCGGTTCTGTCGTGGGTCAGTGCCCTCGTGATCCTCACCTTTGTCGCGTTTCCTGCATTCCTTGTCGTGTCGCCGGTCGTGTGGCTGGTGGTTGCGCCGATCAACTACGACTCCGACGGCGTCGCACACCAGTCGGTGATGCAGATCGGCTCGGTCTACTTCGACACGCTTCCGCAAATGTCGGCGCTGGCGGTGGTGGGCATTGTCGGTCTGTTCTTTGCGCCGTGGCCTGTTCGGGCACTGGCTTCGGTGGAACGATTTCTGATCGGTGCGCTCCTCGGAGCTACCGAGGACGATGCGAGGGTGGAGCACCTGGAATCCTCACGCGCGGCCTTCGTCGACGATTCCGCGGCCACGCTGCGCCGTGTCGAACGGGATCTGCACGACGGTGCGCAGGCGCGATTGGTCACGATGGCGATGGCGTTGGGCCGCGCCGAGGAGAAGATCGCACGGGGGGAGGACGCGTCGGAGTTGGTGGCGGCGGCACACGGCACAGCGAAGGAGGCGTTGGCCGATCTACGTGAGGTGGTTCGCGGTATTCACCCTCCTGCACTGGATGTGGGTATCGAGGCCGCGCTGCAGACCCTGTGCTCGCGCAGTACCGTGCCGGTGGAACTGTCGGTGTTGCTACCGTATCGACCCGGCCAGAGTATCGAGACCATCGCATATTTCACCGTGGCCGAGTTGCTGACCAACGTGGCCAAGCATGCGAGCGCGTCGTCGATCTGGGTCGACGTCCACGCCGACGGTACGACGATGGTGATCACGGTGCGAGACAACGGTATCGGAGGCGCAAAAATCGGTGGCGGGACGGGTCTGACGGGTCTGCTGGCCAGAGCCGGATCCGTCGACGGCACACTGCGTGTGGACAGCCCGCTGGGCGGGCCGACGGTGGTGACGGTGCAGCTGCCGATGACCTCGGAAGGAAGTCGATTGTGAAGGTCGTCATTGCCGAAGACAGTGTGATTCTTCGAGATGGATTGGCACAGTTGCTGATCGACCGTGGTCACGAGGTGGCCGCCTCGGTGGGCGACGCCGAAGCGCTCGGGGTTGCCGTCGAGGAATTGTCGCCGGACGTTGCGATCGTCGATGTGCGAATGCCGCCGAGCTTCACGGACGAGGGGCTGGTCGCAGCGGTACAGCTGCGGCGTCGCCATCCGGACGTGGGAGTCATGGTGTTCTCTCAGTGGATCGAAACCCGTTATGCCGCTGAGCTTTTGTCCGGAAGTGCATCCGGGGTGGGCTACCTGCTCAAGGATCGAGTGGCCGATGTGGCCGAGTTCGTCGAGGCCCTGACCCGCGTCGCCTCGGGTGGTACTGCGCTGGATCCGGAGGTGGTGGCGCAGTGGGTCGGGTCGAGTGCTCGACGCGCGATTCTGAACACGCTGACGACCCGCGAAAAGGAGGTGCTGGACCTGATGGCCCAGGGTTTGACGAACGCTGCTCTCGCTGCGGCGCTGCACGTTTCGGAACGAGCGATCGAGAAGCACGTGGGAAACATCTTCGGCAAGCTCGGGCTACCACCGTCGGACATCAATCACCGGCGCGTGATGGCGGTCCTGCACTATCTCGGTCGCCCGTCGAGCTCGACCTCGCCGTGACTTCACGATCACCGATACCAACGCCATAACCGTGGTGCCACCGTCACCAGCAGGAGTGCCAGAACAGTGACCACGGCCTGGCCGACGCGTGCTGCCGTCACACCGCCGGCCGGATCGTGAGGTGGGTAGTTCACCACGGCGTTGGCTGCCGCATCGAGGATCAGGGTCGTGGTACCGAGCAGTAGTCCGATTCGCCTGCGTCGCGCGATGAGCACCGCCGCGAGCGGATCGAGTACGACGAGGGCGACGAAAAACCATGCGATTACTGCAGGTGTGCCTGGATAGGGATGCCCTGCGCCGCCGATCAGCTGTACAAGATGCACGGCCGTGCCGTACGCGAACACCGCTGTGAACAGGTACGTCAGCACGTGGACGTGCCGTGGGGCGGATCGCACGGAAACGACGGTACGCGCCGTCTACAGTCTGCTCATGCCCGCGCCTCATCGCCCCCGAGTTCTGATCGGTATTTCCGGCTGGACCTACGCGCCGTGGCGCGGCGATTTCTATCCGGCGGGCCTGGCGCACCGCAAGGAGCTCGAGTACGCCTCGGAGCATGTGACGTCGATCGAGATCAACGGGACGTTCTACGCGATGCAGAAGCCGTCGAGCTTCACCAAGTGGCGCGAGGAGACGCCGGACGAGTTCGTTTTCTCCATCAAGGGTGGCCGCTACGTCACGCACATCAAGCGCCTGGTGGGTGTCGAGAGTGCACTCGCGAACTTCTTCGCCACCGGAGTGCTGACCTTGGGCGACAAGCTGGGGCCGTTTCTGTGGCAGTTGCCGCCGAACCTCGAGTTCGACGCGCAGAAGGTGGCGGACTTCTGTGCTCTGCTGCCTCGAACCGTCACTGCTGCAGTGACTCTGGCGCAATCGCGCGATGACAAGTTGGCGGAGGATCGAGTGTTGTTACCTGATGCTTCGGCGAGGCCGTTGCGGCACTGTGTCGAAGCCAGGCATGCCAGCTTCGCCTCCGATGACGCGGTGGAGTTGTTGCGGCGCAACGATGTTGCGTTTGTTGTCGCCGATACCGCGGGCAAGTATCCCTATGTCGAGACTGCGACAGCCGATTTCATGTATGCCAGGTTGCACGGCGATCAGGAGCTGTATGCCAGCGGGTACACAGACGCCGCCCTGGATCGATGGGCCGAGAAGATCGCGGACTGGACGTCGACGGGACGCGACGTCTACGTGTACTTCGACAACGATGTCAAAGGTTACGCGCCGTCCGATGCAATGAAACTGATCGAGCGAGTCGGTAGATAGATATTCGGCTCTCTAGCGTGTGACGAATACGGCGCTAGTGAACGCTAGCGGGTCTCGCTGCTGTGAGCGGAGCGGACCACTGTCGATCCGCTGCGATGGCAGCCCGTTCACCGGCACACTGGGTTCATGAAACTACTTGTTCTCGGCGGCGGCGACTTCGTCGGGCGCACTGCCGTCGAACATGCCCTTGCGCTGCAGTGGGACGTCACGGTGCTCAATCGTGGAACGGCACCATCGGATGCGCGTGTCACCCGACTTCGGGGAGACCGGCGTGCGGCCGATGGGCTGGATTCCATTCGAGAAGGCAGCTGGGACATCGTGTTCGATACCTGGTCCTGGGAACCTGGCGTGGTGGAGCGTTCGGCTGCTGCGCTCGCCGATCGAGTGGGCAGCTACGTCTATGTCTCGAGCCGATCGGTGTACGACGCGCCGACGGAGGGAGCGAGCGAAACCTGGCCGACGGTGCAGGGGCCGGGCGAGGACTATGCCCGATGCAAGCTCGGCGGTGAGCAGGCCGCCCACGCGGCATTCGGCGATCGAGCACTACTGGTGCGGGCGGGGCTGATCCTCGGGCCGTACGAAAATATCGGCCGACTTCCCTGGTGGCTGAACAGAATCGATCGGGCGGGTGACGTGCTGGCACCCGGTCCCGCCGTCCTGGCACTGCAGTACATCGATGTCCGCGATCTCGTCGCGTGGAGTCTCGATGCAGCGGCGCGAGGGCTGGGCGGGGCGTACGACGTGGTGAGCCGGCCCGGTCACGCGACGATGGGCGAACTGCTGCAGTGCTGCATCGCCGCGACCGAATCCGAGGCTCGCTTGTGCTGGGTGGAACCGGACGTTCTCAGCGCTGCGGGCGTGCAGCCGTGGACGGAGCTACCGATCTGGATTCCGCCTGGTGCGGATCATGATTCGCTGCACGCATCCGACGTGTCGAAGGCATCGGCCGCAGGGCTTCGGACACGTCCGATTCAGGAGACCGTCGTGGACACGTGGAAGTGGCTGCAATCGCTGAACGGGCGGACGCCCATCAGGGGTGATCGGCCGCCCGTCGGGCTCCCGGCTGATCGGGAGGCGGCAATTCTGGCGGGTCGGTGACTCGGCAGACGGTCCGGGGCGTGTGCCCCGCGCTCTCAGCGGTCGTAGCGGCCGGAGAAGCGGTCGATCGCCTCCGCGCTCACCGGGCTGAACACGCCAACGAGGTTCTGGTCGGGGTCACGAAGGAAGAAGACCCGGTTGCCCCACGGCATGAGTGCCGGCTCGGCGACGAACTCCGCGCCCAGGGCGGTCAGGCGGGCGTACTCGGCGTCGACGTCGTCGACGAGGAACTCGAAGATCGCCGACCGGTTGGCGGCTGCCTCGGCAGAGCCGGGTGCGAACATCGGCACCGTGGCGGTGCTGCCGATCGCGAGGGTCGCGGTCGGGGTGAGGATCTCGGCGAAGACCGGCGCGGGGCGTACGGCGGTGGTGCCGGTGAGCTTCTCGTAGAACTCGACCATCGCGTCGAGGTTGTCGGTGATGACGCGGGTCGAGACGAATGCGGTGGCATGTGAGTTGGTCATGGCTGTGACGATATGGCCGATACAGGGCTGAATCCGCCCGGTATTCGTGGGAATCTGTTCACGTGGCCCGCTCGACTGCTCGTGTGTTGACCCTCCTGGAGTCTCTCCAGTCCGGAGGGATTCAGTCGGTCGCCACTCTCGCCACCCGGCTGGGCGTCGACGAGCGGACCGTGCGCCGCTATGTCGCGCAGCTGGTCGAGATGGAGGTGCCGGTCGAGTCGATCCGCGGGCGGCACGGTGGTTACCGCTTGGCGCGCGGCTACCGGATGCCACCGCTGATGTTGACCGACGAGGAGGCACTCACGCTGCTCTTGGGGCTGGTCGTGGGCAGCCGTGGCGGCGGGTTGCCGATCGACAGCGAGACCGTGGAGAGCGCTGTCGGCAAGTTGCGGCGCGTCCTACCGCGAGGAACGGCGGCACGGCTGGACGCGCTGCTGTCCTCCGCGGACCTGGCGCTCCTCGGTCCGCTCGGAAGCAGGAGCACGGACACTGTCGGTGACACCGATCCGAAGGTGTTGATGGTCATCGCCGAGGCCACCCGCGATCGCCACCCCGTCGAGATCGGCTACACCCGCAAGGACGGGCAAGCCAGCCGGCGCACGATCCTCCCCTACGGCATCGTCGCCCGCTCCGGACGCTGGTACGTCACAGGCCACGAGTCGGCTACCGGTGAGGTCCGGACCTTCCGTGTCGATCGGATCACCAACCCTGTGGCGTTGCCCGGATCGTTCAACGTTCCCGGCGACTTCGACGCGAGCGCGATCGTTCTGGCGAGCCTGGCCGCCACCCCGTGGCGCTATCGGGTATCGGTCCGCGTAGCCGGCACCATCGACGACCTACGCTCGCAGTTTCCCGCCGGCCTGGCGACGCTGGAGCCGGCCGCGTCCGTCGACACGGAGCCGTGGACCCGCGTTCGCCTGCGCGCCGAGCGCCTCGACTGGGTGGTCCCGTATTTCGCCGGACTCGGCCGCGACCTGTTCATCGAAGAACCAGGCGAGCTTCGAGAGCAGGTCCGGATTCTGGCCGGGCGTTTGCTTGCTGCGTGCGGTGACGACCCGCTTCCGCCTGGAGATCCACTCTCGACCTGACGCTAGAGAACGATAGAAAACGCTACGGAGCGCAAAGTCGTCGTACCGCGCCCTCGATGATCGATGCCCGACGCTGGTGTTCCGCGTCGTCGATCGGGCCGCAGTCGCTACCGGGAGCTGTCATCCAGGACGAGGTGATGCCGAAGATCATGGTGAACAGATCGTCGACGGTGAAGGCGTCGGATATCAATCCGTCCTGCTGCGCGGCTGCCATGACATTTCGCCGCTCGGCGATCACCGCATGGATGTCGTCGGCACCTGCGACCGCCGTGCCGCCTTGAAGCTGCGTCCACAGCAGCAGTCGGTGTTCCTGGGGATTGGCTGCGAGGTGCAGATATTCGCGTGCGGCGTATTCACCGAGATCATCGACGGTGAAGGGAACCGCCTCCAGAAAGCGTGCGAATCCGTCTTCCACAACGGCCCGGAACAGTGCTTCCTTGTCTCCGAAGTATGCGTACAGGCGTTCCTTGCTCGCCTTCGCCGAGACCGCGATGCGGTCCACCCGTGCCCCGGCCAGTCCGTGCTCGGAGAACTCTGCGCGTGCGGCGACGACGATGCGGGCGCGGGTTGCGCTGGCGTCTGGCTTCATATCGGCCACCATACCTCCTACCAACTAGTTCGTTTGACTCTCGGTGCGGCGTCGCTTAGGTTTTCGTCGGGACATCTTTCGGGCCCGAGAATCAACGAGTACGAGTGGGGTAGAAACATGTCGCAGGTCTCCGAGCGCGAAGCGTCGGATCCGAATCCGAACTACGAGCGCAGGTGGTTGGTGCTCTGCATCGTCGCCATCACGCAGCTCACGATCGTGCTGGACGGCACCATCGTCAACATTGCGCTGCCGCAGGCTCAGCTGGACCTGGGTATCAGTGACAGCAGCCGCGCCTGGGTCATCACCGCCTACGCGTTGTCGTTCGGCGCACTCCTGCTGCTCGGCGGACGCATCGCCGACTACTGGGGACGCAAGCGCTCGTTCATCGTCGGCATGGCCGGCTTCGCCGTCGCCTCCGCAGTCGGCGGACTCGCCCAAGAGGGGTGGCAGCTGTTCATCGCACGCGCAGGCCAAGGAGTCTTCGCCGCGCTGCTCGCACCTGCAGCACTGGCCATCCTGACCGTCACGTTCACCGACACCAAGGAACGCGCCAAAGCATTCGGTGTGTTCGGAGCCATTGCCGGAGGCGGCGCAGCCGTCGGCTTGCTCCTCGGTGGAGTACTCACCGAATACGCGAACTGGCGCTGGTGCCTGCTCGTCAACATCCCCGTTGCGATCGTTGCCATTGCGGCCGCTGTTCCGCTGGTCAAGGAAAGCAAGGCGCACGGAGACACTCGCTACGACCTGCCCGGCGCGATCCTCGTAGCACTCGGACTGGCGTCGCTGGTCTACGGCTTCACCGAAGCCGAAGACGGCTGGGCGACGGTACCCACCATCTCCTTCATCGTGCTCGGCCTGGCTCTGCTCGCCGCGTTCGTCGTCGTCGAGACCAAGTCCGACAACCCGCTGCTTCCGATGAGTGTGCTACTGGATCGTGACCGCGGTGCGGCGTACATCGGATCGGCCGTGATCGGTGCCGCATTGCTGGGCGGCACGTTGTACCTCACCTTCTACTTCCAGATCGTGCTCGAGATGAGCCCGGTGATCGCCGGCGTCGCATCACTGCCGATGACCGGCGGAATCCTGATCACTGCCGCGATCGCGTCCGCTCTCGTTCCGAGGATCGGGCCCAAGCCACTGATGGCCGTCGGACCCGTCGTCTCGGCGATCGGTCTGCTCCTGCTGACGCAGATCGGCGTCGACACCTCCTACTGGACACACGTCCTTCCCGGCGTCGTGCTGCTCGGCCTCGGCCTGGGCCTGTTGATGGTGCCGATGCAGAACGTCGCGCTCATCGGCGTCCCGGATCACGACGCAGGTGCCGCATCCGCTCTGATCAACGCCACCCTGCAGGTCGGCGGTGCACTCGGCGCAGCAGTGTTCACCACGGTGTACACCTCGTCCAAGACGTCGTACCTTGCCGACAACCCCGCCCCGACTCCACCCGCAGGAGTTCCAGCCGAGGCCCTCGCCGGCCAGCAGATCCCGAGCGACGAGGTACTGGCCGCGCTGCCGGAGCCGATCCGAGAGTTCGTTCTGGCGACCATCGATCACGCCTTCGCAGCCGAGGTGTCGGGCTACGCCTGGGCCTTCGGCACCGCTGCGATCCTGGTCGCGTTGGTGTGCCCGGTCGTGCTCGGGCTCGTCCGCGCGAAGAAGGACGACCTGCCCGTCGGGGACACTCCGGTCCACATCGGATAGTCCTCGCGAAACGAAGAACCCCGCTGCTCAGCCGTCGAGCAGCGGGGTTCTTCGTTCTCGAGGCCCTGTCAGTCCGGATCGATGGCATCGGCCTGCGCGGTGAGCAGCATGTGCAGCAACTCGGGAGGTAGAGCCAACGGTGGCATCGAACCGAGGGTGATGGAGTTCTCGGCATCGCCGTTCAGCTCCGTCACCTCGTCGTGCAGTCTTTCCATCTTCTCGTCGAGCTTGTTCGCGCTCTCGGCTGCCTCGGTCAGTTCGGCCAGCAGAGTCGGCGGAATCTGCTTGCGGTACTTGTAGAAGATCTTGTGTTCCAAGCTTGCCCAGAAGTCCATTGCAATGGTTCGGATCTGCAGTTCGACGAGCACCGGCTGGACGCCGTCGGACATGAACACCGGAATCTCGACGATCAGGTGCAAACTCTTGTAGCCGTTGGGTTTCGGGTTCGCGATGTAGTCCTTGATCTCGACGACCCGAATGTCGGTCTGACTGCTGAGCATGTCCGCGATGCGGTACGTGTCGGAGATGAAACTGCAGGTGATGCGGACCCCTGCGACGTCGAGGATGTTCTCCCGGATCGCATCGAGGTTCAGCGCGCACTTCTTGCGCTGGGCCTTGTCGATGATGCTCTCGGGCGTCTTCAACCTCGACGAGACGTGTTCGATGGGGCTGTAGCGGTGAATGTGAGTGAATTCCTGCTTCAGGATGTTGATCTTGGTGATCAGCTCGTCGATCCCGAACTTGTAACTCATCATGAATCGCGTGAAATCGTGTCTCAGCCGTCCCAGATCGACCGCAGTCTCACCGTTCTTCATGACCTCGTTCATGATCACGATTGTCCACGACGGCAGGTCGGGCCCGCGCGGCGCGCGAATCGAAGCTCGCATCACTGCACGACGGGCCGAGTTCGGGAGTGAATATCACGACGCCACAGGACTGGCACTGATGCGTGCGGTGATGCCCCAGTTCACACGAACACGCTCGTGAACCGACGAGAACCGAACCGGCGACGAGCCGATGACCGTTGCCACACCGCCTCGGTGCTCTCTCGGCCCATCGGTCCCCGACGCGATACAGCGACCCAGCCGTCGGTTCGTCCCCTCCGACTGTCATCACGCGCGACCGCCTTCGAGAATCCACCGAGTCCGCTCTGGACCGCCCGAAGTGGCTCCGCTGGCCGCATCGCCAACTTCGAGGGCCGGATCAGACTAGCAGAAAATCGAACGTATGTTCTATTCCTGTCGGAGGGGGTCAGTACCAGTGTTTGCGGCCACCGATCGCGCGTCCGGTGCTACCCAGTAGTGCCAATACGGCCCCGACGACCACGAGAATGATGCCGAGAACCCACAAGATCTGGATACTTGCGAAGTATCCGATGATGGCGAGAATCAATCCGAGAACGATCATGACCACTCCTGGCGTCGAGACGAGCCCGATAACGGCGGATGCCGGTACCACCGAAGTTACGCCCGTCAGGTGGCAGATTGGTCACGATTGTTCAATGTTCTCGTCACTGCGCCAGCGCTGCGAGGAAAGCCTCCGGGTCGATGAGATCAGACTGCCCGACGATCGATCCCAGATCCGCGATGCGCTCGATCCCGGTGAGCACCATCTCCTCCTCGACGGTGCCCTCGGCGTACCCGTAATAGCAGGTCGAAGTCGTGTGGTTGTGATCCTTGTCGATACGGTTCGCACGCCCCTCGATCTGCCGAATGTCGATGGGCGTCCACCGCGGATCGTGAATCAGCGTCACCCGCGGTGCGAGTGTGGAGACGGTGCCTTCGGGCAGCAGTAACTCGTTGGTGTGCAGGTTGATCGCGCTGGTGGTGGTCGAGACGATGACCGAAACTTTCCCGGTCTGAAAACGCCGGATGGACTCCTCCTGCTCGGGGCTGCTCATACTGCCGTCGACCACGGCGACATCGAGTCCCTCATCTCGCAGCGTCTGGGCAAGGGCCGCGACCGACTCGCGGTAGAACATCGAGACGAACACCTGATTGCCCGCCTTGACCCACGTGCGCACCTGATCGGCCGACGCGGGAATGCGCAGGTAAGAACATTTCTGGCGGAAACGCAAGGTTGCCGCACGGGTACTCGGGTTCTTCTGCAACACGCGCTTCCCACCGACGGCCTTCCAGATCGGTAGACCCAATTCCTTGCGGTAGTCCACCCACGCCGAGTTGTACAACCGCTTCTGTGTGGCGGTGAGTTCCTGGCCGAGTGGCTCCCGAGGTGTCGGCGGGGACGGCCGCGAAATCGACCACGCTGCAGCACCTCCCGAGAGCCATCTGTGCACGGTGGCGATATCGCGTTCGCGTCGGGCAACGTCCTCGGGCTCCCAGCGCCACGTCGTCAAGCCGGTAGATGCCTTACCTGCCTTGACCGCGAACCCGGATTCGATGAGGAACTCCGCCCACTTCATCGTGACCGCGTAACCGAGATAGTCGTCCTCGCCGAGGATCTCGACACCGAGACTGCGCTCCACCGCCCGAGCCATGTACGCGAAGTGCAACGGCTGGTACCCGGGAGTGGCAGACATCCACACCACCGACCGCGCCGCCTCCTGGTAGCGCCACAGGATCTGCGATTGCTGCGATTCGATGTTCATCAGCGCATGCGACTCGTCCGCGATCACGACATCCATCTCGAACCGAAGTTCACCGAGCGAGATGGTCCGCTTGTTCTGCGTCCGTTTACGTTTGCCCAGATCGGTCTCGGGAGGGACCGACAACAACTTCTTCGTCGACTGGTAGGTGATCAACAGCCAGCGCTTCCGGTCGGACGGCTCGATGTCTGCCTCACTGTCGGCGATGGTGCGACGCCAACCCGGTAGAGCGCCCTTCGGCGCGACCACCAGAACCGTCCCGATCTCGGCCGCAGACATCTGGCGAACGGCCTCGCACACCGCCAGCGTCTTGCCCAGCCCCGTCGAATCCATCTGTGCGAAGTACGGAAAGTCGGCTTCGAGAGCGGCGAGATGGCGTCGCACGGATTCGAGTTGGGTTTCGCGGGGCACCATCGCCCGCTCCCGTGTCGTTTCCTCGCGCCAGCTGTCGTTGGCGTCGTCCTCGAGCCATCGCTGCAGGCTGTACGGCATCGACTCGTACGGCTGCAGATACTCGGGCAGCTCCGTGCCGTAGTACGCGAACACCCGCGGACCGGGGTACCAACGCGCACCTGCAGCTCCCGCCGCCGACCGATCCTCGAACGGTACGTCCAGTACCCAGACGCGCTCGCCGGGATCGGGAACCCGCAGATCCGGAGCGGCGGTTTTGCGCGGAGATGCCCGCTTACGTGGTGCCGCTTTCTTCGCCTGCGTCTTCTTGGGAGCGGCTTTCTTCGGTGCGGCCTCGCCGTTCTTTGCGGCCGCGAACTTTCGCGCAGCACTGCTCTGCCCGGCCTTGACGGTGCGGGCGGTGGTGGATCGGGATGTGCGTCTACGAGGTGGCATCGGATCCAGTCTGTCGTACGGTGTGCACGAACACCGTAAAGGAGCCCTGTGACATACCCGAACGACCCGCGCGCCGTGGTGCTCGTCCACGACCGGGATCCTGCGCTCGCGCGACGCGACATCGGCACCCTCGACGCCGAATTGCGCACCAGAGGTTTCCAGTTGGACGTGCACTCCTTCGATCACAGCCCCGACACTGCGCCCCCGCAGCTGTCCGATGCGCAGCTGCTGGTGGTGATGGGCTCGCCCGACGCTGCCTACGACGACACGCTGAGCTGGCTCGAGCCCGAAATCGCCTATCTGCAGGACGCGATCGACGCGCAGGTGCCGGTCCTCGGTGTCTGCTTCGGCGGGCAGCTGCTCGCGCGAGTGCTCGGCGGAAGCGTGCGCAAATCCGAGCACCCCGAGTACGGATTCGTCGAGGTCGAGACCTCCGATCCCGAGCTCGTCGCCCCGGGGCCGTGGATGGAGTTCCACGGCGACACGTTCGTCGCTCCCGCGCAGGCCATGGTCATCGCACACAACGCGGCAGCACAGCAGGCGTTCGTCCTCGGACCACACCTCGGGCTGCAGTTCCACCCCGAAATCGACCTCGATACCTACGATGCGTGGGCTGCGGCCTGGGCCCGCGACGGCGTCGAACACAAGGTGGACGTGGACCGGATACGCGTCGCCGTCGCCGACGCCGAAGCAGCAGCTCGTGCGCGGTGCTCGACTCTGCTGGACGCCTTTCTGGCCCGATCCTCGGCGCTGCCCCGGTAGGGTCGAACAATGACCGAGGCCAGGCCCAGCAACTTCAGCGATCACCAACTCGGCATCTACGCCGCCGGAATGTTCGCCCAGCAGACGCCGTCGATCACCACCAATTTGGCGAGACTGGAAGATCAGGCGGCAGAATCGCTCTCGCCCGAGGCGTTGGGTTACATCGTCGCCAGCGCCGGTAGTGGATCGACCGCACGCGCGAATCGGGCGGCATTCGACACCTGGGCCATCGCCCCTCGCATGCTGCGCAGCTCGGCCGCTCGCGATCACGCGTGCACGGTTCTCGGCACCGATATGCCCGCTCCGCTGATGATCGCGCCCGTGGGAATTCAGACTCTTGCCCACCCGGACGGTGAGCTCGCGACGGTCCGGGCCGCAGCGGAACTCGGTGTGCCGTACATACATTCGACGCAGGCCTCGCACTCGTTCGAGCAGATCGCCGAGGCCGGCGGTGATGCCCCACGCTGGTATCAGCTGTACTGGCCGACGGACGAGTCGGTGTTGCTGAGCTTTCTACAACGAGCGAAGGACTCCGGCTTCAGCGCTCTGGTGTTGACCCTCGACACCACTCTGCTGGGCTGGCGGCCCGCCGACCTCGACCGCGGCTACCTACCGTTCCTGGCCAACCTCGGTATCGAGAACTACCTGACCGATCCGGCATTCCAGGCCGGACTTGCCCAGACTGCCGAGGACAATCCTGTTGCTGCCGCGATGCATTGGGCGCAGATGTTCCCCAATCCCGGTCTGTCGTGGAAGAACCTGGCGTTCCTGCGGGAGCACTGGAGCGGCCCGATCGTGCTCAAGGGCATCTGTACCGTCGGCGACGCCAGGGAGGCTGCGGCGCACGGAGTCGACGGCATCGTGGTCTCCAATCACGGTGGACGTCAGATCGACGGGGCCAGAGCATCGCTCGACGCATTACCGTCCATCGTCGACGCGGTGGGGGACGAGATGACAGTGCTGTTCGACTCCGGTGTGCGGACCGGGGCCGACATGGCCAAGGCCCTGGCCCTCGGGGCCGACGCGGTGCTACTGGGGCGGCCATTCCTCTACGGCCTCGCGCTCGGCGGACAAGAGGGCGTCGCGCACGTATTACGTTGCCTGCTGGCTGAATTCGATCTGGTGACCAGTCTGTCCGGTCATGCCGGTGCAGGCGAGCTCGGCCGCGACTCGATCATGGAGTCCTGATGGAGTGGACCGAGCACGCTATCTGGTGGCATCTGTATCCACTCGGCTTCACCGGCGCACCGGTGCACGGGTGGGACGGCGAATCTCAGTCGGATCTACACCGGCTCGGCAGAATCGAGAACTGGCTCGACTACGCACTCGAACTCGGGGCCTCGGGGATCGCCCTCGGCCCGATCTTCGAGTCCGAGAAGCACGGGTACGACACCGTCGACTACTACCGAGTCGACGGTAGGCTCGGCAGCGACGAGGATATCGATTCGCTGATCGCCGCAGCACACTCTCGCGGCCTCAAAGTCATGTTCGACGGCGTCTTCAACCATGTGGCGCAGAGCTTTCCGAAGTTCCGGCAGGCGCTGGAAGAAGGTCCCGATTCCGAGGCCGCAGAGTGGTTCCACCTCGACTGGTCCGGAAGCGAGCCGACGCATCGCAACTTCGAGGGCCACGACGAACTGGTCGCCCTCAATCACGAGAGCCCGCACGTGCAGCAGTTCGTCGTCGATGTGCTCTCGCACTGGCTGGGGCGCGGCGTCGACGCCTGGCGGCTCGATGCGGCCTACGCGGTCTCGCCCCGTTTCTGGGCTGCGGTGCTGCCGAAGGTGCGCGAGAAGCATTCGGAGGGCTACTTTCTCGGGGAGGTCATCCACGGCGACTACGACCGAATCGTCTCGGCCTCCACGCTGGATTCGGTCACGCAGTACGAGCTGTGGAAGGCGATCTGGAGTGGACTGAGCGAGAAGAACTTCTTCGAGCTCTCGCATGCCCTCGAGCGCCACAACGGCTGGCTCGATGCCTTCGTGCCGGCAACGTTCGTCGGAAATCACGACGTCAGCCGCATCGCCAGCGTCATCGAGGACGAGCGGCACCTGGTGCATGCGTTGGTGGTTCTGTTCACCGTGGGCGGTATGCCGATGATCTACTACGGCGACGAGCAGGCTTTCCGTGGGATCAAGGAAGATCGGGTCGGCGGTGACGACGAGGTGCGCCCCGAGTACCCGGAGACCTCCGATGACCTGGCTCCGTACGGCTGGCCTGTCTTCCGGATTCATCAGGAGCTCATCGGTGTACGACGTCGGAATCCGTGGTTGCACTCCGCGCGCACCGAGACGCTCGAGCTCACCAACACTGCCTTGCTCTATCGCGTTCATGCGGACGGTGACTCGTTGACGGTGGCGCTCAACCTGGGTGACGAGCCGATCGACTACCCGGCTCGGGGCAGCGAAGTACTGGCCGGTGACGCGCACCTGAACGACGGGCGGGTGAGCGTGCCGCCGCACGGCTGGGCCGTCATCGGCTGATCGCATGATCGAGTTCTATTCTTTCCTCTAAGTTTTCTGCAAGATTTCGCTAGAGATCGCTACAGGTACAGTCGAACGCGACACGGGGTGCCCACATGGGCTGAGAACACACCCGTCGAACCTGATCTGGTTAGGACCAGCGAAGGGAATGTCGTGGCGATTCGGTATTTCCTGTCTTCTCGCATCGGTCTTGACCTCGAACGAGAGGCGAAGCGCATGAGACTCGACGAGCAGACAGTATTGATCACCGGCGGCGGGCGCGGACTGGGAGCGTCGATCGCCGCTGCCTTCGCCGGTCAGGGTGCACGTGTGGTGATCGATTACCGCAACAGCAGAGATGCTGCCGAGGCGCTGGCAGACCGGCTCGGCGAGAACGCGATCGCAGTGCAGGGTGACGTCACCGACGAGTCGGCCGTCGCCGCGCTGTTCGGCGCTGCACGTGAACACTTCGGAACGCCGATCACCACCGTCGTCAACAACGCCCTTGCCGACTTCTCGTTCGACGGCGATGCGCGCCCCAAAGCCGAGACCATCACCTGGGAGCGCTTCGACGCCCAGTTACGCGGGAGCGTCCGCGCAGCGTTGCTCACCACCCAGGCCGCACTTCCGGGCATGCGTGAGGCGGGGTTCGGACGAATCATCAACGTGGGCACCAATTTGTTCCAGAATCCGGTGGTGCCGTACCACGACTACACCGCTTCCAAGGCTGCGCTGCTCTCGCTGACCCGCACTCTGTCCGCGGATCTCGGCGCAGACAACATCACCGTCAACATGGTCTCGGGTGGGCTGCTGCGCACCACCGACGCCAGTGCCGCCACCCCGGCCGAGGTATTCGACTTCATCGCTGCCTCGACCCCGCTGCAACGCGTCACCACACCCGAGGAGTTCGCCGATGCCCTGCTGTTCTTCGCCTCGCCGTGGGCGCGGTCGGTGACCGGCCAGAATCTGGTGGTCGACGGCGGTCTGGTCAAGAACTGATATGCATCTCAACGCTTTTCTCTACGGTTGCGGTCACCACAGCGCCGCGTGGCGTCATCCCGATTCGCGGGTCGAGGATCTCGGCGACATCGAGTACTACGAGGAACTCGCGCAGCTCGCCGAACGGGGCAAGTTCGACGCGGTGTTCTTCGCCGACGGACATTCGGTGCGCGACCCGGCAGGAGCGGGGACGTGGTTTCTCGAGCCGATCACCGCGCTGTCGGCCATGGCCAGGGCCACCACGCATATCGGCCTCGTCACCACGGTGTCGTCGACGTTCTACACCCCCTTCCATGCTGCGCGCATGCTCGCGTCGCTCGATCACATCAGCGGCGGCCGAGCGGGGTGGAACGTCGTCACCTCCATGTTCGACGCCGAGGCACGAAACCACGGAATGGACGCCATCCCGGCACGTGAGGAGCGTTACGCGCGAGCCGAAGAGTTCGTCGACGTCGCTCTGGCGCTGTGGGATTCGTGGGATGCCGATGCGTTGACGCTCGATCGCGCCGGTGCGTACGCAGATCCGGCCAAGGTGCACTCCATCGACCACGACGGCAAGCACTTTCGGGTCGACGGCCCGTTGACGGTACCCCGGTCGCCGCAGGGTCGGCCGGTGCTGTTCCAAGCGGGGGCGTCGGGGCCGGGCCGCGATCTCGCAGCCAAGTATGCCGAGGCGATCTACGCCGTCGCCTACGATCTCGTTGCAGCGCAGAGCTATTACCAGGACGTGAAGACACGAATCCGCCATGCGGGCCGCGACAGTGCGACAGTGGGAATCATGCCGGGTCTGGTGACGTACATCGGCTCGACCATGGACGAGGCCCGACGGAATAAAGCCGAACTGGATCGGCTGCTCCCCACCGAGCAGTCACTGGCGATGTTGTCGACCTTCACCGGGCAGGACTGCGCCGCTTGGGAACTCGATGCTCCGGTTCCGGCGTTGCCGCCGGCCTCCGAGTTCACCGGACCTCAGGGCCGGTACGAGACGATTCTGCGGATCATCGAGAAGGACGCCCCCACCGTGCGGGAATTGCTCGGTACTCTCGCCGCGGGCGGTGGGCACGCCACGATGATCGGCACACCGGAGTCCATAGCCGACGAGATGCAGTCGTGGATCGGCCGTGGTGCCGACGGATTCAATCTGATGTGCCCGCGCTACCCGGATTCACTTGCCGACTTCGTCGAGCATGTGGTACCGATTCTGCAGCAGCGCAATCTCTTTCGTAGGGATTACACTTCATCGACGCTTCGCGGTCACCTGGCTCACTGAGCGGATGTGGACTCAGTCCAGTGAGTCGATGAACTCCCGCGTCAACCGCGCGATGTCGTCGGCATGCGAGATCGGCGACCAGTGCCCCGCCGGAATGTCGTTGCGCGTGAGGTTCTTCACCCACCTGCCGGTGTCGTCGTAGTGATACGGACGCACGGCGACATCCTCGGTGTTGACGATGAGGTGCACCGGGACGTCGATGTAGCGATCCCGTGGATTACCCAGGCGCGGAATGATGTTGGCTCGATACAGGTTGGTGCCGTTGGTCGCGTCAGACCACAGCGTGGGGTTCTGGGTGACGAGCGCCGGGTCGACTCCCGAGAACTCTTGGAGGAATGCCGGCCAGCCCTTGGCGAATTGCCGTTTGATCCGCAGCGTGGACAGCCCGGGGATGTGGAAGGTGACGGTGTACCACGACGCGCGTACCTGGGCGAGCACCTGCTTGATGCCCGTGAGGGTGGGTTTGCGTAAACGCGACTGCGACCACTTGCCCAGGTGATCGAGATTCGGTCCCGAAATCGATGTGTAGGAACGAATGCGGTCCTTCGCGCGCGGTTGGGCAGCGGCCTCCCACACCTCCACGGCACCCCAGTCGTGAGCGAGCACATGGACGGGGGCATCCGGGCTCACCGCATCGGCGACAGCATAGAAATCCGAGGCCAGACGTGCCAGCTTGTACGCCGACTGCTCGGTGGGGACCGAACTGTCGCCCGCTCCGCGGGAGTCGTAGCTGATCACCCGGAAGCGGTCCTCGAGCTGTGGCACGATGTGGCTCCACAGCTCGTGGGTATCGGGCCACCCGTGCACCAGCACGATGGGGTCGCCGTCGGGGTTGCCACTCTCGAATACCGCGAGGCGGATTCCTTCGTTGACGACCGTTGTACGAACCGCGTTGTTGCTCAACAGGTTTTCCGTTCTATAGATCGAGTACGAGGCGCCCGCTGCGAGCGCGGGAGACGCAGATGAGCATGTGGTCACGCTGCTCCTCGGGCGTCAGTCGTGATTCCAGATGCTCGGGCTCACCGGACAGCACCCGGACCTTGCAGGTGCCGCAAAATCCTTGTTGACAGGAATAGGCGATGTTCGGCTTCTGTTCCTTGACTGCAGTCAGTACCGACGTATCGGCGGCGACATCGAGCACAGCGCCGGTGCTGATCAGCTGCACCTCGAAAGGTGTGCCGTCCAGAATCGGTGGTGGACCGAAGCGCTCGAAATGCAGTGCAGTGGAAGGGCATTGGCGAAAGTCGCGGCGGACGGCATCGAGCATCGGTGTGGGGCCGCAGCAGTAGACGGCACCGCCCGCCGGTGCGCGCTCGAGCAACTCGCCCTCGCCGGGGTATCCGTGCACATCGTCGGTGCGGATGAACACGCGGTCGGATTCCCAGCTCTCGATCTCGTCGAGGAAGGGCATCGTGTCGCGAGATCGACCGCAGTACACGAACTGCCAGTCCATGCCGAGGATCCGTGCAGCTCTGACCATCGCGATGATGGGAGTGATGCCGATTCCACCCGCGATGAACAGGGCACTGCCTTCGCCGACGAACGGAAACCCGTTGCGCGGGCCGCGGACGGTGACCTCGGTGCCCGGCGCCAGCCCGTGCATCTCGATGGATCCGCCTGCACCGGTAGGAATTCGGCGAACCGCGATTCGGTAGGAGCTGCGATCGGCCGGGTCGCCGCACAGTGAGTACTGCCGTCGGCGGCCCGAGGGCAGGTGTAGATCGAGATGACAGCCGGGATGCCAGATCGGCAGTTGATCTCCCGTCGGCGATGCGAGGGTGAGCGCGGCGACATCGTTGTCCTCGGCGACGATCTCACGCCCGGTGACGACCAGCTTCAGCGCGGAATCGGGATTGTGGCCGGCGACGGCGTCGTCGTACTCCGTTCCGGCAGCCGCGTGCATGTACCCGTTGAGGAAGGTGCCGAGGAGCTGCATCGAGCGATCGGGACGTGCCCGTCCGCGTAGATCCGGCGGCGCATCCTTGGGGAGCAGCCGCGGGACGCGTCGTGAGTTGAGCTTCACCGAGCCGCAGCCTGCGCGGCAGGTGAGGACGCGAGGTACCGGACTGCCTGCGCCGTGGAGCCTTCCTGGCTCGGGTGATACGACTTCTTCAGATACCGGGACATACTGCGAGCGACCAGCGTCAGCGCGGGGAGAGTGCCCCGCCTGACCGACTTCCGCCACAGAGCCGACCGCGGCTTGCGTACCGACTTGGGCGCGGTCGCCAGTTCCGGGTCGTTCTTCATCAGGAAGAGGATTCCGCGCATCCAGATGTACGCCATCAACGGCACGACCACCGCGAACGTGCGCAGGCGACGCACCTCGCGCTTGTCGAAGTACCGCAGTGTGTCGTATGCGACCGAGCGGTGTTCGACTTCCTCGGCACCGTGCCACCGCAACAGATCGAGCATTGTCGGATGAATGCCGGCTCGGTCCAGGCCGTCGGCGTTGAGCACCCAATCGCCGAGAAATGCCGTCACGTGCTCAATCGCAGCGATGAGGGCCAGTCGCTCGACCAGGTTGTTCTTCGATCGCAGACTGGTCACCGAATCCGATCCGAGAACCTTGCCGAAGGCCCATTCCATCTGGTCGGTGAACGGAGTGGGGTCGAGTCCGTTCTGCTGGAGGTGCACGAGGACGCCGGTGTGGGCCTCGGCGTGGACGGCCTCCTGGCCGATGAAGCCGATGACGTCGTCGCGTAGCTTCTCGTCGTCGATGTAGGGAAGGGCTTCTTTGAAGGTATCGACGAACCAGTGCTCGCCCGCAGGAAGGATCAAGTGGAGCACATTGAGGACGTGCGTGGTGTACGGGTCGCCCGGCACCCAGTGCATCGGTAGATCGCTCCAGTCGAACTTCACGTTCCTGGCCTGCAGCATCACTTCACCGGGATCCGACGCGACGGTGTTCTGTTCGTTCATCGAGCCCACCTCCTCCACTTCCGCATGTGTGGCCGATACCACAGTGCGCGCTTAAGTATAAACATCAGTTACATGTAAAAGGAACCGTGTCGGAGTCGAGTGAGAGACTGCTGAGATGACCGACTCCTCCCCCGTGTCGACTCCCCCGAGTCGTGTCTGCGCGACCTGGCCTGCCGAATGGCCCGCCGAGGTGCGCAAGATCGCCGATGCCACGAACGATGCCCTCGCTGCTGTGGCGGCGCGGGACCCGATCGCGTTCGACGACGCCGTCGAACTACTGGGCCGCTCGGACTCGGCGCAAGCCGGTCGCGTGCATGCCGAAATGGTACGCACGTTGCTCGAAGAGGTATATAGCGATGGGTTGACGGGCGAGAACGTCCAGGAGGTGCTGGGGCGAACCGTGCGAGGCGCGGACTGGCTGCCGAATCTGGACATCGCGGGGTTCGTCGAGGTGCTCACCGGGGCGCTGGGTGTGTCGGATGTCGACGAACAGTCACGTACGAGGCCGCGGCCGGCGCACGCCCTGCTGGTGGTGGCGGATCTGCTCGCGGTTCGCAAAAGCCATGCCGAGACCTACCTGCGCCGCGCACTGGCCGAAGTCCGCCGCGCCGAGACGATCGAGATGCCCTAGTGGAGTCTTCACCTGTCTTGCGCCAGTGCTAGAAAGGTGAAGAAAGCCCTACCCGCGACCGCGCGGCGTCGGTGGGGGCTACCGATGCAGGATGTTCGCCCCGGCGAGGACGGCCCGGATGGACGACAGGTTGGGGTCGCCATCGATGCCCATCGACCATTCGCGGCGGCCGTCGTGCTCGGCCAGAACGAACGTGGCGGTCTCGTCGCCGATGGCCTGCTGGTGGAACGAGAGGATCTCGAAGCGGAATCCGGCGTCGTGAAGCATCGATGTCAACGCCTCGATAGGTCCGTATGTCGTTGCAGCACAAGCAATGATCGTGTCGCCGATGCCGAAGGTCGCATCGAATTCGATCTTTCCGCCGGTGGTTTTCGTCCCGGTCCACGACCCCAGTCGAACGGGCCCGGTGGTGGGCGAGAAGCGGTCGGTGAAGTTCGCCCACGACAGGTGTTGGCGGGTGATCTCCTCGCGCATCGTGCGCGGCAGGGCGCACGCGAAACGGGCATGGAACGAATCTGCGGCGAAAGAGGAAGCAAGAGAATTCATGAAGGTGGTCTTCCGAATGTGAAGGGAGGACCGAGATAGCACGACGACCCGCAGCGAGGGGTCGGTCCGAATCAGACCCCGCTACGGCGGCGTACTACGAGGATGCGCTTCACGGGGCCCAGTAAACCCCGACCTGGGGCACGGCGCAAGTATCGATCGCATACAGATGTCTAGGACACGTGCTAGATGTCCGCATAGATCACTCGATCGGTTGTTACTTTGGCCCCATGGACCCCGTGCGTAACCCATACGCTCCCGGCGCCGGCCAGCGCCCACCCGAGCTCGCAGGCCGAAAGAAGCAGCTCGACGCCTTCGACGTCGTGCTGGAGCGCATCACTCGCGGCAGGCCCGAACGCAGCGTCGTACTGACCGGGCTGCGCGGCGTCGGGAAGACCGTGCTGCTCAACCAGCTCCGATCTGCGGCGATCGCCCGCGGATGGGGCACCGGCAAGATCGAAGCCCGGCCAGACCAGGAACTGCGTCGACCGCTCTCGTCGGCGCTGCACATGGCGGTCCGTGGGATTGCGGCCTCGCATCGCGATCCCGAACGCGTCGACGAGTTTCTCGGCGTCCTCAAGGCCTTCGCCCTGCGCTCCACTGCCGACAAGGGCATGCGCGAGCGGTGGCAACCCGGCATCGACGTCCCGGCCAAGACCGGCCGCGCCGACTCCGGGGACATCGAGATCGATCTCGTCGAACTGCTGCTCGATGCCTCCGCGCTGGCCGGGGATGTGGGCGTGGGCATCGCCATCTTCATCGACGAGATGCAGGATCTGGGTGCGGCGGACATCTCCGCGCTGTGTGCGGCCTGCCACGAACTCAGTCAGGACACCGCGCCGCTGATCATCGTCGGGGCCGGGTTGCCGCATCTGCCCGCCGTGCTGTCGGCGTCCAAGAGCTACTCCGAGCGACTGTTCAGCTACCACCGGATCGGCCGACTCGAACGAGCTGCCGCCGACCTGGCCCTGATCGCCCCGGCCGACCGTGAGGACGTCGAGTTCACCGACGATGCTCTCGATGCGCTGTACGCGGCAGCCGACGGGTACCCGTACTTCGTCCAGGCGTACGGCAAAGCGACCTGGGATCTCGCGGCCGACAGCCCGATCTCCGCCGAGGACGTACGCGTTGCGGCACCGACGGCAGAGGAGGAACTGGCCGTCGGGTTCTTCGGCTCTCGCTACGAACGCGCGACCCCTGCCGAGCGCGAATACATGCGTGCGATGGCCGAACTGTCGGTGGACGACGGCTCGGTACCGACCTCGGCGGTGGCGACCGAGCTCGAGCGCAAGCCGGCGTCGCTGTCTCCCGCCAGGGACGGACTCATCAAGAAGGGACTGATCTATTCGGCCGAGCGCGGCACCATCGCCTTCACGGTCCCGCACTTCGGCAGATACCTGCGCGCACAGACCGACGAACCTGCGGCGGTGTGACGGCTACCGGCGCGCCTGCTCTCGCTCGCCGCACAACTGATGGAGCCTGGCCATCGCCGTGGAGTCGGAGTGCTCGACGTTGACCAGGCTGGGGTCCCCGTCGTAGAAGTCGATCAGACGCTGATCCATCACCTTGCGCCACAGCGGCGGAACAAGCGAGCAGAAGATCATCACCGCGTAGCCCGCCGGTAGCTGTGGGGACTCGTCGACGGTGCGCAGGGCCTGGTACCGGCGCACCGGATGCGCGTGGTGATCGCTGTGACGTTGCAGGTGGTACAGAAACAGGTTGCTCCACAGGTGATCGCTGTTCCAGCTGTCGCGGTGGCTCGGTTTGCGGTATTTACCGCTCGGCCGTTTCTGTCGCAGCAGCCCGTAGTGCTCGAGGTAGTTCGCTGCCTCGTACAGGACGATCGCGATGGCGGCCTGCAGTAGGAGATACGGCACGATCACCGTGCCGAACACTGCGATCAACACCCCGAACAGGGCGACGCTCATCGCGGCGGCGTTGAAGAGATTGTTGCGAAGGGTCCAGGGCGAGGAGCCGGATCGGGCCAGCCGGCGGGACTCGAGTCCCCATGCCGAGCGCAGACCGTGGACGATCGTGCGCGGCAGAAACTTCCAGAAGGACTCACCGAATTTCGCCGACGCCGGATCCTCCGGGGTGGCCACCCGCAGGTGGTGGCCGTGATTGTGTTCGACGTAGAAGTGGCCGTAGAGCGACTGCGCCAGCGTCACCTTCGAGAGCCAGCGTTCGAGGAGTTCACGCTTGTGGCCGAGTTCGTGTGCGGCGTTGATGCCCACTCCGCCCACGATGCCGACCGTGATGGCCAGACCGATTCGCTCGGGAACTCCCAGTGGGCCGTGCGCCCAGAGATAGCAGGCGGCAACAAGTCCCGCGTACTGCAGTGGCAGGAACAGGTACACGCACCAGCGGTAGTACTTGTCTTTCTCCAGAGCCGAGATGGCCTCGTCCGGGGGATTGCTTCTGTCGACGCCTGCGAACTTGTCCACGATGGGCAGGACGACACCCATGATCATCAAGCCGAGGGTCCAGAACGCTCCTGGGCCGAGGACCGACACCAACCCCCACGCCAGGAATGGGCTCAGAGGAATGGTCAACCCCAGCGGCCACAGGTATCGCTTGGGGTCGCGCCACCGCGGCGAGACGCTCGTGGCGGACTGATCATGCATTCTTGATGTGCAACTCCCGGCTTGTGCTGCGCCTCTAGACCGAGGCGCGACGATAGTGGTGTCTCACAAGTTCATCGCCTGCCGTCCGATGATAGTTACTCGAGCAAATCTCCGTGGGTTCGCCGATGGGACGTCGCTGGTCCCGTCGCCCTTGTACGGTGACCGAATGGAGCATGTCGAGTCGTCGTTCACCGGAGTCGACGGAACCCGCATCGTGTACGACGTCTGGACGCCCGAGGGCACGCTGACCGGGGTTGTCGTGCTGGCACACGGCTTGGCCGAGCACGCCGGGCGATATCGGCACGTCGTGGACAAGCTCGGTTCGCTCGGACTGGTCGTCTACGCGCCCGATCATCGCGGCCACGGACGCTCCAGCGGCAAGCGAGTCGCAGTGAAGAAGTGGTCCGACTTCACCGACGATCTGCACACGCTGTTCGGTATCGCGGCACGCGAGCATCCGAACAGTCGCACTTTTCTGCTGGGCCACAGCATGGGCGGTGCCATCGCGCTGTCCTACGCCCTCGATCACCAGGTCGACCTCGACGGGCTGATGCTGTCCGGCCCCGCGGTGGTTCCCAGCATCGGGCAACCGAAAGCGCTGGTGGCGGTGGGCAAGATCCTCGGACGCTTCGTGCCGTCTGCCCCCGTCCTGAAACTCGACCCCAACCTCGTCTCACGCGACAGGGACGTCGTCGAGGCCTATGTCGCCGATCCATTGGGCTATCACGGCAGTGTCTCGGCGGGCCTGGCTGCGGCGCTGCTCGGCGCCGGGGACAGCTTCCCGGCGCGGCTACCGTCGCTGACGATTCCGATTCTGCTTCAGCACGGCACCGCGGACCGATTGGCCGACGTGTCCGGCAGTGAACTCATCGCCGAGCTCGCCGGATCCGAGGACCTGACCTTGAAGACATACGACGGGCTGTTCCACGAAGTGTTCAACGAACCGGAGAAGGACCGTGTTCTCGGCGACCTGGTCGACTGGCTGCGGCCGCGTGTGCAGGCCGACGCAGTAAGTTCCTGACGGATCTTTCGACGAAGGGGTACGGCTATGGCCAGGCGAGCACTCGTATTGGGCGGCGGCGGAGTCGCAGGTATTGCGTGGCAGACGGGTGTCCTACTGGGATTGGCGGAGTCCGGAGCCGACATCACCGACGCCGAGATGCTGCTGGGCACCTCGGCCGGATCCTCGGTTGCAGCCCAGCTCTCCAGTGGAGCCTCGCTCACCGAGTTGTTCGAACGTCAAGCTGACGAAACGAAGCAGGACGACGAGCCCCATGCCGAGGCGACCATCGACGAATTGGTCGCCATGCTGGCTCGAGCCGCCCAGAATTCGGACGGTAGCGCCATCGACACTCGCCGACGCATCGGTGCCGAGGCGTTGGCGGCCTCGACGATCACCGAACGTGAGCGACGGGCGATCATCGAACGACGATTGCCCTCGCATTCGTGGCCCGACCGCGATCTGCGGATCGTGACGGTCGACGCCGTGACCGGGCGGCATCGAGTGCTCGATCGTGGCTCGGGCGTCCAACTGGTCGATGCGGTGGCCGCGAGCTGCGCCATTCCGGGGATGTGGCCGCCGGTGACCATCGGTGATCACCGCTACGTCGACGGCGGAATCCGCGCGAGCGAGAATGCCGATCTGGCAGTCGGTTTCGAGAAGGTGCTGGTACTCAAGGTCGGTGCGCTCGACCTCGAGGACGACCCCTTCGAGGTCGAACGCGGGCGATTGGTCAAGGGCGGATCGAAGGTGGAAGTGATAGCCCCCGACGCCGATTCGACGTCGGCAATCGGGCCCGACGCCACTGATATCGCCGTGCGGTCGGCTGCAGCGGTGGCCGGGCGCGCGCAGGGCAACGCCGTCGCCGAGCGCATCGCCGAGTTCTGGGCCGACTGAACGGGCCGTCAGCCGAACAGCGCGGACCCGTTGCCCCAGCACACGGCACGAACCCAGTCGTCGCCCAGATCGAGTCTGCGCACCGCCTCGAGCGCATGGAGATACGGGTACGGGATATTCGGATAGTCGCTGCCGAACAGAATGCGATCCTGCAGATCGAGCAGGCGCGGCAGCTCGGACCTGGGAAGCGGTGCCGCTGCCTCCGCGAAGTCGGTGAACGCCATCGTGGTGTCCAGCCGAACGTTCTCGTAGCGATCGGCCAGGTCGAGGAAATCGACGTACTCGGGCATTCCCATGTGCGCGATGATCAGCGGAAGCTTCGGAAACCGTTGCAACAGCTCGGCAATCGGATCCGGCCCGGTGTGGGAGCCCGGTGCAGGACCGGAACCGCAGTGGATGACGACGGGAACGGCAGCGTCCGAGACTGCGCCCCAGACGCCGTCGAGTAGTGGGTCGTTGGGCGAGTAGTTCCCGACCTGGATGTGGGACTTGAAGATTCGCGCTCCGTCAGCGAGCGCGCGCTCGACGTATTCGGTGGCTCCTTCCTCGGGGTAGAAGGTGGCGGTGTGCAGGCAGTCGGGGGTGCGCGCCGCGAAATCGGCACCCCAGGAATTGAGCCAGGCCGCCATCGACGGCTTGTGCGGGTAGATCATCGAGGTGAACTTCCGCACCCCGAATCCTCGAATGACCTGCAGTCGTTCGTCTTCGGCGAAGCGGTACGAGATGGGCCAGACGCTTCCGGTGAGCGGGCCTGCACTGTCGAAGTAGCTCCAGACCTTGTCCATCACCTTCTTGGGCATGAAGTGGGTGTGGACGTCGAACAGTCCGGGCAACGACAGCTCGTTCCAGAAGGCGACGATACCTTCGGTCTCCTCCGCGAGTTCTGCGTCGGAGCGCGGTTGCTCACCGTGCGACATGGGCGTCGAACCACTGCAGCGTTGTGGTCCAGGCGTCGGCAGCGGCCTCGGCGTCGAACACGGCAGGCCGCGCGTCGCAGTGGAATCCGTGTTTGCCGTGTGCGTAGCGGGTGATCTCGGAAGCGACCGGTGCCGTGGCGGTGACCTCGCGCAGGGTCTCGACGTCCTCGGGCGCAATGCCCTCGTCCAGGTCTCCGTAGAACCCGTGCCAGGGTGTCTGGAGCGCCTCGCCCACCGACGCCATGGCGGGATAACCGAAGCGGCCCTGCGTGATCCCGCCGCCGTAGAACGTCGCTGCCGCACCGAGTCGCCGTCGTACCGCGGTCTGGAACGCGACGCTGCCGCCCATGCAGAAGCCGACCACGGCGATCGACGTGGGCTCGAAGCCGAGTTCGGCGAGTGTGCTCGCTGCCGCGTCCACATCGGCGTCGACCTCGTCCGCTTTCAGTTGCCCGATGGCCGACATGGCCGAATCCATGTCCGAATACGGCACCACGGTTGTGGCCTGCCGATGAAACAGATGCGGTGCGACAGCAGCCCAACCGGCCGCCGCGAGACGACCGCAGACGTCGATGATGTGGTCGTTGACGCCGAAGGCCTCCTGAACGACTATCACGCCGCCGCGTGCGGGTCCGTCGGGCTGGACGACGGTGAGAGGAGTGGAGTTCATCCTTCGATTGGAGCACAAGCAGGAGTGGAGCCTGCGGAACGACCCGGTGTCAGGCCCCTGGGTGAGGCCAGTAGGGGCTCGAGTGCTGCGGTTTTGTACGGTGGCGGGCAGGGAACGATCCCGACCGAGAGGACCATCATGCGCGCGGTACAGATCTCCAGTCTCGACGGCCCGGAGTCGGTGACGGTGGTGGACATCGCCGAGCCTGCGGTCGATGACGGGTCGGTGGTCATCGAGGTCCATGCGGCGGGCGTCGCTTTTCCCGATGCACTGCTCACCCGGGGTCTGTACCAGTACAAGCCGGAGTTGCCGTTCGTTCCGGGCAGCGAGATCGCCGGTATCGTCCGCTCGGCCCCGGCGCAGTCCGGTTTCTCGGCGGGCGATCGTGTCGCGGCGCTGACGGGATTGAGTGACGGTATGGCCGAGGTGGCGGTGGTCGCGCCGAATACTGTGTTCGCGTTGCCGGACGCGGTGTCGCTCACCGCGGGGGCGGGTTTGCTGTTCAACGACCTGACGGTGCATTTCGCGCTTCGTGAGCGCGGTCGGCTGGCGGCGGGCGAGACGGTGCTGGTGCACGGCGCGGCAGGCGGCATCGGCACCTCTGCGCTTCGGATGGCTCCGGTACTCGGCGCGTCCCGGGTGATTGCTGTTGTGAGTTCGGAGGCCAAGGCGGACATCGCCCGAGCTGCCGGAGCTACCGATGTCGTGCTGCTGGACGGGTGGAAGGACGCGGTCAAAGAACTGACCGGCGGACGGGGCGTCGACGTCGTGGTCGACCCGGTGGGCGGTGACAGGTTCACCGACAGTATTCGCTCGCTTGCGCCGTCGGGTCGAATCCTGGTGTTGGGCTTCACCGGTGGCGAGATACCCACGGTCAAGGTCAACCGGTTGTTGCTCAACAACGTCGATGTGGTCGGCGTCGGCTGGGGTGCGTGGTGGATGACGCGGCCCGGCTATCTCGCGACCCAATGGGCCGAGATCGAACCGCTGCTCGCCGACGGTTCCCTCGTCGCTCCCGAGCCGTCGGTGTTCCCGGCTGCAGATGCTGCTGCTGCCATCGCGTCACTGGAAAATCGCACTGCGGCAGGAAAAGTGGTTCTCGACTTCACTCGGTGATCGCGTCGAGCCGTGTGGCGTCAGTCGGGTAGTTCGATGCCTTTCGCCTCGGCCAGGGTCGCGATCTCGGTGGGAAAGACATTCTTGAACACGAAGGGGTCGGTGCCCAGAGCCCAGTTCGGGGCGAGTTCGATGGCGTATCTCTCGAAGTAGCCGAGTTGTTTGGCCACCAGGATCAATTCCTCGGGGCTCGACGTCTTGTATTGCTTGCCCATGCTGACCAGCGCGCGGATGAAGTCCGCCAGGCTGAAGTGCGCGAGGGTCGTCGAGAGCATCGGGGCGAACACCGACTGCAGGATGGCACCGACCTCTGCATCCGAACCCATTTGTGGTGCAACGATTCCCAGGCGTTTGACCGTGCCTGCGAGTCTGCTGAAGTCGCCGTCGATCACGGTGGCGTGAAACAGGTCGAGCAGCAGCGCTCGCCACTGCTCGTCCACCTCTCCCATGACGCCGAAGTCGAGGAACGCCACACGGCCGTCGTCGAGCACCCATACATTGCCTGCGTGCACGTCGCCGTGGAACAGGCCGTGCAGCACGAGCGCTTCCATCCAGACCTTGGCGGCGCGCCGGACGATGAGCTCGGAATCGTTGGCCTGTCCGGGTTCACAGCGATCCAGCGGCGAGCCGTGCATGCGTTCCATACAGATCACGCGTCCGCCGCAGTAGTCGAGGAACACTTCGGGGGCGGTGACGTATCGGTTGTCCCCGAATGCCCCGATCGCTGCGCGAAAGCTGTCCTGCCGCTTCGCTTCCACGGCGCTGTCGAGTTCGGCGAAGGTGGCGGCGTGCAGGTCGACGATGATGGCCGACGCGTTGGCCGTGGTGAAGAACGGAATGAACTTCTCGAGTCCACGGGCGATGAGATACGCGATGCGCAGGTCGATCTTCATGCGGTGGTAGATGCCGCGTCGCTGCACTTTCATGACCACTTCGCGTCCGTTGTCGCGGCGCACGCACAGATGCACCTGAGCGACCGACGCGGACGACAGCGGAACGTCGTCGAAGGAGGAGAACAGTTGGTCGATCGTGCGGCCCAGGTCCGCCTCGATCACCGCCCGTGCCTGCGCCCCGGGGAAGGGCGGAACCTCGTCGAGGCAGCGCAGGCAGGTGTCGGCGAGAACCTTGGGAAACAGCCCCGGTGAGGACCCCATCAGCTGCCCGACTTTGACGAAGGTGGGACCGAGTACGAAGAATGCGTCGACCACGGCCTGCGAGGCGTGCACCGGCCAGCCGCGCCGAGGTGCGCGTATCCAGCGTCCGATCGCGATGAACTGGAACAGTGTCAGCACCGCCCCGATGACGACGAGGCGCAGTAGCTCTCGGATTCCGAAGGTCTTCAGCTCGGGTGCCGGTTTCGGTGTCGCGTCGTCGGGGGTCATGCGTGCGCTCCGGCGGGCACTCGTACGGCCGAGGCTTCCAACCGCGACAACAGACGTTCGAACCTTCTGTCGTCACCCGATGCGCGTGCGAGGACCAGCGCACCCTGGATGCCGGCCACGATTTCCTCGGCGAGTTCGGGGGCGGACTCGCCGTGTCCGAGGCGACGAAGGACCGGGGTGAGTGCTTCGATCCAGTGTGCGAAATGTGCTGCGACGCGGCCCGAGAACGCAGCGCGCTCCAGTCCCAGCGTGAAGGCCCCGAATACGCACACCAAGCGGTTGGAGCGGAAGTACCGGGACGTCTGTACGAACATTTCGTGCGTGGTGGATGCGGCATCGGTACCGCGGCGGAGCGGCTCGAACACGTTGTGCTGAAACCACTGCTCGACATCGTCGAGGACGGCCTCGGCCATCTCCTGCTTTCCGCGCGGAAAGTAGTGGTAGAGACTGCCTTTCCCCAGGCCGGTCTGCCTGCTGATGACGGCGAGGGACGAACCGTCGAACCCGTGGTCGCGGAACACTCCTGCGAGTATCGGCACCACGTCGTGGCGATCGCTCATGAGGCGGTACTGTACCAATCGGTACACGCCCGGTGTATCCGGGTGCGGAGAGAGAGCACACTGCTGTCGTGAAGAGAACTACTGTCCTGGCCGCCGGTGGATTTCTCCTCGGCGGGGTCACCTACCTGGCCGCCGAAACGATCGCCGCGCTGGGGTGGTCGGGCCGGTCGTACAGCTACGCACGCAACAACATCAGTGACCTCGGCATCCCGGACATCTCACGGTTGCACGCGGTGATGAACACCGGGTTCGTGGTCGACGGCGCATTGTTCGTCTTGGCGGGCCTGGGATTGTCGATGCTGTTCGAGGGCCGGGCGCGGTGGGTCGTGTCGGTGACCTCTGTGGTGCACGGCGTGGGCAGCATCGTCGTGGGTCTCGCGCACGCCTCGGTCGACGGAGCGTCGACTCCGCACGCCGCTGGAGCGGGCATGGCCATCATCGGCGGCAATCTGGTGCTACTCGCTGCCGGCCGGTACGGCGGCCGCGCCGGGGCTCCGCGCTGGTACACGGTGGGCAGTGCCACGGCCGGGGTTGTGGGCCTGGCCGGTCTGGCCCTGTTTCTCGCCGACACCGGCATCCTGGGCGGCGGAACGTTCGAACGGATCTCGGTGTACACCATCATCGGCTGGGAAATCGTCACCGGCGCACTGATTCTCATCGAGCGCCGCCTATCGAAAGCGCGGTGACTCCTTCGCGAGAAAGGCGCGCACGCCCTCCCTGCCGTCGGGGGAGCCGAATGCATCCTCGAACACCGGTAGCGCCCGTCGCGCGGGTTCGTGGGTCGACTCACCGAAGGTGAGGGCAAGAGCCAGCTTGTTCGCGTGCACTGCCGAGCGGGATTTGCCGGCCAGCACCCGCGCGAGGTCCAGCGCCACCGACAACGACGCCCCACGAGGTGCCACCCGGTTGATCAGACCCCACTCCAGTGCAGTCTCGGCCGAGATGGGCTCGCCGAGCAGTACGAGTTCGGCGGCGCGGGCCTGACCCACCCGCCGCAGTGCTCGCATGGATCCGCCGCTGCTGGGGATCAGGCCCAGGTCGATTTCCGGAAGCCCGAGCCGAGCGCCTGCGTCGGCGACGACGAAGTCGCAGCACAGCGCGAGCTCCAGCCCGCCGCCCAACGCGAAGCCGTTGATCGCGGCGACCGTTGCAAGCGGCAGATCGGCCAGCAATTCGAGGGTGGCGTTCTCCAGATTGCTCTTGCTTGCGAGCACATCACCGTCGTGCTGCATCCCGGGCATTTCGGAAATGTCCGAACCGGCACTGAACGCCCGCTCACCGGTGAGAACGACCGCCCGAACCGCGGTGTTCTCGGCCAGTTCTTCCAGCATGCCGCGCAATCTCCGCGTCGCCGGACGGGTCAGTGCATTGACAGGAGGATTTCGGAGCGTGATCTGCGCGACGGCGTCGTGCGGAAAGGACAGGACGGGGGAGGGCTCTGCGGGCATACACCACACCGTAGAGCGTTGACCAGGCGATTGGGAGACTGCCGGGATGGCATGTAGCGTGGTGGATACCCGACGCGGGGTGGAGCAGCTCGGTAGCTCGCTGGGCTCATAACCCAGAGGTCGCAGGTTCAAATCCTGTCCCCGCTACTACGCAGGTCAGGCCCGACATCACCGATGTCGGGCCTGACCTGTTTCTGCCTCAGGGTTGCAGTCTGAATTGCACCACGGCCGTGACGTTCTCGATCGCGTCGTCGAGTGCAGTCTTGCGCGCGCGGACGTTCGGCGCAGACAGGATGTCGAGTCGATCGGACTGACCCATAGGAATCAGTGCGGCGAGTGACCAGATCTTCTCGGCGGCCGAGATCGGTAGGCCGAGAAAGTCCGGAAAGCCCGGGCTGGCAATGTTTTCCGTGGCTTCGAGCTGGCCGATCAGCTCGTACAGGTCCTCGACTCGTGCCCAGGTGGTGTCGAATTCCGTATCGTCGATCATCGACTCGGAGTCCTCGTCGTGCCACGGTCGCACGTCGGCCAGGGGGTAGGGATCGTCCGGCAGCCAGGCGTCGATCCTGATCCGTTCGCCGCCGACGCATTCGAGTAGATATCGTCCCGAGCCGATCGCCTCGTGCCCGATGATGTGGGCGGTCGTCGCCACATCGTGACGAACGTCGCCGCCGCCGGCCTCGTGGCCCCGCGCGATGAGTACCACTCCGAAGCTCGGGTCGTCCTGCTTCAAGCATTCGTGCACCAGCGCTTGGTACCGCGGCTCGAAGATGTGCAGCGGCAGGTGTTCGCCCGGAAGCAGCACGCTTCCGAGCGGGAACATCGGAATGACGCTCACGGGCGCTGCGAGGGCATGACTGCGGGGGTGATCTCCGCCGGGGCGTTGTTCTCGGTTCGATTGGCGTCCAAGAACTCGCTCAGCAGGCGGAAGAAGAAATCCGGCTCGTCGAGCTGAGGAAAGTGACCGGCATCGGGAAATATCTCGACGCGACTGTTGGGAACCTCACGTCGGATGTTGTCCGCATGCTTGGCCGGAATCATTCGATCCTTACCGCCCCAGACGAGCAGCGATGGAATCGACTCGAACTTGTCGAAGTGCTGCTTGGCGCTGACGGTCTGACCACGCGGGCCAACCACCGCTCGCGTCGACGCCAGGAACGCGTCGCGGGTGGAGCGGTCTGCGACCGACCGGAACGAGCGCCAGGTCTCGGCCATGCTGGGCCCTGGCTTCACCGGCACGCCCCACCTGCCCAGCTGGGTCAGGACGCCCTCGGTGTTGTTGCGGAACCAATCGGACGCGAGCAGCGGCAGTACCAGCTCGCTGCCCGGCAGCGTTGCGGCTTTGAGGAGCAGGCTCACTTCCCGCCCCAGACCGCCGCTGCTGACCAGCGCGAGGCGATCCACCCGCTCAGGGAACAGATATGTCAGCTGCATGATGATTCCGCCGCCGAGCGAGTGGCCGACCATCGGGGCCGAGTCGATATCCAGGTGATCCATCAGATCGCGAACGGTGGCCGAATGCGAGCTCAACGAGTAGTCACCGGAGGGCTTGTCGGAGTCGCCGTGCCCGAACAGATCGGGTGCGATGACCCGGTACTCGTGCGACAGGCGCTCGAGCTGTTCGCCCCAGGATTTGTGTGATCCGAGCAATCCGTGCACCAGAATCACGGGCGGACCGTCGCCGATGTCGACGTACCGCAGGACGTCCTTGTGTAGTTCCACGGACTGCAATTCGTACGATGAACTCATTGTCGACCTGCCTGTCGGGGTGGTTCGGGCGTGTCGCAAGGTGGCGTGTCGTGTGGTTCGGCCTGCCCGCGGGTTCGAACGTACAAGCCGTACCGCCGCTGTGACAGACCACGCGGGTGCCGTCTGTGCTTCAGCGCCCGCTGTCGACGGTGTCGTCGATGATCTTGGCCAGTTCCTCGGCCATCGGTTCGCCCAGCATGTCGACGTGATCGCCGGAGATGTCCACGAAAGTCAACTCTCCGTGAGCGACCGTCCGCCACGACCGAGCGTCCCTGACGTTGTCTGCTGTGCGAACCACGGTCATGGAGCCTGACCATGGCGTCGGCACGTGCTTGTTCAGCGCAACGTACCCGATGCTTGCGAAGACCAACCATTCCATGGTCGTGGGGTACCGCAGCAACCCGGCGAACTGCATCCGAAGCCACAGGGCAGCGGTGCCGATGCGGCCGAGATGGAAACCCGCCTCTTCACGTGTCTGTGCCGGTGGGGCGGCAGGAACCTCGGTGCCTCCGGGCAACTTGTCCAGCAAGTGCCGGAACAGTCGAGTGTCGAGCAGGAGCAGATGCGGCGAGCCGAGGCCGCAGTCGCGGATTCTCTCCGCCATCGCGATGGCGATCCAGCCGCCGAGCGAGTGGCCGACGAGATGGAACGGCCCTTCGGGTGCAACGGTCCGAATCGCGTCGACGTATCGCTTCGCAGTTTTTCGCACCGTTCGGTCCGGTAGTCCACGCTTGCCCCTGCCGTGTGCCTGCAGCGCGTACACCGGGTGGTCCTGGTCGATGTGCTTGACGAGATTGAGGAATGCCAACGCGCCCACACCAGCTCCGCCGATCAAGAAGATCGGAGCCTTGCTGCCCTCGGTGCGCAGAGGCACCAGTACATCGTGTTGTCCGGTTGTGCGCCGACGAGCGGTGGCCGCCTCGCGCAGTCGAGTATCGACCGTCTCGGCGAGAGTCCGGACAGTGGTCGCCGCGAACATGTCTTCCGCTGTGAGGTCGACCTTCAATCCCTCACGTAGTCGGGCCAGCATCGCCGTGGTGGTCAACGAGTTGCCACCCAGGGCGAGGAAATCCTCGTCCCGGCCGATGGAATCCAGCCCGATGGCGGCTCTGGCGGCCTCGGCCACGATGTATTCGGTGGGGCCGACCGCGGTGCGTTCGACGCGTCGGTCCGCCGGCTCGGGCAGCACGCCGCGATCGAGCTTGCCGCGTTCGTTGCGGGGCAACGAGTCGATCGCGATGATGTGCGTGGGCACCATCCATTCCGGCAGGGTCCGGCGCAGCGATGTTCTGATCTGGCCGACGGAGGGACGCTTGCCGGACTGGGCCGAGCACACGTAGGCCACCAGATCGATGTCGGTGCCGACGCGCCTGCTGATCACTGCAGCGTCGCCGATCTCCGGTAGTGCCCGGAGAGCTGCTTCGATCTCGGCTGGTTCGACCAGATACCCGCGGACCTTGACGGCGTCGTCGATGCGCCCGGCCAGGTGCAGTATGCCGTGTTCGTCGAGTCGTCCGAGATCGCCGGTGCGGTACCGGAACTGGCCGTCGCCGAGTGCAGTGAATCTTTCGGAGTCGAGCCCCGCGTCGCCGAGGTAACCGTCGGCCAGGCACGTCGCGGTGACCTGGACTTCGCCGATCGCGTGGGGCCCGCACAGCGAGCCGTCCGCGGCGAGAACTTCGACGAGCTTGCCGGGGACAGGTTTTCCTGCAGGCAGGAAACCGGACGCGGGTGCTCGCTCGGGCGGGAAGGCACTGTAGGCGACACCGCCGGCCTCGGTGGTCGCATACCAATTGACCAGTGTCGCTGGGGTTTCGATTCGTCGGCGAAAGTTCTCGACGTCGTCGGAATGCAGCGGCTCCCCGTAGGTGGTCACCATCCGCAGGCTGGGTGCGCTCACGCGCCCGGAGACGGGTTCGGCGGCGGCGAGTGCCCGCAGCAGTGATGTCGAACAGTGCAGGGTGGTCAGGTCGCCGTCGGTGATCCACTCGATGGTGCTGGTCGGGATGCCCGACCGCGGGTCGCGGCAGGAGACGCGGGCCCCGCTGAGCAGCCCGGCGAACAGCGTGTTCAACCCGGCACCGAAACTGACCGGTAGACAGTTCCCGACGCGGTCGAGCGGGCTCAGTGACAACGCGGTCGCAACCTCGTAGGCCTTGGTCAGGCACATGCGATGACTGATGATCACGCCCTTGGCGGTTCCGGTCGACCCGGACGTGTAGTTGATCACTGCAGTGTGGTCACCCGACAGGGTCGGCAGTGGGACGCACGAGTCCATGGCCGCGGCGACGGTAGTGGCGTCGATCGGGGTTGCGCCTGCCTGGTCGATGATCGCGGCGCGGCGTTCCGCGGGAAGCATCGGGTCGAGTGGCACGAGCGGGTGGCCCGCGGCGACGATCGCCAGCATCAGCACGATCGAACTCGCGGTTTCGTCGGTTTCGACTGCGAGCGGACGCGAGTCGGTGGGAAACAGTGTGGCGAGTTTTCGCGCCTGCGAGTATGCGCGGTGGAGGAGCTCGTCGAAGGTGAGCGACGTGTCGTCCGAGGACAGCGCAACGGCGTTCGGGAGTGCGTGCGCCACTTCGCGGTAACGATCCATCAGCGTGTCGCGGCGCTCGGGACGACACAGTGGGGCCAGCGTCAGACGGGTTGGCTCATCGATGTCTTGAATCGACATGATTCTCCTTGCACGAGCCCGACCCGCGTTGCCAGAGTTGGTTTGAGCCGTCTCAAACCTACTTGAAGACTTTTTTACTCTTCAAATGTAGACGGCGTTCACCTTTTCGTGCAACCCGAAAACCGGACATTCCGCAACAATTCGGCATCGTTGCGTAATGCCCGGTCTGCTCAGAGCGGCAGGTCAGAGATCTGCGATGGCCTCCAACGGCCGGGTGCGCGCTGCTCGTACTGCGGGCCACAGTGCGGCCAGCACTCCGACCACGGCGGATCCGAACAGCATCGACACCACTTGACCCCAGGGCACGGACATCGATCCGAGGCCTTCGTCGCGTAGCGTCTGCACGAATCCCCACCCGAATGCGATACCGAGGACGACGCCGACAATCGCGCCGAACAGGGCGATGAGCAGTGATTCGAGATAGATGATGCGCCGAACCTGAGGTCGCTGCATCCCTATCGCCCGCAGCATGCCGATCTCCCGGCGACGCTCCACGACGGACAGGGCAAGGGTGTTGACGATGCCGAGCACGGCGATGACGACAGCCAGCGCCAGCAATCCGTACAGAACGGCGAGCAGGGTGTCGATCTGCTGCCCCTGGCTGCCCTTGAACTCGTCGACGTCCTGAACCTGGACGACGACGAACGGCTTGGTCGCGGCCTCGAGCTCGGTGCGGAGCGTACTCAGGTCTGTTCCAGGCGCAGCCTTGACCAGAACCAGGAGGTCGGATCGGGTGATGGACGGCGTGACCTTCTGGTAGATGTCACCCGACACGATCCAACTTCCGATCAGCGGATTGTCGGTGAAGATTCCGGTGACGGTGACCGGAACCGAGGCTCCGTCCACCGTGTCCAACGTGACCTGGGTTCCGATGGTCCATCCGCGGTCGGCGGCCTCGGACTGCGATACCGAGAAGCCGTTGCTGTCGAGGTCCGCGGTGCCCTGGACCATCGACAGATCCAGTAGACCGTCGGGGGAGCCGTCGATGGCGGCTCCGAATTCTTCCTGGCCTGCGATCGAGACGAACACCGGGTGAAGGACGGCTGTGCGTTCCACACCCGGCACCTGTTGGGCGGCTGCGGTGGCACCGGTCGGAACACCGATCGACTGCGGTCCCGAGAGGATGTAGTCCGCCTTGACGCCGGTATCGACGAGCGAATCGACACTGGCTTTCGCGGTGGATCCGAGCACGCCGATCACGGTGACGAGCATGAGGCCGAGCATCAGAGCGAAGGCGGTGGCCGCGGTGCGACGCGGGTTGCGGACCGAGTTGGTTCTGGCGAGTCGTCCGATCGCTCCGAACGGGCCGGTGATGACGGCACCGAGCGCCCCGACGATGGGCCGTGACAGCGATGGTGCGGCCAGTGCAGTCGCGACGATGAGGGCAACCGCGCCTGCGCCGACGGTTGCCGCTGCCACTCCGCCCGTGGACTGCGCACCGATCACCAGTGCGGCCGCGCCTGCGACTCCCAGTCCGATCCCCACGAACGTGCGGGTGCGCAAGCTGTCGCCCGCGGAGGCGAACTCTTCGCGCATCGCCGCGACCGGCGGAATCTTGGCCGCCCGCCGTGCGGGTGCGTACGCGCTCAGGACGGTGACGATGACGCCGACCGCGAACGCGACGACGACGGTGCGGGGCTCGAGTACCAATGATCCCGACGGCAGACCCAGATCGAAGGCGTTGAGCAGTGCGCGCAGACCGTAGGCGAGACCCACTCCGCCCACGAAGCCGAACATGCTTCCGATGACGCCGACGACGAGAGCTTCGAGGACCACCGATCGGCTGACCTGGCCACGGCTGGCCCCGATGGCGCGAAGCAACGCGAGCTCGCGTACTCGCTGGGCGACGATCATCGAGAACGTGTTGTAGATGATGAACGTGCCGACCAGCAGTGCGATGCCGCCGAATGCCAGCAGGAAATAGTTGATGAACGAGAGCGCTGTCTGGACCTGCGCCTGAGTCTCGGCCTGCACGTCCGCGGCCGTCTGGACTTTCAGGTTCGGTAGTGCCGCGGCGATCTCGTCCCGCAGATCACTCTGGGTCAGACCCTGAGCGGAAAGGTTGTTGCCTGCGACGTCGATGTACTGCACATGGCTACCGTCGGTGAACAATTCGTTCGCCTGGCTCTGTACGAACTGGACCCCGATGAAGCCGCCGGTTTCAGTTGCCGTGGAATAGATTCCGGCAATCGTGATATCGATGATGCCCTTGGACGGCACCAGCACCCGGGCGGCGTCACCCACCTTCAGGCCGGCTCGGTCGGCCCCGCCGGAATTGATCGCCACCTGCCCGGGTGCAGTGGGAGCCGAACCGTCGACGAAGGTCTCCGGATCCCCGAGCCGTTGGTCGTCCGGGAGGTACGACTCGCCGATGGTCGGTGCGCCACCGGACTGAACAGCGGCACCGTCGGAGCCGAGAAGTACGAGCTGGCCCCCGACGTACGGCGACACCGCGCGCACGTTCGGCAGGGCCGCGATCACGGCGATGTCCTCGTCGGGGACGCCACTCGAACGCGGGTCCTCGGGGCTGACTCGAACGTCTGCGCCTTGGGCGGTATCGGCGAACAGTGACGAGAACGTGCGCTGAAGGGTGTCGGTGAAGACGAACGAACCGGTGACGAACGCAGTGCCCAGGACGACGGAGAGCACGGTCAGTGCCAGTCGAACCTTGTGCGCAGCAAGATTTCTCAGCGACACCTTGCGCATGGGATTGCCCGAGGTCGTGCTCGGAACCTTCTTGGAGGCAGATTTCCTGGAAACGGAGTGCGCCATTATCGGACCGTCTCGAGCTTCTTCATCCGCTCGAGCACGGCGTCGGCGGTGGGCGAGTTCAGCTGGTCGATCACGGAACCGTCGGCGAGGAACACCACCCGGTCGGCATAGCTGGCCGCGCGCGGATCGTGTGTGACGATGACGACGGTCTGTTCGAATTCGTCTGCGGCAGTGCGCAGAATCGAGAGTACCTCGCCTGAGGAGCGAGAATCGAGGTTACCGGTGGGCTCATCGCCGAAGACGATGTCGGGTCGACCGGCCAGCGCGCGGGCGCACGCCACTCGCTGCTGCTGCCCACCCGACAGTTCGCTGGGGCGGTGATCGAGGCGATCGCGCAGGCCGAGGCGGTCGACAACGGTGTCCAGCCATCCTTGATCGGGGGTGCGGCCGGCGATATCGAGTGGGAGTGTGATGTTCTCGAGCGCGGTGAGGGTGGGCACCAGATTGAATGCCTGGAACACGAATCCGATTCGATCTCTGCGTAATCCGGTCATCTCCTTGTCGGACAACGCGGTCAGTTCGGTGTCGCCGATCGTCACCGTCCCCGAGGTCGCGGTGTCCAGGCCGGCCAGACAGTGCATCAGTGTGGACTTTCCCGAACCCGACGGGCCCATGATGGCGGTGAATTCTCCGCGCGCGAACTCGACGCTCACCCCGGACAATGCGTGTACCTGGGTGTCCCCGGAGCCGTAGACCTTCGATACGTCGACCGCGCGTGCGGCAATGTCGCTCATAGGGTCCAGTGTTTCAGTGTTCTGTGTCGGTCGCTATCAGGGGAGACCCTGAACACGTCCCTATGATGGGCGTCATGCGCATCGGAGCACACGTCCGCGACAGCAGCGACCCTCTCGGTACGGCCGAGGCGCTCGGAGTGGACCTCGTCCAGATGTTTCTCACCGATCCGCAGAAGTGGAACAAGCTCGCCCCGCACCCGCAAGGCGAGGCGCTCAGGACCGGCGACGTCGATGTGGTGGTGCACTCGTCGTACGTCCTCAATGTCGCGAGCTTGAACAATCGAATTCGCATTCCGTCCCGCAAGGCCGTCGTCGAGCAGGCTGCTGCCGCGGCCGATATCGGGGCCATCGGTCTGGTCGTCCACGGCGGTCATGTACGCGAGGGCGAGGACACCGCCAAGGGAATCGACAACTGGCGCAAGCTCTTCGAGCGGCAAGCCGAGCAGGGCGGCTTCGCGGTGCCGATCTTCGTCGAGAACACCGCGGGAGGGGACTCTGCCATGGCGCGGCACTTCGACGATATCGCCCGACTCTGGGATGCAATCGGCGAATTCGGTGCCGGTTTCTGCTTGGACACCTGCCATGCCTGGGCCGGGGGCGAGGACCTGGTGGACGCGGTCGACCGCATCATGGCCATCACGGGACGGATCGATCTGGTGCACTTGAACAACTCGCGCGACGACTTCGACTCGGCCAGGGACCGGCATGCGAACCTGGGCACCGGAACCATCGATGCCGAGATCCTGACTGCCGTCGCGATGGCGGCCGACGCTCCGGTGATTCTCGAGACGCCTGCCGAAGGGATCGAAGACGACGTCAGGCTGCTGAAGAGCCTCTGACGTCGGCCGGCGTGGCCGCCAGGTGGTGTATGGCTGTCGACCACAGCCTGAGCAGTTCGTCGACTCCCTGCAGGCCGCCGGCCCAGCTCACCCGCGCCGCAGCGGTACCTGCGTCCGTCGCGACGAGGTCGATCTCGATGGTGTGTTCGCCGCTGGGCTCGCGAGGCGCGCCGTCTCGCACGAGGATCTGCGCGCCGCCGCGCGCGGCCAGCATCGGATAGTTGCGGGCCAGCGCATAGTCACGTCCGGCGTTCGGTACCGAGTCCAATCGCCGTGCGACCTCGTCGACGAGGCGCTGGGGGTGAGAAGACATCGCGAGAGCGTCGGTACCGACGGCGGGGAGGCGGATCGGGTGAACGGCACCCGTGCCGTAGAGATCGAGATCGACGAGCACGCCTGCCGAGGAGCCGCGGTGACTGTTCCGCTGCCACGTGCACACTGCCGATCCCAGGGCCGCCAGCAGCAGGACTCGGCGCGGACCGTGGGGTAATGCGAGAGTCGTCGAGTTCCACTCGGGTAGCGCAGCGTGGCGACCGAGCAGTGGCCTTTCCGCGGGCGTCAGCACCGCAACCCAGTACGGAACCTGTTCGGCAACCTCTGTGCAGAGGGTGCGGCCGAGCTCGGCCGGGCTGATCGTCTCGCGCTGCCCGAGTTTGAGCGGTGCACACACGGTCACGCCGAGGAACCCCTTCCGATACGAATTGTCCTAGCCTTACCTAATTCAGACAGGCTAGCTCGAGTCGGAATCGGTTGCCAGAACACCCCGACTGAATCGGGTCAGTCGGCCGCGCGCAGCACAGGAATGCCGGGCGCGATCGGCAGCGTCCCGGTCTCGAGATCGGCGAGCAGGCCCTCTGACCAGGTCAGCAGACCGGCGACGTCGAGACGGTGCGGAGGGTTCGATGCGAAGCCGACGAGGCGGTCGTGCCCCTGCCGGAGCAACGAACCGGCACCGACGCGGTTGCCTCGAAGCAAATGGGTCAATCCCACGGCGAGTTGGGCAAGGCCCTGCCACAACTCACGCTCCTCGTCGGGGCAGCTCTTCCACGTCGCTTCGAGCACCTCGTGCGCGTGGAACGGCATGTTCGCATCGAGAAAGCGCTGAGCCTCGACGATGGCAGCTCCGGGCGGTAGCCGAAGATCCTCGGGTACCCGAGGTGTTCCCGATCCGCCGCGGGCGAGGGGGCGCCCGAGACCGTCGCGAGGCCGTGCATTGAGCGGTTTACCGCGCGCATCGCGCTCGCGTTCGGCCATGGCGGACACCCTAGTGGGCGAGCACCTCCCGTGGTGGTGCTACCTCCGGTTCACCGTCGTGACGACGAGCGCACGGTGACGAACCCGAGGGCAGCGAGCGCCGCAGCCGAGGTCGCGACCATCGTCGTGGACACAGCGATCGCGTCGTTGCCGAGTGCACCGACGATCGGTGCGACGATCGCACCGAGACCGAACTGAGCAGCCCCGAGCAATGCGGCTGCACCACCTGCCGCCTCGCCGTGCCGAGACAGCGCGAGCGCAGGCGCGTTGGGCATCACGAAACCGACGGCACCGAGTACGAACCACAGCGGAATGACGAATCCGGCCATGCCGCCGATCCCCGCGACCGCGAGCACAGCCATGACAGCACCGGCGACCACCGCGAAGGACAGTGCGGACAACACGATCTGCACCGGGGCGAAGCGTCCGAGCAGAAGGACGTTGACCTGGGAGGCCCCGATGAGGGAGATCGCACCGGCGGCGAAGACGATGGCGAACTGCTGCTCGTCGAGGCCGAACTCCTCCTGCAGGACGAACGAGGACCCGGCGATGTAGGCGAACAGCGACGACATCGCCAGTGCGGCGACGAGGACGAGTACGACGAACTCGGCGTCGCGCAGCAGTGAGCGGTAGGTCCGCAGCACCGGCATGACGCCGCTGGCGCGGCGACGCTCGGGCGGCAGGGTTTCGCGCAGGGACACTATCGCCAAGGTCATCAGTGCGACACCGATGACGGCCAGCGCGGCGAAGACGAGGCGCCACGATCCGACCAACAACACGGCCCCGCCGAGCGAGGGTGCCAGCACCGGGGCGACTCCCATGACGAGCATCAGGCGAGAGAGCACGGTCGCGGCGGCCCGACCGGTGAACAGATCCCGCACGATGGCCATCGCGACAACCGCTGCGGCCGCAGCACCGAGTCCCTGTACGACGCGCAAGCCACCGAGAACGGCGATGTTGGGAGCCACGATGCAGAGAACGGAGGCGAGGATGTGCACGCCGGTGCCGACGATGAGCGGCAGGCGTCGACCGACGATGTCCGACAGCGGCCCGATGACCAGCTGCCCGAGGGCGAGACCGATCAACGTACCAGCGAGGGTGAGCTGCACGGCCGAGGACGGGGTGTTCAGATCCTCGGCGATGGCAGGCAGCGACGGCAGGTACATGTCGATCGTCAGGGGACCGAGGGCGATGAGTGCGCCGAGGACGAGGATTACACGCAGTCGTTCTCGAGATGTCGGTTCGGTAGCGGGAGCCGACATGCCCGTCACGGACGTGTCTGGTGCCGAGTTCTCAGGTGCTGATGTATTCGGTGCTGGGGCCACCAGAAGTTCAGCAATCGGGCGGCCGGTTCTGTTCCCGTTGCTGACTACAACTTTCGTGTTCTATGCCACCGCGTCGGACAGGACCGTCAGCTTCTCGACCTCCTGGCTGGTCAGAGCCAGGGCCGGCGCATCGAGCAGGGCAGGCAACTGAGAAATCCTGCTGGCGCTGGCGATCGGCGCGGTGATGCCCGGGCGCGCCAGCAGCCAGGCGAGGGCGACGGTCGATATCTCGGCCGAGCGAGACTCGGCGATCTCCCGCAGACCCTGCACCACATCGAGACCGGCATCGGAGAAGTAGCCGCTGGTCAGTCGTTCACGCTGCTTGCCTGCGAGGTCTTCTCGGGTGCGGTACTTACCCGTCAGGAACCCGGCCGCGAGAGCGAAGTACGGGAACACCGCCAACTCGTTCTCGACGGCGAGGGTCTGCAACACACCCTCGTAGTCGTGGCGCGCGACCAGGTTGTAGTGCGGTTGCAGCGCGACCGGACGCGCGAAGCCGTGCTCTTTCGCCAGCTCGAGCCACTCTCGCACACGCGCGGGAGAGTAGTTCGAGATGGCGACGTAGCGGATCTTGCCGGCCTCGATCAGTTCGTCGAACGCGGCGAGGGACTCGACCAGCGGGGTCTCGTCGTCGTCGTAGTGCGCGTAGTAGACGTCGATGTGATCGGTCTGTAGCCGCGCCAGCGACGCGTCTGCCGCGGCACGGATGTTGTCCGGGGCGAGTCCGCGGAACTCGGGATGTCGGCTGACCTTGGTGGCGATGACGACCTCGTCGCGGTTGCGGCGCGCTCTGGTCCAGTTGCCGATGATCGTTTCGGATTCGCCGCCGGAGTTGCCGTCGGCGAACGCGGAGTAGGAATCTGCGGTGTCGACGAAGTTGCCGCCGCCTGCGGTGAAGGCGTCGAGTATCTCGAAGGACGCGGCCTCGTCGCTCGTCCAGCCGAAGGTGTTCCCGCCGAGGGTGAGCGGAAAGATATCCAGATCGGAATGTCCGATGGCAACCACGAAGTACTCCTTACGTCGGCGAACAACTCGACTGTACGAGGGAGTGCGGGCTCAGTGCCACGTGTGATCCACCAGAGCGGTGCGCGGGCCGAACTTCGGCTTGGTGGCCTTCCCGCTGAGGTACAGCAGGCGAATCGCGCGATGCCGATGCGGGGCCAGGGGCTGCAGATACTCAACCATTTCTGCGTCGTCGATCGGCCTGCCCAACAGTGACCAGCCGACCACCGCAGCGAGGTGATAGTCGCCCACCGAGAGTGCATCGGGATCTCCGAGGGCGCGTTGTGCGGTCTCGGCTGCGGTCCAGATCCCGACGCCGGGGATCGCTCGGAGCCTGCGCGCAGCGTCCTCGGGCTTCATCTCCGATGCTTCCTCCAGGCGCCCGGCCGCCTGCGCGGCGCGGACGATGGTCTTGGACCGAGCCGGGTCGACGTTGGCGCGGTGGTAGTCCCAGGACGGAATGCGCCGCCACACGTCGGGCGTGGGGAAGACGAACATCGGCTTCGGGGTCGGCCCCGGTGCCGTCTCGCCGAACTTGCTCACCAGATACCGCCACGAGCCGAACGCCGAAAGGCCGTGTACGCGTTGCTCGATGATCGCCGGAATCAGGGCCTCGAGGACCAGTCCGGTGCGGCCGAGGCGCAGGTGCGGCAACTGCCGGTGTGCTTCTCGCAGAATCGGATGCTCCGGCTCGAAGGTGGCCGCGTCGTCGTCGCGGCCCAGCAGCGCCGGTGCCGCGTCCAGCAATTCCGGTGCGCCTGGCCCCCACGCTCGGGCCTGCACGCTGGTGGGCGAGGACTGCAGCAAGCGGTACGTCACCGGGCCCGAGCTCATCCTCGACGTGCGCCAGACGGCACCGTCCGTTGTCGACTCGTAGGTGGGGTCGCCGCGGCCCCGGCGCAGTGGCGACAGGGACATCCGGACGTCGATTCGCTGTTCGAAGGTGATCAGGCGGGTGAGGCCGTCCGGATCGGTACCAAGGGACGAGGCGTTCTCGGGCATGTGGTCGGGTCACCTCCGTCGCAGTCGTGGCCGATGGGTTCGAGAGTCCCTGCCAGGGCCATAGTCAACACCCTTGCAGACCGGGCCGCACGTGTCCGTCGGCTGCACCGACCCTGCTTCTGATCGACCGTCCACCTGCTTCGCTACGATGCGGTGTGATTGCTCGCAGATCGGCGAGAGTGTTCGAGCGCACCGTCGTTGCTCCGATCTCCTCGTCGGCGGCGAACGCCGCCGCCCGCGTGGGACAGGAGTCGTCGTGACCCGATCGACCGAGGGGTCCTCGCCCCGCGCAACGGCGTCGAGTGCGACTGCATTCGTCGGTATCGCATTCGCGTTTGTCGTCGCGATGATGGGCACGACGATGCCGACCCCGCTCTACGCACTCTACGAGGTCGAATTCCACTTCTCCGTCTTCGTCGTCACCCTCGTGTTCGCGGCATATGCCGCCGGTGTGATCGGGGCGTTGCTGGCATTCGGTCGTTGGTCCGATTCGATGGGTCGACGCCCGATGTTGCTGGCGGCCATAGCGTTCGCAATGGTCAGCGCCGTAGTGTTCGTGTCCGCCGGCTCGTTGACGGCATTGTTGATCGGCCGCGTGCTCTCTGGAATCTCCGCCGGAATCTTCGTCGGTACCGCGACGGTGACACTGATCGAGCTGGTACCCGAACAATGGCGAGATCGCGCGTCCGCGATCGCCACCGCAGCGAACATCGGCGGCCTCGGGCTCGGTCCGTTGGTAGCCGGAGTACTCGTGGAGTACCTACCGCAGCCGCTGAGACTGACGTTTTTCGTCGACATGGTTCTGCTCGTCGTCGCAGCAATCGCGGTGTTCCTCGCGCCCGAGACCGTGCGGGTGCAATCCGGCGCTCGGCCGCACCTGCAGCGATTGTCCGTTCCACCGAATGTGCGCGGCAACTTCGTGCGCGCCTCGATCGGAGGGTTCGCCGGCTTCGCGGTACTGGGCTTGTTCACTGCCGTCTCACCGGGTTTCGTCGGCGGTGTGTTGGGGATCGGCAATCATGCCGTCACGGGGATCGTGGTGTTCGCGGTCTTCGCCGCCTCGGCGACGGCGCAGATATCGCTGCGCGCCGCCGATCCTGCGTCGGCGCAGCGGTGGGGATGCGCGATACTGCTGCTCGGTCTGATGCTTCTGGCCGGATCACTGTTGCTGACATCACTGGCGGTTCTGGTGGCGGCGGCGCTGGTCTGCGGCGTCGGACAGGGCCTGACATTCAGTAACGGCATGGCCGCGATCGGTGCCGAACTGCCGCCGCACCGTCGGGCGGAGGTGACCTCGACCTTTTTCGTGGTGCTGTACATCGCGCTCTCGCTACCGGTGATCGGGGCAGGGGCAGTGGCGACCGCGTGGGGTCTGGTGGCGGCGGGAGTGGTGTTCGCCGCAGTGACAGCGGTGCTCGCGGCGGTTGCGTTCGTGCTGTTGACCATCGATGTGCGCAACTCTCGGGCCACTTCGTCCTGACCGAGTGACGATGCTCGGATTCCGGCCTTCGTTCCGCCGCGATATCGCTGTTGCGCTTGCCGAGTACGAGGTAACCGAGGACTTCTCTTTCCCGACGGTCATGGGTGCACAGCCGTCACGAAGTCTCCGACGTTCGTCGGGGCGAGTCAGCCGGGGTTTGTCGGTGGCCCGAAGTAGGGTCCTGTCCGTGATCATCGTGAGTACGGACGGCTCGTGTCTGCGCAACCCCGGCGGAGCAATCGGGTGGGCGTGGGTCAACCACACGGGTCCGAGTAAATCCGGCGGCGAGCCCTCGGGCACCAACCAGATAGCCGAACTCCGTGCTCTGCTCGAGGCTGTCCTGGCTCATTCGGGTCCCGAGCCGCTGTTGATCGAGTCGGACTCGCAGTACGCCATCAAGTGCGCGTCCGAGTGGCTCGCGGGCTGGAAACGCAAGGGATGGAAAACGGCGAGCGGCACCCCGGTACGCAATCTGGAGTTGGTGCAGAGCATCGAGCGAGCCATCACCGAACGTGAAGGGCCGGTCCGATTCCGCTGGGTCCGCGGCCACGTGGGCAATCACTTCAATGAAGCGGCCGACGCCCTGGCAGGCGAAGCAGCCCGGGCGGTCGCCGCGGCGGGGGCGAACGCCGGATCCAAGCCCGCGGCGGCTGAACACGCAGCGCGTGCCGTACCGCAGTCCTCGGAGCCGGAGATCGCGACACTGTTCTGAGGGGCGGGCCCGTCGGTCAGCCGCGGGGCCGGAGACGAGCGTTCGGCAGCTCGGGCGCATGCAAACGCGGGCCGGGATAGCCGTCCACGGTTCCGAACTGGCCGTTCTCGGCCTCGTACGCGGCTCGGTATTCCGCGACGTCCTCGTGGCTGCGGCCGACGAAGTTCCACCACATGACGATCTGCTCGCCGAGCGGCGGGCCGCCGAGCAGCAGAAACCGAACCGCATCCTGCGTCGAATTGTGTAGGTGCAGTTCGCCGTGCCCGGGCTCGAGGTAGCCCAGCTCGGCAGCGTGGAGTTCGTGCCAGTCCGGCCCGGACTTCAGGGCCACGTCACCCTGATCGACGATGATCCCGTGCTCGAAGGTGCGGTCGATCTCGAGCGTGACCCGGGCTCCGGCGTCGAGCACGATCTCTGCTCCGAGCAGGGGTGTGTACGTCGCCACCGGCGAGGTCTCGCCCAGAGCTGTGCCGAGGAAGACCCGGCCGGTGAGACCGGGTGCGGTGACAGGTTCTGGTACGTAGTGCTCGAATGCCGGTGCCACGAATCGAGAGACGGCCGGGAGTACCACCCACAACTGCATTCCGTGCAGAATGTCGGCCTCGGGGGTGGACACCTCGGAGTGGCTGATGCCCTGCCCTGCGGTCATCAGGTTCAGCTCCCCCGGTCGCACCATCGCATGCGATCCGATGCTGTCGCGGTGCTCGATCTCACCGGAAAACAGCCAACTGACCGTCTGCAAACCGGTGTGCGGGTGCGGAGCGACATCCATCCGCGAGCGCTCCGGCCCGTAATGGTCCGCGAAACACCATGCACCGATCAGGGAACGATCCTTGTGCGGCAGGGTGCGCCGAACCTTCATGGCGCGCGGGCCGCCGAGTGGAACCTCGCGCGGAGTGAGAACCTCGATCACGTGTGCTCCCAGATGTCGGTGTCAATTGTGAAAACGGTGCCTTCGTCGAGCTCCGCTGGGGTTGAAGGCATGGTCACAGGCTATGCCTCGGATGCCCGAAAAAAATTCGAAAGAATTTCCCATCCGATACCCATCCACCCCGTGAGGTGCAGCGAATCCAATCTGAGACACCCGCTGCTGCTGTCGCCCCCGACCGCCGTCAGTAGTGGGTGTCTCCCTTTTTGCCCACGTGAGCCTGCGTGAGGACGTCCTTATCGTGTCGAGTCCAACTCGCTGAGCCGACTGATCAATCGATCGGTATCGAGGCCCGAGCAGCCGACGGCGAATTCGTGCAGCGAGACTCCGGCGTGGAATTCGGTCCGCACATCACGGTCGTACAGGACGTCGACGAGGTTGGCGAACCGTTGCGCGGCGAACTCGTCGACACCGGCAAGCGCCGGAATCTGGGTGACCGTCAGGCTCGTCGTGGCCTCGACCATCCTCAGGTAGTCGCCCGTCGAACGGGGCGCGCAGCACAGTTCCGCAAACGTGTGGCCGTCCCGCGCCGGGTGCAGGCTCCAGGTTCCCGACGCAAAGCGCGACCCACTGGTGCCGACCGAGCGGTAATCGACAGGGCCGTCGACGCACACCACGTCGAGGTGCTCTTTCAGCCTCTCGATCGTCGGGACGAAGGCCGGGTGGAACAGCGGATTCGGTAGCAGGTCGTCGGGTGCGTAGTTCGAGGTGAGGACCAGAACGACGCCGCGAGCGAACAAGGCGTCGAGCATGCGAGTGATGAGGCGGGCATCGCCGATGTCGTGGACATGGAATTCGTCGAAACACAGCAGTGAAGCGGTAACGCGGCCCGTGGTCAGAATCTCCTCGATGGCCGCGTCGATCGCGAATCCGTGGCGAAAGTACGCCCGGTGGAGGTCGCGGAAGAAGCTGTGGAAGTGGACGCGTTTTTTCGCCGGGACGTCGACATGGGCGAAGAAGGTGTCCAGCAACCAGGTTTTGCCGCGGCCGACGGGACCCCACAGATAGATGCCCCTCGTGCCGGGCGTCGACAGTGCGTCCGCGGCGGCGGCCTGGGCGTCGTCGAGTGTGAAGGTGGTATCGAAGACGCGTCGGGGTGGAGTGGGGCGCATGAATCGAACAGTACGCCGCCTGCCTCTACATTTGTAGAGCCCGTGTGTAGGCTCACGTTCATGGATCGCCGAACCGCCATCGCCGACGCAGCCCTCGAGGTCGTTGCCCGCGACGGCCTGCGCGCGCTGACCCACCGTGCGATCGATTCGGCCCTCGGTTACCCGGCCGGGTCGACGTCCTACTACTTCCGTACCAAGTCCGATCTACTGACGGCGGTGGCCGCACGCCTGGTGGAGCTGTCGCGAACATCGTTCGTGGACATCGCGGGCAACGACGGTGATGTGGCCACGGTGGTCGCGCAGTACCTAGATGATGCGCTCACCCATCGCATGGTCCACCTCCAGGCTCGCTATGCACTGATGCTCGATTCTGCTGTTGCACAGGATGTTCGAGCAACGCTGGCTGGTTCGCTCTTCTCCCGCGAACGCGCTCGCGAATTGTTCGACGATCCCGAGCACGGGGACGGCCTGGTCTCGCTGTGCGAGGGCCTGGTAGCGGATGTCGTGTTCGGGCGTCGCAGATCGAATGATGTTGCAGCGATGAAAGTTCCGATTTCCGTCTACCTCGAGGGTGTCAGAAGTTCACTGCGTGGGAACTCGCCGGACACCGGTCTCGACTAGCCTCGCCGATCATGCGATGCGGTGGGTACTTGTCGGTGGCATGCGTAGGCGCTCTGCTTCTGGCGGGGTGCAGTACCGACTCGACCGCAGACCCGGCGGCGTCGGACAGTGACGCAGCGCCGCTCGGTGCGTTCGATCTGCAGGCGCATCGCGGCGGCCTCGGCTTGGTCACCGAGAGCACCATCGAATCCTTCACCAATGCACTGCAACTCGGGGTCAGCACCCTGGAACTGGATACGCAGATCACCGAGGACGGCATCGCGATCGTCACACACGACCGCAAGGTTTCGGACAAGAAGTGCGTCGATACCGGCGCGGTCACGCCCGGAGATCCGGAGTATCCGTACGTCGGAAAGTTCGTCAACACGCTGACCCTCGCACAGGTCGGCACACTGGACTGCGGTGCGGTACCGCTGGCGGACTACCCGGAGCAACGCCGAGTACCTGGGGCTCGCATGCCGACGCTCACCGAGGTGCTCGATCTGGTGAAATCGGTCGATGCCCCCGAGGTGAAGCTCAACGTCGAAACCAAAGTCGAGGCGGCCAGCCCCACCGAGACCGCCCCGCGCGAGCACTTCGTCGACACAGTGTTGGGAACCATTCGCGATGCGGGAATGCTGGACCGGGTCACGGTGCAGAGTTTCGACTGGGGCGCATTGAAACTGGTCCGAGAAGCCGAACCCGAGGTGCCGTTGGTGGCCTTGACCAACGGCGATTTCCTGCAGGTCGGCCAGGACGGTGCGTCACCCTGGCTCGGCGGAATCGATATCGACGATTTCGATGGGGACGCCATCGCCGCTATCGACTCGTTCGGAGCGTCGGCCTATTCGCCCGTACAAGGAAATCCGCAGAGCGGCAAGGTCGGCGATCCCGACTTCGAGCTCTTCGTCACCCGAGAGATGGTCGACTCGGCCCACCAGCGCGGAATCCGAGTGATCCCGTGGACCGTCGACGACCCGGACACGATGCATGCGTTGATGGACTTGGGCGTCGACGGTCTGATCACCGACTATCCCGACCGCGCGCGCACCGTCATGAGCGACCGCGGCCTTCCCCTCCCTCAGCCCGCGCGATGAGCGCGCGGCCTGGGCGTCACAACGGCGTGGGCGTCACAGCGGGTAGCCCACTCCGGTCAGCTTCTCGCTGACGTCCCACAGCTTCGCTGCGAGGGCGGGATCTTGAGCCATGCGAGTCATGGACGCCGGGCCCGGCTTGCCACGCGACTCGAACAGCGAGGTGGGGCCACTGTAGGTACCGCCGCCCGCTACGTCGACTGCGTAGAGCGTGGGTAGTGCTCCGGCACTGGCAGATTGGGAGATCAACTTCAGTCCGATGGGTGCGAGCGCGGACAGGATCTTGTTGCTACCCAATCCGTCCGGGCTCGAGTAGAGCTCGGTCGAGGAGATTCCGGGGTGCGCGGCGTTGCTGGTGACCTTCGATCCGGCCTTGTCGATCCTGCGTTGCAACTCGAGCGCGAACAGGATGTTCGCGAGCTTGGAGTTCGCGTAGCCGCGCTGTGGGTTGTAGCCACGTTCGAGCTGAAGATTGTCGAAGTCGAGTCTGGGGCGCTGCCTGTGGGCGACCGAGGCGATGGTGGTGATCTTCGCGTTCTCGGAGAGCTTGGGGAACAGTAGCCCGGTCAGTGCGAAGTGACCGAGATGATTGGTGCCGAGTTGGAGCTCGAATCCGTCCACGGTCTCGGTTCGCGATGCAGGCATCATCACGCCGGCATTGTTGATCAGCACATCGATCGACTCGGGTGCCGACTCGGCGTACTCACGCACCGAGGCCAGATCGGCGAGGTTCAACACGGCCGTGTCGACTTCTCCGTTCGGTGCTTCCGCGCGAATCTTCGTCGCTGCGGCCTCGGCCTTGTCCTGATTACGGCATGCCAGCGTCACGTGGTTGCCGCGCTTGGCCAGGTCCAAAGCGGTGTAGTAGCCGATACCGGTGTTCGCTCCGGTGATGACAACGCGTTTCTGCTTGGTTTCGGGCACGGCGCCAGGCTACCGCCCCGTTTTACACTTTGCCTATGGCCGGAGCAGAAACCGAAGATGCGGACTTTCCGAAGGGAACCAGCAATCCCGCAGCCCGGGGTCTGCGTGGTGCGGGATACACCTGCTTGGACGATTTGGTGGGAGTGCCGGCGGCGGAGCTGAAGAAGCTGCACGGTGTCGGGCCGAAGGCACTGACGGTCATCCAAGCCGAGTTGGAGCGGACCGGCCGATCATTGGGCTGAGCGCTCACCCCAGTGGCTCGGACGAATCAGGGAATCAGGCAGCATGGTGGCCAGGTCACCCCGCGTCGCATTGATCTGGAACTGGGTGGCGTAGATGCTGCCGCGTAGGTCCGCGCCTCGGACATCGGCCCCGCGCAGGTCTGCGCCGACCATATCGGCCAGACGCAGGTCCGCCCCGCGTAGATCGGCTCCGATCAGATACGCGCCGCGCAGGCTCGCACCGCGCAGGTCGGCACCGGCGAGCTTCGCTCCGATCATGTCGCGACCGCGGTAGTTCTTCTTGCCCTTCACTTCTGCGCGAACCAGTTCGCTTGCCTCCAGTAGCAGTTCGTTCACCCGAGAGCGCAGGGCCGGAACAGGCACCGACACCAGAATCTCGGGCGTCGCCGAGGTGAGGGTCTCCAGTTCGGCGTATTGGTGATCGAGCCGATTGTGCAGGGGCGCTGTCGATGTCCGCTCCCGTGCATCCGCCAGGTACCACAGCAGCTCGTGCAGATCACGCATGATCGGGAACACGGCGAACATCTGCGACGAGTTCGACGGCTGCTGACGCCAGTCTCGTCCACCGAACGTGGACTGCGAGACCTTCTGGCCCGCACCGAAACAGTCGTACACCGTGCATCCGGGAAAGCCCCTCTCCCGGAGCGAGGAGTGGATACCGCAGCGAGAGTCCTGCTCGAGGTGGGGGCACGGCCGCCCGGCGGCCTTGTCGATCGCGAAATCCGAGGACTTCGCGAAGGGCAGAGCGACACAACAGAGTCCGAAGCAGCTGCCGCAGTCGGCCAGCAAATTCTCGGACGGACGCATGCGTCCACTCTGTCCCTCCGTGTGCGGCACCGTCAAACGAGATTCACCGAGGTAGGTCGAGGAGGGCGATGAGCTTCTTCGGGGCCCGCGTGCAGTAACTGTCGGTGATCAGTTCGCCGAGTTCTGCGTGGTCCACGGACTCGTCGAGCAGCATCCCGATGATCTGCGGGCCCCAACCCGGCGCGAAGAAGCCGGAACGCGCAGACAGAGCGTCGAGTTCGATTCCGCTGGAGCGGAAGATCAGGACGTGGGCCGGTCCGGTAGTTCCGGCAGCCCGAGCGAATGCAGGGGGAGTACCGTCGAGAATCTCGAGTACATGGGCGAACGTGCGAGAACGCACCCGCCAACGCGTGCCGACCCACGCCTGTTCTTCGTGTGTTTCGGGCAGCGCCAGGCAGATCCCACGGACGGCGGATTCCCAATCCATCGGACACTCCTCATGTGCGGCACACGGGTTTACAGTATTTCATCGAGGCAGGAGGCACCGCCATGGCGGAATTCGATTACGGCGAGGTGGTGTCCGCGCTGCGCGGTGCTGGGTGCGTGTTCGCCGAGGAGGAAGCCGACATCCTGATCGAGTCCGCCTCGTCGCCCGCCGAGCTGACGCCACTGCTGGAGCGACGTATTGCCGGTGAACCGCTCGAGTACATCGTCGGCTGGGTGTTGTTCTGTGGTCGACGCGTCACCGTCGAACCCGGCGTCTTCGTCCCGCGCCGCAGAACCGAGTTTCTCGTCGAATGTGCTGCAGCACTGCATCCTTCGGTTCTACTGGACCTGTGTTGTGGTTCCGGCGCGGTAGGTCTGTCGGTCGGTGGCGTCACCGAATTGCATGCCGCCGATATCGACGACGCGTCGGTGGACTGTGCCAGGCGCAACCTCGACGCCATGGGAGCGACCGTGCACCGCGGCGACCTGTTCGACGCGCTGCCGCCGGAGCTGCGCGGCAGGTTCGATGCCGTGGTCGTCAACGCTCCCTACGTTCCGACGAGCGATATCGAGCTGATGCCGCGGGAGGCGCGGGACTATGAGCCCCGCACCGCGCTCGACGGCGGCGCGGACGGTGCCGGCATCCATCGTCGGGTGGCGGCCGGAGCGGGGCAATGGCTGCATTCAGGTGGCCACTTGCTCATCGAAACCAGTGCAGCACTGTCGGATTCGACGCTCGACGCAGTGCTCGAAGCCGGGTTCACCGGCCAGGTCCGCGAATCCGAGATGTTCGACGCGGTGGTGGTGATCGGGTCGACGGGTGGGTCGTGACCCGCATATCTACGATGGGTTGGAGCGCTCGTGGGGGTCGCAGCAAAGGAGCCATGATGCAGTTTCTGGTGATGAGTCGGCGCAGGGTGGAGCAGTACTCGGCCGAGGACTTCTCGGCGGTGCTGCCGAAGGAGACCGAGGCCGTTCGGGCACTGTACGCGGATGGAATCGTGCGCCAGATTTGGCTGCGCGGAGACGTGGCGGGAGCTGCTTTCCTCGTCGAAGCAGAAGACGCCGTCACGGCGCAGGCCACTGTCGACGCGTTGCCGATGGCGTCGTCCGGATTGTCCGAGTTCACGCTGATTCCGCTGTCGCCGTATCGCGGATTCGGTCCGACGCCGACCTGATCGACGGTCGAATCGGTTTCGATCCGGTGTCTTCGTGGCATGCCTGAGAGGATCCCGATCTCAGGAAGAGGCTGTTCGACCATGACTACATTGCTGTTCGCAGTGACCGCTGCCGATCACTGGACATTGAACGACGGAAGCAAGCACCCCACCGGGTACTGGGCCGAGGAACTCGTCGAATCCCATCGCACATTCTCCGAGGCCGGGTGGGACATCACGGTCGCGACGCCGGGCGGTAAGGCACCGGTTGTCGACGAGGGCAGCCTGGCCGTCGACGCCAACGGCGGTGACGAGCAGAAGGTGGCGGATCAGAAGGACTACCTCGCCTCGATCGAGTCGATCCTGGCTTCGCCCGCGGTGTTGGAAGAGCAGAAGGCGTCGGATTTCGATGTCGTGTTCGTTCCCGGCGGTCACGGACCGATGGAGGACCTGGCTGTGTCCGAGAGCTTCGGCGCGCTGGTGGTGGACTTCCTCGACGCGAACAAGGTCGTCTCCGCGGTGTGCCACGCGCCCGCCGCGCTACTACCTGCCGTCCGCGCCGACGGGACCTGGGCGTTCGACGGGTACGAGCTCACCGCATTCACCGACGAGGAGGAGACTCAGGCAGGGCTCGCCGACAAGGCCCCGTGGTTGCTCGAGACTCGGCTGCGCGAGAACGGCGCGAAGTTCGACTCGATGGACGCCTGGGGACCGAACGTCGTCGTCGACCGGAATCTGTACACCGGACAGAACCCGGCCTCGACGCGTCCGCTGGCGGAAAAGCTGGTCAGTGCACTGAGCTAGAGCGCAGTCAGGGTGTGAGCAACCATCGGCCCCGCACTCCAGGGGTCGAGGCCGCATCCTGCGCCTGGCGTGCGTGGTCGAGGGTGAGCGTTCCGGCGACTCGGACCTCGATCACGCCGCTGACCACCAGTTCGAGGAGCTGGGTCAACCTGGCCCCGTTGTGCCGAACCGATACTGCCGTCGTCGAGATGTCGCGTTCGCCGTCGGGTACCGCAGGCGGAAGCACTCCGACGTAGCGACCGCCGTCTCGCACGGCAGCCAGGGCGTCTGCGCCGAGGGCAGCGGTATCGAGGACCGCGTCCACGGAGCCCGCGTCGGCGATGCTGCCCACGACCGAGGTCGCGCCGGCGCGCACCGCGAATTCTTTGTCGGTGTCGCGCGCGAGCGCTGTCACCGTCCACCCGCGATGTGCGGCGAGGGCGACTGCGAATCCGCCGACCCCGCCGGCAGCACCGGTCACCAGAAGCGTGCCGACCGGTCCGGCGAGGTCGAGCGCTTGGTCGGCGGTGAGTAGGTTGAGCGGGATCGATGCCGCTTCCACTGTGTCGATGCCGTCCGGAATCACTGCTGTGACGTCCGCCGGGAGTACGGCGAACTCGGCGTAGGTGCCGAGCGGGGACGTCGCATCGGCGTGGAGCCCGAGGACCCGCGTCCCTACCGCAGGTGCATCGACACCGTCACCCACGGCGTCGACGACGCCGGATACGTCCCACCCGATTCCCACAATGGTTCCTTCGGGGACCGCGCCGGTGTGCAGCATTCCGTTTCGGGTTGCGATGTCCACCGGGTTCACGGCCGCCGCGGCGACTGCGATGCGTACCTGGCCGAAATCTGGTTCGGGCATCGGCTGTTCGGTCGACTGCAGTTCGCCGCGACCGTCGCTCACTACTGCGCGCATGATGTTCGTGTCCTTTCGATGATGGCTGATCGGTTGCCATGCCGATCCTGTCCATGCCACTCTCTAATCGGAAGTAGGCACCTGAAAGTGCGTAACCCTGGTGGAGGTTCGGTATGGCAACGGCGACTGCAGCGGCGCGACGAGCCGAGGCGAAAATCGAGTACGACGCCTTCGTGGCGGCGTGTCCGAGTCAGAAGCTGCTGGGTCGGATCAGCGACAAGTGGGTGGCGTTGATCCTCGTCGCTCTCGGTGAGGGCTCCCTGCGCTACTCCGAACTCTCTCGCCGTATCCCGAGTGCGAGCCAGAAGATGCTCACTCAGTCACTTCGCAGCCTCGAACGGGACGGTTTGTTGACCAGGACGGTGACCGCCGATGTCCCGGTGCGAGTCGACTACGAACTGACCTCTCTCGGGATGTCCTTGCGGGAATTGATGGCTCAGATCAAGTCCTGGGCAGAACAGCACATGGACGAAGTCGAGCGCGCCCGCGAGGCGCACGCCGCTCTCGCGTAGAGATTCTGCCCACGGAGAACGGCGACCGTCCCGGGAACATCACTACTGCTTTCGAAGTTGAGCCTCTATAGCTCAATCCTTTGGAGGAGAAGTGACCGAAACCGTTCGTGTCCCCGTACTGTTCCTGACCGATCCCATCGTTCTGCCCGGAATGGTGGTGCCCGTCGAACTCGACGAGGCTGCACGTGCCGCCGTCGATGCGGCGAAGGCGAGCAACGACGGCACGCTGCTCGTGGCACCCCGTCTCGAAGACCGATACGCCGCGTACGGCGTCCTCGCCACGATCGTCCAGATGGGACGCCTGGCCGACGGGCGACCCGCGGCGGTCATCAAAGCCACCCGCCGCGCGCACATCGGCCACGGCGTCAGCGGTCCCGGTGCAGCCCTGTGGGTCGAGGCGGAGCCGGTACCCGACGAGACTGCAGACGAGGACCTCAAAGCCCTTGCCGCCGAATACAAACAGCTCGTCGTGGCGATGCTGCCACGGCGCGACGCATGGCAGGTGATCGACTCGGTGAACAAGCTCACCGACCCGGGTGCAATCGCCGACACCGCCGGCTACGCGTCGTACCTCACCGACGTGCAGAAGCGTGATCTGCTCGAAACGCCCGACGTGGCAGCACGACTGTCCTCGCTGATCGAGTGGACCAAGGCCCATCTCGCCGAAATCGAGGTCAACGACAAGATCTCCGGCGACGTTCGAGACGGCATGGAGAAGACCCAGAAGGAGTTCCTGCTCCGTCAGCAATTGGCGGCCATTCGCAAGGAACTCGGTGAGGACGAGCCCGACGGTGCCGACGACTACCGCGGCCGTGTCGAGTCCGCGGACCTGCCCGACACGGTGCGCGAACAAGCGATGCGCGAGGTCGGCAAGTTGGAGCGAGCCAGCGACCAGAGCCCGGAATCGGGCTGGATTCGCACCTGGCTGGACACCGTGCTCGACCTTCCGTGGAACAACACCACCGTCGACAACACCGACATCGACTCTGCTCGTGCCGTTCTCGACGCGGATCACCACGGACTGGACGATGTAAAGGATCGGATCGTCGAATATCTGGCGGTTCGTGCGCGACGCTCCGAGCGCGGCCTGCAGTCGGTCGGCGGACGCGGATCCGGTGCCGTCATGGTGCTCGCCGGACCACCCGGAGTAGGCAAGACCTCGCTCGGGGAATCGGTGGCACGCGCGCTCGGTCGCACCTTCGTGCGCGTCGCCCTCGGCGGGGTCCGCGACGAGGCCGAGATTCGTGGACACCGCCGCACCTACGTCGGTGCGCTGCCGGGTCGAATCGTTCGCGCCATCGGTGAGGCGGGATCGATGAATCCCGTCGTGCTGCTCGACGAGATCGACAAAGTCGGCTCGGACTACCGCGGCGACCCCAGCGCAGCACTGCTCGAGGTACTCGATCCTGCACAGAACCACACGTTCCGTGATCACTACCTCGATCTGGATCTCGATCTGTCCGACGTGGTGTTCCTCGCCACGGCCAACGTGATCGACCAGATTCCCGGGCCGCTGCTCGACCGCATGGAACTGGTGACCATCGACGGATACACCGAGGACGACAAGGTCGTCATCGCCCGAAACTATCTGCTGCCCCGTCAGATGGACAGGGCCGCAGTCACATCCGAGGAGGTGACGGTATCCGATGCCGCGCTCCGCAAGATCGCGGCCGACTACACCCGCGAGCCGGGGGTCCGGCAACTCGAACGACTACTGGCCAAGGCTCTACGCAAGGTCGCGACCACGCTGGTCGGCAGCTCGGAGGCACTCGAGATCGACGAGCCGGATCTGGTGACCTACCTGGGTCGTCCACGCTTCACCCCGGAGGCGCACGAACGTACCGAAGTGCCCGGGGTGGCAACTGGTCTGGCGGTCACAGGTCTCGGCGGAGATGTGTTGTTCATCGAAGCAGCCTCCACCGACGGAGGTCCCGGCCTCGAGCTCACCGGCCAACTCGGTGACGTGATGAAGGAGTCGGCACAGATCGCGCTGTCCTATGTGCGGTCGCATGCAGCGCAATTCGGCGTCACGCCCGAGTCGCTGGATCGTCGCATTCACGTGCACGTACCGGCCGGAGCGGTGCCGAAGGACGGGCCGTCGGCCGGCGTGACGATGGTGACCGCTCTGGTGTCGATGGCCACCGGGCGGCCGGTGCGCTCGGATGTCGGCATGACCGGTGAGGTCACGTTGAACGGGCGGGTGCTGCCGATCGGCGGAGTGAAGCAGAAGTTGCTGGCTGCGCAGCGCGCCGGGCTGACAACAGTGTTCATTCCGGCCCGCAACGAACCGGATCTGGACGAGGTTCCCGCGGAGGTGCTCGAGCGGTTGGACGTTCGTCCGATGACCGACGTCGCCGACATCCTCGCGCTCGCGCTGGAACCGGTGGCGGACGCCGCTGCAGCGTGAGACGACCATGGGAGCGGCAGGTCCGGTCTTGCGTTACCGAGGCTCGGACCTGCCGTTCGGTGGGGCCGACGCGGGCACGAGTGGCCCGCGCTTGACCTCGAGCTATGTCGAGGTTCTACGTTGTTGACATGAGGATGATGACATGAGCATGGAAATGACCGCCTGGAACCAGATGTATCGCTCGATGCACAGTCCAGATACTCGATCGTCGTTCTCCAAGGAGACCGCCCGCAGGATCCTGTCGTTCGCGGCCCCACATCGGCGTTCCCTCGGCGGATTCCTGGTGCTCAGCGTTGCCCTGGCCGTGCTTGCGGTGGCCACGCCGGTGCTTGCCGGTCGGGTCGTCAACGCGATCGTCGACGGACGAGAACTGCGCGTGGTGGTATTGCTCGCGCTGGCCATCGCCGCGATCGCACTGGTGGATGCTGCGCTCGGTCTGATCAATCGGTGGCTCTCGGCGAACATCGGCGAAAGCCTGATCCTGGATCTACGGACCGCTGTGTTCGATCACGTGCAACGCATGCCGATAGCGTTCTTCACCCGGACCCGCACCGGTGCGCTGGTCAGTCGGCTCAACAACGACGTCATCGGAGCGCAGCGCGCCTTCAGCACCACCCTGTCCGGCGTCGTCAGCAACCTGGTGACACTGGCGTTGACCCTCGTGGTGATGATCGGAATCTCCTGGCAGATCACGCTTCTCGCACTGATCCTGCTGCCGGTGTTCGTGCTTCCTGCGCGCCGGATGGGTCGACGCCTCGCACGGTTGCAACGCGAAGCGGCAGCACACAACTCGGCGATGAGCACGCAGATGACCGAGCGTTTCTCGGCCCCCGGGGCGACGCTGGTGAAGCTGTTCGGTCATCCACAGCAGGAATCGGTCGAGTTCGCGATCCGAGCCAGGCGGGTCCGAGACATCGGAGTGCGCAGTGCCATGGTGCAGACGGTGTTCGTGACGGCGCTGACGCTGGTGTCCGCCCTTGCTCTCGCCGTGGTGTACGGCCTCGGCGGCTTCTACGCACTCAGTGGTCGGCTGGACCCGGGTTCGGTTGTGGCGCTGTCGCTTCTGCTGGCCCGGCTCTACTCTCCCCTGACCGCGCTGGCCAGTGCTCGGGTGGAGGTCATGAGCGCGCTGGTCAGCTTCGAGCGGGTCTTCGAGATTCTCGATCTCGTTCCACTGATCGCTGACAAGCCCGACGCGCAGACGGTGCCGCCGGGGCCGGTGGCCGTCGAATTCGACGATGTTCGATTCGCCTATCCCTCGGCGGACAAGGTCTCGCTGGCTTCGCTCGAGGAGGTCGCAACTCTGGATTCGCGAGGGGGCGAAGAGGTTCTGCACGGTGTGTCGTTCCGTGCCGAACCGGGCCACATGGTCGCGCTGGTCGGATCCTCGGGTGCCGGTAAGTCCACCATCGCGCAGCTGGTGGCGCGGCTGTACGACGTCGACAGCGGAGCGGTTCGGCTCGGCGGCATCGACGTGAAGGATCTCACGGCCGAATCAGTGCGTGGCACAGTGGGAATGGTTACTCAGGACGGTCACCTGTTCCACGAGAGCATTCGATCGAATCTGCAGCTACCGCGGCCCGACGCCACCGACGACGAACTGTGGGACGCGCTGTCGAGGGCGCGGCTGGCCGATCTCGTCCGTTCCCTACCCGATGGCCTCGATACCGTCGTCGGCGAACGCGGGTATCGGCTCTCCGGTGGCGAGCGTCAACGCTTGACGATCGCGCGGTTGCTGATCGCGCAGCCCCGTGTGGTCATCCTCGACGAAGCGACCGCCTCGCTCGACTCGACGTCCGAGGCCGCTGTGCAGGCCGCGTTGGCCGAGGCCTTGGACGGAAAGACGTCCGTGGTTATCGCGCACCGGCTTTCGACGATCCGGGCAGCCGATGTGATCCTGGTGGTCGAGGACGGGCGGATCGTCGAGCGCGGCACCCACGACGAACTCCTCGCGGTAGGCGGCCGCTACGAGGAACTGCACCGGACGCAGTTCTCCCAGTCGGACGGCGCGCGAGTGGGACAGGGCTGACACCTGGCGGATCGAAGCAGCGTCGTCAGGGTGTCGGTACCACCGTGGAAGGGTCGTTGTCGGCGGCCGCCGCCAGCAGGGGAGCGAACCCGTCGATCGCGTAGTTCAGCGACAGTGGGCTCGAGTAGCCGAGGGCTGCGGGCAGATCGGTGCCGAACGAGCCGATGTAGACGGTTCGATCCTGCTGCACGGCGTCGAGGGCGGCGATCAGCGGGCCGGCCTGGAGTTGCTCGCGGCTCTCGCCGGCGATGACGAGAACGTCGGTGTCCAGTCGGCCGAGGTTCTCGGGGCTGATCGTCTCGGACGCGTCGGGTATCTCGAAGCCGAGGTCGGTGAAGAACAGCGCGCGGATGTCGTCCTTGCCGAGAAGCAGGTAGCTGCCGTCGTTCATGACGAACGCGAGAGACAGTGACTTGCCGGTGAACTGGGGGTTCGCGGCTTCGGTGTCGGCGAACTTCTGCTCGAGCTCGGCCGTCTGATCCTTCGCTTCCTGAGACTTGCCGAGGGCCTCGCCGACCGTAGCGAATTCCTGCTGCCAGGTCGCGGCTGGTACGTCCTCGTAGCCGCCGATGTCGGCGATCGTGGGGGCCATGCTCGAGAGAGTGTCGTACTGGCTCTGATCGATGAACGAGTACGGGCCGAGGATCAGATCGGGTCCCTGCGCTGCGATCTGCTCCAGGTTGAGGTCGGTGCTCCCGACCTCGGGAATCTCGGTGCCGCCGAGCGCTTCTTGGGCCCAGGGCCGCTGCCGGTAGTCGTACCCGAGGTTGCCCCGAGTGGCGACGGGCTGGACGCCGAGAGCGAGTACGAAGTCCTGCTCGTTGAACCCGATCGTCACGATGCGGGTCGGCTCGGCATCGATGACCGTCTCGCCGAACCGATGCTCGATGGCGACCGGGAAGCCGTCCGCGCTACCGGAAGTGCTGGATGCAGCGGATCTGTCGTCGGTGGAACAGCCAACCGCCAGCGCCAACACGGAGGCACCGGCGGCGGCCAGCAGGGCAGGGTTCTTCATGGGGATCTCCTCGCTCAGGGAAGCGAGGTTAGCCTAACCGATCCTCCAGTGTGTTGGTGGACGTGCCTGCGCCGGCCGGGCGATCAGATCAACAGTTGGTCGTTGCCGGTACTCCCGCGAATCGCTGGTCGATCCACTCCAATGCCTGTGGAAGTCCGAGTACCGCCGCGGTCAGGTGATCGTTGCTCGGCACCTTCACCTCGGTGACCAGAACTCCTGCGCGGCAGTATCGAGCAATGGTGTTGTCGATGGCGCTGACCGGGATCAATGCGTCGGCGGGGCTGTGCCACTCGAAGTACGGAGCCTTCGGCACGCCGGGGTACATCTCGACGCTGTTCTCGTTGACGGCCGCAATCATCTCCGGGCTGTTCATCAGGTCCAGCTTGCCTGCGACCTCCATGGCGCTCTTGCCTGCGCCCGCGGCGATGATGTCGTTGGTGCATCCGTTCTGAATCTTGCGCTCGATCTCCTTGCCGAGCGGGTTCAGCTGAGAACTGATCGGGATGCGAGTGGGGTACTCACGCTCGATACCGATTGCGGCGGCGAAAGCCAGACCGAACATCGGGTGCGGAGCGAAACCGAGATCGCGAGCCATGCGCTCGAGGTTCATCGGGGCACCACCGGCTGCGCTCCCGACGATGTTGAGTTCGGGTGCGTAGTCGTTCTGCAACGCCGCGGCCCACGCTGTTGCCATGCCGCCGCCGGAGTAACCCGCCAGCGCGACCCGGCTCTGCTGAACCTGGATGGGGTCGAAGCGTTGCGTGGCGCGAATACTGTCGAGCACGATCTGCCCGCCGAGCTTGGCGGCACCGTAGGCGCTTCGAGGCCCGAGGTGATCTGCGATGACGACGGTCCAGCCGCGCTGCAGCACTGCGTTGAGGGCGGGAGCCTCCCGGATCGCCAGATTGGGGTCGTTGGACCAGAGTGCTTGTGAAGGTGCACATTCGAGACCGAGTGCGTTGATGATGTGTTGGTAAGACAGCAGCGGGCCATTGGGGGCTTTGTTGTGCGGAACCAACACGGTGTTGATCGCTGCGATGGGGTCGCCGGCCGAATCGGTCGAGCGGAACTTGAGCTGCCACACGTCGATATCGAAGAATCCGGGCGGCGGTGGCATCGGTCGGCTGGAGATGACATCGCCCGGTTGCAGGGCCTCGAGATCTGCGGGCGGTGCGCCGAATCCGTCTGCGATAGGGGTCGGCATGAGCGGCTCAGCCGCAGCCTGACCTGCGCCGACGAGCGATGAGCACAACACAGCCACTGCCGTGATTGCGGCAGCGCCTGCCAATTTGTGAACCCGCATCTAGATAATCCCCTCCGTGCCTGAATCGAAACGGCAAGCGTTCCGACGATCCGACAAGCTCCCGTGGAGCCGGCGGCAAATCGATACAGCAGTTACAGCGACTCGTTGTGCTCCCCCTGGAAACGGTAGGACGAACGGTACGCACTCGGAGATTCTATGGCAACAGAAGAACGGTCCGAGTGCCGGTTTCTCGAGGGGAGGAGAGATGTTGCCCCGCACATCGAGCGTTACTCGAGAACGACGTCGTTCGGTGCTTTGTCGGGGCGCAGGCCGCGCCAACTCGGATGCCTGAGGTGACCCGATTCGGTTGCTTCGTAGTACCGAACCTCGCCGACCAGGCTCGGTTCCACCCATACCGCGCCGGTGCGATCGGCGGTCGGCAGTATCGAGGAGAACGGACTGTCTGCGGCCTCGAGCGGAGCGAGGAGCGCCGCGAGAGTGTCGAGGGTGCGGTCGTCGAACCCGGTTCCGACGCGGCCGACGTAGCGCAGGTGGTCCCCATCGGGGATCCCCATCAGCAAGGAGCCGAATCCGCCGGATCGACGGCCCCGGCCCGGACGCCATCCACCGATCACGATGTCCTGCGTGCGCCAATTCTTGTGTTTGATCCAGGTGTGCGCTCGTTTGCCCGGTTGGTAGATCGAATCGGTACGTTTGGCAACGACTCCCTCCCAGCCACGTTCCCTGCTCTCGGCGATGGCGTCCTCGGCGGACCCCGTCAGCTGTGGTGGCACCAGAACCGAGTCGAGCCCGGTGGTGAGTAGCTCGAGGAGGCGTCGGCGATCCGAATACTTCTTCCGGATCAGGGAGGTGCCATCGAGGTAGAGCAGATCGAAGGCAATGAACCGGATCTCGTCCCGGGTTGCGTTCTGCAGCATCTCGAAACTGCTGATGCCATGTTCGTCGAACACGACGACTTCCCCGTCGATGACGGCCTCGTGTTCGACCAGGTCGTCGGCCAAGGATTGCAGTGCACCGAATTTCTCGGTGTAGTCGTTGCCGCTACGTGTGCGCAGAGTCATCGCGCCGTGCATCAGTTCCGCGACGATGCGGAAACCGTCCCACTTGCCTTCGAATGACCATTCCCCGTCCGGCAGGTCGTCGATCTCACCGGCGGTGGCGAGCATCGGCGAGATGTTCTGGGGTGATGGACTTTCGGTCGTGCTGCTGGATGCGTCCTTCATCAGATGCATCAGCCACTGGTTGCCTTTGGTGCGAATCAGGGCGAACCTGCCGCGCGCCTTCGAGCCGTGCAGGACGACGATGACTTCGTCCTCACGCCACTTCTCCAGCTCGTAGGTTCCGCGATCCCAGATCGTGACATCGCCGCCGCCGTATTCGCCCTTCGGTATTCGACCGGAGAACGATGCGTATTCGAGCGGGTGGTCCTCGGTGTGTACGGCCAGCCGATTCTGCTTCGGATCGACCGGGATGTTCTTGGGGACGGCCCACGAGACCAGCACTCCGCCGTGTTCGAGCCGGAAGTCGTAGTGCAGGCGTCGGGCATGGTGTTCCTGGATGACGAAGGTGTCGTCGTTGCCCTTCGGCTCGGCGGTGGTCGGTATCGGCTCGGGCGTCTTGTCGGCACTGCGCATACTGCGGTACTTGTCGAGTTTGTCTGTGGCAGGGCTGTTGTGGGGAACCGAGTCGACTGGGGGGTCCAGTTGTGCCAGCAGATCGCCGAGGTCCTGGAATCGTTCCAGTACTTCCTCGAATCGAAGCTGCTGCAGGCCCGCCGATTCCAGCTCGTCCCAGGTACGCGGGGCCGCGACGGTGGGCAACGCTCGCCCACGCAACGAGTACGGGGCGACCGTCGTCTTCTTGCCGTTGTTCTGGCTCCAGTCGACGAACACCCGTCCGGTTCGCTTCGCCTTCGCCATCGTGGCCGTGACCCGGTCCGGTGAGCGTTCTTCGAGCAGTGTGGCAACACGTTTGGCGACGGTGGAGGCACCCGATGTCGTCAGCGGCTTCTCGAGCGGCACGTAGAGGTGGATTCCTTTGCTGCCACTGGTGACCGGATACGCGGTCATCCCGATATCGCCGATCAGATCTCTTATCTCGCACGCTACTTCGGCGCATCGAGCGAGATCGACGTCATCGCCGGGGTCGAGGTCGAAGACCATGCGGGTCGCCGGTCCGGGTTCGGTGCCGTCGAACCGCCACTGCGGAACGTGCGCTTCGATGGCGGCCTGTTGCCCGAGCCAGGCGAGATCGGCTGCGTCGGAGAACAGGGGGTAGGTGACGATGCGGTCGGAATGCTGCATCGACCGGCGGTCGAGCCAGTCCGGTGCAGAAGCGGCGAGATTCTTTTCGAAGAACGAGGACTGATCGATGCCGTTCGGCCAGCGTTTACGGGTCACGGCTCGGCCCGCGAGGTGCGGAAGCATTGCGGGTGCGATGGCAACGTAGTACTCGATGATGTTGCCCTTGGTGGTGCCGGTCTGGGGGTACAGCACTTTGTCGAGGTTGGTGACGGAGACCTTTCGACCTTCGATCTCGAGCGTGGCCATCGTCTCAGGTTAACGGCCGCCGTCTGAACATGCTGCGGACTTGTGACAGGCTCTTCTCCTATGGCGACGATCAGTGTCTCGGTACAGATGCCGGAGAATCCGCAGGGTGCGTGGGACAAGGCTTCCGCGCTCGATCGGTTCGACGAGTGGATGACGATCCACGGTGGGTGGTGCAGTCCACCGCCGAAGAAGGTCGGCAAGGGCACCGAGGTGGAGTCACTGGTGAAGGTCAAAGGGTTCAAGAACACGATCCACTGGACCTTCACCGAATACGACGAGCCGAAGCTGATCGAGATGTCCGGCCGCGGTAAGGGCGGGGTGAAGATTTCGTTGACCGTCCATGTGCGTGAGGCCGAGGGAGGTTCGGAGTTGACGCTCGATGCGAAGTTCGGTGGCGGTGTGTTGTTCGGTCCGGTGGGTTCGGTGGTGGCACGAGCTCTCGATACCGATGTCAAGAAGTCTGTTGCGAACCTGGCGGCATTGCAGTGACAGATCCCTTGCTGAAGTAGTTGCACGACAATCTCTTCCGGCCCCGCACCGTGTTCTCGGTGCGGGGCTGGATTGCGTTTCGGGGGTCGTTGAGGTGTGGGCGGGGTTCAGGCGATGTGGGGGCCGGCTCGGGCGTGGGAGGGTCGGGGTTCTCGGTTCGGGTCCACTGATGCCGGTGGGATGAACCAGGGGTGGTTGTCGTCGGCGATGAACACTTCCCAGTCCGAATGGTGGATGAGTCGGTGGTGGAAGCCGCAGAGTAGGACGAGGTTGTTCAGGTCGGTGGGGCCGCCGTCTGCCCAGTGTCGGATGTGG